>JANLQS010000071.1:0-4341 GCA_031367995.1 Sphingomonas sp.
GAAGGGCTATTACGGCCGTCGCAAGAACACCATCCGCATCGCCCGCCAGGCCGTCGAAAAGGCCGGGCAATACGCCTATCGCGATCGCAAGGTGAAGAAGCGCAGCTTCCGCGCCTTGTGGATCCAGCGCATCAACGCCGCGGTGCGGGCGGAGGGGCTGACCTACGGCACCTTCATCCACGCGCTCAAACTGGCCAACATCGACCTCGACCGCAAGGTGCTGGCCGACATTGCGATGCACGAGGCGGAAACGTTCTCGGCGATCATCGCCCAGGCCAAGGCCGCGCTTCCCAAGGAAGCCGCCGCCGCCTGAACGATGCGGCCGCGATCATATCAAGGGCGCCCGGGCACTCCCGCGGCGCCCTTTTTATATGGATGAGCTGTCGCTGATATGCGCCGATGACGGGGATTTCGCCTGGTTGCTGGGCGAAGGCCCGGCGCCCGGCACGCTGACCGCCGTTGCGGACATCGCCCCGCCCGAGGTGCTGGCGATCGTCCGGCCCCTGCCGGCCAGCTGGATGATCGTCGTTGGCGGGGAAGTCGTCGGACTGGTCAGCCTGATGGGCGAGCCCGACGCCGACCGGGAGGTCGAGATCGGCTATGGCGTGGCGCCGTCGCGCTGGGGCCAGGGGCTGGCGAGCCGCGCCGTCGCCGCATTGCTGCCGCTCCTCGCCGAGCGCGAACTGAACGCGCTGCGGGCCGCGACGTCGGTCGATAATCCCGCATCGCAGCTGGTGCTTGAGCGCAACGGATTCGTGCGTGCCGGCACGCGGGTCGATGACGAGGATGGGCCGCTGATTCTGTGGCGGCGCCCGCTCGAGCGCTGAAGGGTCAGTCGAGCAGCTCCAGCGCTGGCAGCGTGAGGAATTCCTCGAATGCTTCGTCGGTCACCAGCCGGTGGAACAGGCTGGCCGCTTCGGCGAGGTAGGGGACACCCGCCAGCGCCGCGATCTCGTCGGCCAGCCAATGCTCGAACAGGTCGCGGCTGAAGCGCACCCCGTCATCGAACGGCGCTTCGAAGCGCAGCCATTGCCACAATTGGGCGCGGCAGATTTCGGCGGTCGCGGCGTCTTCCATCAAATCGTAGAGCGGGACCGCGCCGCGCCCGCCGATCCACGCCGCGATATATTGGATGGCGACGCGGATATTGCCGCGCGCGCCGGCCTCGGTGCGGACGCCGGAATGAGTCTCTAGCATCTCGTCGCGCGTCGGGACTCGTGGCGGGCGGCGGCCGAGCTGGTTGGGTCCGGGCATCGCTTCGAAGACTTCGAGCGCGACCGCGACCAGCGCCGGGTGGGCGACCCAGGTGCCGTCGTGGCCGTTATCGACTTCGCGCTGCTTGTCGGCGCGAACCTTGGCCAGCGCGGCGGCGTTGGCGGCGGCGTCGCCCTTGACCGGGATCTGCGCCGCCATCCCGCCCATGGCATGCGCGCCGCGGCGGTGGCAGGTGTCGATCAGCCGCAGCGAATACGCCGCGAGGAAGGCCTTATCCATCGTCATCGCCGCGCGGTCCGGTGTCAGCCGGTCGGGCGAGCGGCCGATCCGCTTGATCGCCGAGAAGATATAGTCCCAGCGGCCGCAATTGAGCCCGACGACATGGTCCTTCAGCGCGTGGAGAATTTCGTCCATCTCGAACGCCGCCGGGATGGTCTCGATCAGCACGGTGACCTTGACCGAACCGTGGGCGAGGCCGAGCCGCGCCTCCGACCTGCTGATGACCTCGTCCCACAGCGCGGCCTCGACGGCGCTTTCGAGCTTGGGGATGTAATAATAAGCGCCCGACCCGGCGGCGGTGGCGGCGGCAGCGTTGTGGACGAGGTAGAGCGCGAAATCGACGAAGGCGCCGGCTAGGGGCTGGCCGTCGAGCGTCAGATGCCGCTCGTCGAGGTGGAGGCCGCGCGGACGGACGACCAGCACCGCCGGGTTGGCGCCGACCGCATAGGATTTGCCGGTGTCATCGTCGGTGAAGGCCAGCCTGCCGCGCCACCGGTCGATCAGATTGGCCTGGCCGTCGATCAGATTGGCAAAAGTCGGCGCGGTCGAATCCTCGAAGTCGGCCATGAACACGCGGGCGCCCGAATTGAGCGCGTTGATGACCATCTTGCGGGTCGGCGGGCCAGTGATTTCGACCCGGCGATCCTGCAGGTCGCGCGGCGCCGGCGCGACTTTCCATTCGGCGGCGCGGATCGCCGCCGTTTCGACGGGAAAGTCGGGCAGCTCGCCGGTATCGAAGCGCAACTGACGCTCGGCCCGCGCGGCGAGCAGTGCCAGCCGCCGCGAGTCGAACCGGCGATGAAGGTCGCCGAGCAAGGCCAGCGCGTCGCCGCTCAGCACTTCGGCCGCGCGCGGATGGCCGCTCGCTGCCACCCGCACCGGCGCGTCTTCGAGCAGCGTGTCGCTCACCCGCGCGCCTCATGGGCGATGACGTAGCGGGTGGTAGCGCCAAGCCGGTCGCGGAAGGTCAGCCGCTGCCATTCGGTGCGCGCGCGAACCGGGTCGGGGAAGGGGCCCGAGATTTCCTCGGTCCCGGGAACGACTTCGTCGAAGCGGCAGTCGCGATATTCGCCGCCGATGACCCAGTAACGCTGTCCCATGATCATTCTCCTCAGGCGGCTTCGAATTGCGCGGCTTCGGTCGATTCGCTCAGCGCCGTGGTCGACGACCCGCCGCCCGACAACGCCATCGCCACCCGGTCGAAATAGCCCGTGCCGACCTCGCGCTGGTGGCGGGTGGCGGTGTAGCCGGCGGCCTCGGACGCGAATTCGGCCTGCTGGAGGCGCGAGTAAGCGGCCATGCCCTCGTCGCGGTAGCCGCTGGCGAGCTCGAACATCGAATGGTTGAGGCTGTGGAAGCCGGCGAGCGTGACGAACTGGAACTTGTAGCCCATCGCCCCCAGCTCGCGCTGGAACCTGGCGATCGTCTCGGGATCGAGCCTGGCCTGCCAGTTGAAGCTCGGGCTGCAATTGTAAGCCAGCAGCTTGCCCGGATATTGGGCGTGGATCGCTTCCGCGAATGTGCGCGCGTCGTCGAGGTCGGGGTGGCTGGTCTCCCACCACAGCAGGTCGGCGTACGGCGCGAAGGCGAGACCGCGGGCGATGCAATGATCGAGGCCGGTGCCGTCTTTCAGGCGGAAGAAGCCCTCGGGCGTCCGCTCGCCGGTCAGGAACGGGCGGTCGGCCAAGTCGATGTCGCTGGTGATCAGCTTGGCCGATTCCGCGTCGGTGCGGGCGACGACCAGGGTCGGCACGCCCATGACGTCGGCGGCGAGCCGCGCCGCCTCGAGGTTGCGGATGTGCGCCTGGGTCGGGATCAGCACCTTGCCGCCGAGATGGCCGCACTTCTTCTCGGCGGCGAGCTGGTCCTCGAAATGGACCGCGGCGGCGCCGGCCTCGATATAGGCCTTCATGATCTCGAAGCAGTTCAATGGGCCGCCGAACCCGGCCTCGGCATCGGCGACGATCGGCACGAACCAGTCGCGGCTCGCGCCGCCCACGCAGACCTCGATCTGGTCGGCGCGCTGAAGCGTCTTGTTGATCCGCTTGGCCAGCTCCGGCCCGGCGTTCGAGGGGTAGAGCGACTGGTCGGGGTACATCGCGCCGGCCGTGTTGGCGTCGGCCGCGACTTGCCAGCCCGACAGATAGATGGCGTCGAGACCGGCGCGAACCATCTGCATCGCCTGGTTGCCGGTGACCGCGCCCAGCGCCCGCACCGGTTCGTCGCGATGGAGCATCTGCCACAAGCGCTCGGCACCGCGCCGCGCCAGGCTGTGCTCGATCGTCACCGACCCGCGCAGCGCCGCGACCTCGTCGGCGCCATAGCTGCGGGAAATTCCGTCGAAGCGGCCCTTGGTTGCGGAGTTGAGCTGGTCAAAACTTGTCATGGCGGTCCCCGAGCGAAGAGGTTGCGTTTCGGCACGCATCAAGCACCAAAACGCGGCGATCGCCTCGTCAAAAAGTGTCGGACTGTCACAACATGACTTGAGGTCTTTGGCGAAACTTGACAGTTTCTGCCGATGAGCGACTCCAAACTCTTCCTCGGCCCCCGCCTGCGCCGCCTGCGCCGCGACCGCGGCCTGTCGCAGACCGACATGGCCGCGAGCCTGGCGATCAGCCCGAGCTATTTGAACCACCTCGAACGCAATCAACGGCCGGTGACGGCGGGATTGCTGCTGCGGCTGGCCGAGCAATACGAGATCGACGTCCGCGCCTTCGCCGCCGCCGGGGGTGCGCGAACCGGCCCCGACGAGCTTGGGGAAATCTTCGCCGACACCCGCCTGCGCGATCTTGGCGTACCGCGCTACGAGCTGGCCGAGCTGGCCCAGAACGCGCCGTCGATCGCCGA
>JANLQS010000072.1:0-3036 GCA_031367995.1 Sphingomonas sp.
GCGATCGCTCTTGGCGTCGGCGATGATCTTGACGAAGCCATCGGTGTCGCGGTTGGTCTTGGCGCGGCTGTTGGCCATGAACGGGAATTTGCCGACCTTGATGTCATGGCCCTTGGCCTTGGCGTCTTCTTCGCTCAGCCCGACCCCGGCGATTTCAGGGTGGGTGTAGACCACCGACGGAATGACGTCGTGGTTCACGATCCCGGTGCCGCCGGCGATGTTCTCGGCCGCGGCGATGCCCTCGTCCTCGGCCTTGTGCGCCAGCATCGGGCCGGGAATGCAATCGCCGATTGCCCAGATGCTGGGGACGGCGGTGCGGAAGTCATGGTCGGTCTCGACCTGGCCGCGCGCGTTGACGGTCAGCCCGACCTTGTCGAGGCCGAGGCCGTCGGTGTTGGGACGGCGGCCGATCGACACCAGCACGGCATCAGCGGTGAGCGTGGTGGCCTCGCCGCCCTTCGCGGGTTCGACGGTGAGCGTGGCCTTGCCATTGGCGGTGGCGGCGCCGGTGACCTTGGTCCCGGTCATCAGCTCGAAACCCTGCTTCTTGAAGATCTTGGCGGCTTCCTTGCGGATTTCCTCGTCCATCCCGGGGAGGATCTGGTCGAGATATTCGACCACGGTGACCTTGGCGCCCAATCGCAGCCAAACACTGCCGAGCTCGAGCCCGATCACCCCGCCGCCGATCACGACGAGATGCTCGGGGACTTTCGGAAGCGCCAGCGCGCCGGTGGAATCGACGATAATCCCGACGTCGTTGTCGACCGCAACGCCGGGCAGTGGGGTGACCGATGAGCCGGTGGCGATCATGATGTTCCTGGCGGTGACGGTCTTGCCGCCGACCGAGACCGCGTTCGGCCCCGCGAAGGTCGCATAGCCCTTGAGCCACTCGACCTCGTTCTTCTTGAACAGGAATTCGATCCCGCCGGTCAATTCCTTGACCGCCTTCGACTTCTCGGCGTGCATCTGGTCGAGGTTGAGCGCGACGCCGGAAAGGTCGATCCCGAACTTGGCGAGCGCCCCCGAATGCGCCTCCTGATAGAGTTCGGAAGCGTGGAGCATTGCCTTGGACGGAATGCAGCCGACGTTGAGGCAGGTTCCGCCAAGTGTATCGCGGCCTTCCGCGCAGGCGGTCTTCAGCCCGAGCTGCGCGGCGCGGATCGCGGCGACATAGCCGCCCGGGCCGGAGCCGATGACGATGAGGTCGTAGTCGTATTGCACGTCAACCATCAAAAACTCCGTTCGCCCTGAGCCTGTCGAAGGGCTGTCCTTGTTCGTCCCCCGCTAGCAGGAAGGACAGGGCTTCGACAGGCTCAGCCCGAACGGGTTTGTTTGCTCTTAAAGATCAATCAAAAGACGCGTCGGGTCCTCGATCGCTTCCTTGACGCGGACGAGGAAGGTGACCGCCTCGCGGCCGTCGATCAGGCGGTGGTCGTAGCTCAAGGCGAGATACATCATCGGGCGGATCACGACCTGGCCGTCCCTGGCGACCGGGCGGTCCTCGATGCGATGCATGCCGAGCACGGCGGACTGCGGCGGGTTGATGATCGGGGTCGAGAGCAAGCTTCCGAACACCCCGCCGTTGGAGATGGTGAAGGTGCCCCCCTTCATGTCCTCGGCGGTGAGCGCGCCGTCCTTGGCCTTCTTGCCGTACGCCGCGATCGCTTTCTCGATCTCGGCGAAACCCATGCGGTCGGCGTCGCGCACCACCGGGACGACCAGCCCCTTGGGCGCTGAGACGGCGACCGAGACGTCGAGGTAATCGTGATAGACGATCTCGTCGCCTTCGATGCTGGCGTTGACCGAGGGGACGTCCTTGGCGGCGAGCGCGACGGCTTTCACGAAGAAGCCCATGAAGCCGAGCCGGATGCCATGCTTCTTCTCGAACAGATCCTTGTATTTCGCGCGCGCCTCGATCACCGCCGACATGTCGACGTCGTTGAAGGTGGTCAGCAGCGCGGCGGTATTCTGCGCTTCCTTGAGCCGCGTCGCGATGGTTGCGCGCATCCGGCTTATCTTGACGCGTTCTTCGCGGCGGTCGCCGGCGACACGCTGTGCTCCTGCGGAGGCAGGAGCGGTGGGTGCGGGCGATGAGGGTAACCTGGATTCCCCCGACGCTCCTGCCTGCGCAGGAGCACTATCGGCCTGCGCCGGAGCACTCCCGCCCTTCGCCTTGGCCGCGGCGACGACGTCATCCTTGGTCAGGCGGCCGTCCTTGCCGCTGCCCCTGATCGCCGACGGATCGATGTGGTTTTCGAGAACGGCGCGGCGAACCGCGGGGGATAGGCGCAGCGCGGCTTCTTCGTTCCCCGGCGAAGGGACACCCCGCAAAGTATTACTTTGCGGGGCCCCCGAAGGCCCGGGTTCAGTCTCTTGCGTTGCCTGGACCCCGGCCTGCGCCGGGAAACTGCCCTCGCCGATCCGCGCAATCAGCGCGCCGACCGCGACGGTGTCGCCGACCTTGGCGAGTTGCTCCGACAGCGTGCCGGCGACCGGAGACGGCACCTCGACCGAAACCTTGTCGGTTTCTAAGGCAACGATCGGCTCGTCGAGCGCGACCGCGTCGCCGGGCGCTTTGAGCCACTGGCCGACGGTCGCCTCGGTGATCGATTCGCCCAGTGTGGGGACTTTGACGTCGGTCGGCATGCTGATCCCTTAACTCCCGGCCTTGCCGGCCTGCTGAACGCTCTTCACCGCCGCTTCGACCGCCGCCGGCTTGGCGGCGCGGCTGCCGAGGGCATCGGCGATCAGCGCCGCCTGCTCCGCGACGTGGCGCTTGGCAAGCCCGGTCGCGGGCGAGGCGGCGGCGGCGCGGCCGGCATAACGCGGGCGAAGCGCGCCGAAACCGGCCTCGGCCAGGCACTGTTCGAGGTGGGGCTCGACGAAGCTCCACGCGCCATTGTTCTTCGGCTCTTCCTGCGCCCACACCAATTCGTCGAGCCGGGGCATCGCCTTCAGCCGCTTGACGAGCGGTTCGGCCGGGAACGGGTAGAGCTGCTCGACGCGGATGATCTCGGTGCCCTGGTCAGCGGCGGA
>JANLQS010000076.1:0-14034 GCA_031367995.1 Sphingomonas sp.
CGCGAGGCCGAGTTCGGCACCGCCGGCGAGCATCAGGAGATCCTCGAGACCTACAAGATGTTCGCCTACGACGAGGGCTGGTCGCGGCGGATCAACGAGGCGATCGACAGCGGCCTGACCGCCGAGGCGGCGATCGAGCGCGTCCAGCAGCGCACCCGCGCGCGGATGCAGGAAATCGACGATCCATTGCTCAAGGAGCGGATGCACGACCTCGAGGATCTGTCTAACCGGCTGATGCGCATCGTCTCTGGCCGGATGGGCACCGCGGCGCAGACCGGCCTGTCGCGCGACGCCATCCTCATCGCTCGCAATTTGGGCCCTGCCGAACTGCTCGAATATGACAAGCGCCGGCTGAAAGGGGTGGTCCTCGAGGAAGGGTCGCTGACCGCGCACATGACGATCGTCGCCCGGGCGATGGGCGTACCGGTGGTCGGTCGAGTCCAGGACATCGTCCATATCGTCGGCGAAGGCGACCCGGTGCTGGTCGATGGCGACAGCGGCACGGTGGTCGTCCGCCCCAGCCGCGCCATCGTCCAGGGTTTCGACCAGCGCATGGCGATGAGCCACAAGCGCCGCGCCGAATATGCCACGCTGAAGGGCAAGCCGGCGGTTTCCACCGACGGGGTCAGGGTGACGTTGATGGTCAATGCCGGCCTCGCCGAGGACGCGGCGATGCTCGAAGCGTCGGGCGCCGACGGGATCGGCCTGTTCCGTACCGAATTCCAGTTCCTCGTCTCGGCCGCTCTGCCCGGGCGCGAAAGCCAGCAGCGCCTGTACAAGTCGGTGCTCGATGCCGCCGCCGGCAAGCCGGTGGTGTTCCGCACGGTCGATATCGGCGGCGACAAGGCGCTGCCCTATCTCACGGACATCCGCGACGAATCCGAAAATCCGGCGATGGGATGGCGTGCGCTGCGCCTGTCCCTCGACCGCTCGACCTTGATGAAGGCCCAGGCCCGCGCATTGATCGAGGCCGCCGCCGGGCGGACGCTGAGCGTGATGTTCCCGATGGTCTCCGAACCGTGGGAATATGAGGAAGCGCGGACGTTGTTCGAGGAGCAACTGGCGTGGTGCCAGAAGGCGCGGCGCCCGGTTCCGGCCAAAATCGAATATGGCGCGATGCTCGAAGTGCCGAGCCTCGCCGAGATGCTCGACGTGCTGCTGCCGAGGATCGATTTCCTGTCGGTCGGAACCAACGATCTGACCCAGTTCCTGTTCGCAGCCGACCGCTCCGATCCGCGCCTGGCCGACCGCTACGATTGGCTCAGCCCGGCGATCCTGCGTTTTCTCCGCCGCGTCGTCGTCCAGTGCGACGCCGCTGGGGTGACGCTGCGCCTGTGCGGCGAGATGGGCGGCCGACCGCTGGAGGCGATGGCTCTGGTCGGGGTCGGCTTCCGCCATTTCTCGATCACCCCCGCGGCGGTCGGTCCGGTCAAGGCGATGATCCGTTCGCTCGACGCGGCGGGGATCGCCGCAAAGATGGAAACATTGCTCGCCAAGCCGCCGCGCGAGCTTCGCCGGCGGTTGACCGAGTGGGGCCGCAAGCATGATGTCGCGCTAGGCTGAATCGACGCTCGCCGGCAGTTGACAGGGCCGACCGCGCCACCGACAACGGCCGACAAGAGTGCGGCGCCGCGAGGACGATGATGGACGAAGAAGAAGTCAGCGCGGTTGAAACGGTTGGCCAGCGATTGCGCGCCGCGCGCGAGGCTCAGGGGCTGACGCTCGAGGAAATCGCATCGACCACCCGCATCCCCACGCGCCACCTCGAAAGCCTCGAGGCGAGCGATTGGGACGCGCTTCCCGCCCCGACCTATTCGATGGGGTTCGCCAAGAATTATGCCGCTGCCGTCGGTCTCGACCGGGCCGAAATCGCCGAGCAACTGCGCGGCGAAATGGGCGGGCTTCGCCCGGCCCAGCAGCAGCCCCCTGAACTGTTCGAGCCCGCCGACCCCAAGCGCACCATGCCCAAGGGGCTGGTGCTCGGCGCGCTCGCCGCGCTGATCCTCGTTGCGCTGCTGCTGACCTGGCTCAGCAACCGCGACCTTTCGGACAATTCACCCCAACCCGCCGACAACGCCGCCGCCGGGCCGGTGGCGGCTGCGCCGGTCATTGCGCCGCCGGTAGTGATCACCGCCAGCGAGGCGGCGTGGGTCGACATCCGCGACGGCCAGACGATCCTCAAACAGGGCGAGCTTGCCGCCGGGCAGAGCTTCGAGGTTCCCGCCAACGCCACTGCCCCAACCCTGTCGACCGCCAAGCCCGAAGCGCTGCGCATCTCGATCGGCACTGCCGACGCGCCCGCGATCGGCACCGCCGGAACTAAGGTCGACAACGTCTCGCTCAAGGCCGCCGACCTGATGAAGGGCCCATCACCGGTCGCGGCAATTTCCGCGACGCCGCCGCTACCGGTGGCGAGGCCAGCGCCGCGGCCCTCGCCGCCGCGCCGCACCGCACCCAAGGCGGCCAGGCCGACGCCCAAGCCGGCGGCGCCCACGCCCGCGCCGAGTCCGCCCCCGCCGACCGGCAACATCACCGGTTAGCCCGGCGCCTAGTTCATCCGAGCGTCACGCCTCGCCAGCGATAGTCGCCGAGTTTGAAGATCGATCGAGGACATCACCGAATGCGTTTCCGTCTTGCCCTAACCGTCGCACTGGCTGGCCTGGTCGCGATTGCCCCGGTCGCCGCGCGCGATCCCGCCACTCCCGAGCAGCGCATCCAGCGGCTCGAAAAGCAGCTCCGCCAGGTCCAGCGGCAGGTCTTCCCCAAGGGCCAGCCGGCCGATACCGCCGGCTTCTCCGATGAGCCTGCCGCGACCCAGTCGGCGGTCGGCGCGATCGGCGAGCGGCTCGACGCGATCGAGCGGCAGATGGCCGAACTGGTCCGCACCAGCGAAGAGAATGGCAACCGCCTGTCGGTCATGGAAGCCGATGTCGCCCGGCTCCGTGCCGACCAGGACCGCCGCCTCCGCGCCCTCGAAAACGGCGCCGCGACGGCGGCGGCCGGCGGCGACGCCGTGCCGGCCCAGCAGGACTCGCTCGACGCCGTGCCCCCGGCCCCCGAGCCGCAGGTAGAGAATGCCCCGCCGCCGCGGCCGCGGCCCAAGGTCGAAAACGCGGCGCCCGCCGCCCCGGCCGCGGCGCTGACCGGCGATGCCGCCGCCGAAGCCGCTTATGACGTCGGCTTTCATCTGTGGGGCGCCGGCAAATATGACGAAGCGATCAAGTCGCTCAATGCGATGGCCAAGAAATACCCCGACAGCCGCCGCGTCAGCTGGGCCTACAACCTCGCCGGCCGGGCGATGCTCGACAAGGGCCAGCCGCGCGCCGCGGCCGAGGCTTTGCTCGCCAACTACCGCCGCGACCCGAAGGGCGAACGCGCGCCCGACAGCCTGTTCTACCTCGGCCAGGCGCTGGTAAAGCTGGGTCAGCCGAGCCAGGCGTGCAAGGCCTATGGCGAACTCCAGGACGTCTATGGCGCGAGCCTGCGCGGCGATTTGAAGAGGCTTCTCCCCGCCGCCCGCGCCCAGGCCAAGTGCTCATGAGGGATTCCTAATTCCGCTCGCCTTGAGCCTGTCGAAGGGCTGTCCTTTCTTCTATAGCGGTCGTGAAAGGACAGGGCTTCGACTGGCTCAGCCCGAACGGTGAAGGAAATCGATCAGCTTCCGGCCATCGACACCGCTGTAGCCGCCCGCTTCGCCGCCGACCTGACCGCCCTTGCCCAACCCGGTCAGCGGATCGGGGTGGCGGTATCGGGCGGGCCGGACAGCCTCGCGCTGCTGCTCCTCGCCCATGCCGCGCGGCCCGGGTCGATCGAGGCGGCGACGGTCGACCATCGCCTGCGCGACGGCAGCGCGGCGGAGGCGGCGATGGTCGCGGAAGTATGCGCCTCGCTCGACGTGCCACACCATATCCTCGACCTCCACTGGCCCAGGCCGCCGACCGCCAATCTCCAGGCCCAGGCGCGCGAGCAGCGCTACATCCTGCTTGGCCGGTGGGCCGCGACGCGGCACCTTCCGCTGGTCGCCACCGCCCATCATGCCGATGACCAGGCCGAGACCTTGCTCATGCGCCTGGCGCGCGGAGCGGGGCTGAGCGGCCTCGTCGCCACCCGCCTCCGGCGCGAGCTTGCGGAGGGAATCGATCTCATCCGGCCGCTGCTCGGCTGGCGCAAGGCGGAACTGGCGGGAATTGTTGGCGATGCCGGGCTGACCGCCGTCGACGACCCCGCCAACCGCGACCCCCGCCACGACCGGACACGGATGCGCGCGATGCTGCGCGAGGCCGAATGGGCCGACCCGCTGCGCCTCGCAGCGACCGCCAACTGGCTGGCCGAAGCCGATGCGGCGCTCGACTGGTCGGTAGCGACGCTCCGCACCGAACGCGTCGAGCGCGACGGCCAAGCAGCATCGATCGACCCGCACGGCCTCCCGCCCGAACTGCTGCGACGGTTGCTGCTGACAATGTTCGACGAACTGGGCGCTTATGCCCCGCGCGGCCCGGAACTGGCCCGCGCCACCGCCGCGCTGGCGGGCGGCAAGACCGCGACCCTGTCGGGCCTCAAGCTCGAGCCCGGTCTGCGCTGGCGGCTGTCGCCGGCGCCGCCCCGGCGCGGCTGACTACCGCCCCAACTCCGTTCCATTGTTATTAAGGCCCAATGGCCTATTTTAGACGTCACCCCACGCGAGAACGGACAATCATGGACGAGAAAAAGCCCGGCAACCCCTGGACCAAGTCATTGCTGATCTGGATGGCGGTGCTGTTCGGCCTGGTGCTGGTGGTGCAGATGATCGGCGGCGGCCAGGCCCCGACCGCTCATCCGATGCCCTATTCACAGTTCGTCCGCGAAGTCGACGAAGGCAATGTGAAATCGGTCACCATGGCTCCCGTCACCGGCGGCAACGCCGCAATCGCCGGAACGATGGACGACGGCAAGACCTTCACCACCACCGCGCCGGGCGACGCCAACGTCTCCGACCGGCTGATCGCCAAGGGCGTCGCGGTCCAGGTCAAGTCCGAGGAGCAATCGAGCTTCTGGCTGATCCTGCTCTACCAGTCGATGCCGTTCCTGCTGATCCTCGGCATCAGCTTCTTCGTCATGCGGCAGATGCAGAAGAACGCCGGGTCGGGCGCAATGGGTTTCGGCAAGTCGCGCGCCAAGATGCTGACGCAGAAGGAAGGCCGTATCACCTTCGCCGACGTCGCGGGCATCGACGAAGCGCGCGAAGAGCTTGAGGAAATCGTTGAATTTCTGAAGGATCCGGGCAAGTTCGCGCGGCTCGGCGGTAAAATTCCCAAGGGCGCCCTGCTGATCGGTTCGCCCGGCACCGGCAAGACCCTCCTCGCCCGCGCCATCGCCGGGGAGGCGGGGGTTCCCTTCTTCACGATTAGTGGCTCCGACTTCGTCGAAATGTTCGTCGGCGTCGGCGCCAGCCGCGTGCGCGACATGTTCGAGCAAGCGAAAAAGAGCGCGCCGTGCATCGTCTTCATCGACGAGATCGACGCCGTCGGCCGCCATCGCGGCGCCGGCCTCGGCAACGGCAATGACGAGCGCGAGCAGACGTTGAACCAGCTGCTGGTCGAGATGGATGGGTTCGAGGCCAACGAGGGCATCATCATTATCGCCGCGACCAACCGTCCCGACGTGCTCGACCCCGCCCTGCTCCGCCCTGGCCGGTTCGACCGCCAGGTGATGGTGCCGCGCCCCGACATCGACGGGCGCGAGCAAATCCTCGCGGTCCACATGAAGAAGGTGCCGCTGGCGCCCGACGTCGAACCGCGCGTCATCGCGCGCGGCACGCCGGGCTTCTCCGGCGCCGACCTCGCCAATCTCGTCAACGAGGCCGCGCTGCTCGCCGCGCGCAAGGGCAAAAGGCTGGTCGCGATGAGTGAGTTCGAGGAGGCCAAGGACAAGGTCATGATGGGCAGCGAGCGTCGCTCGATGGTCATGACCGAGGACGAGAAAAAGATGACCGCTTATCATGAGGCCGGTCACGCCATCGTCGCCATCCACGAGCCGGCGTCGGACCCGATCCACAAGGCGACGATCATCCCGCGCGGTCGCGCGCTGGGCATGGTCATGCGGCTGCCCGAGCGCGACAGCTACAGCTATCACCGCGACAAGATGTACGCCAATCTCGCCGTGTCGATGGGCGGCCGCGTCGCCGAGGAAGTGATCTTCGGCTATGACAAGGTCAGTTCGGGCGCATCGTCCGACATCAGCTATGCCACCGGCCTGGCGCGCGACATGGTCACCCGTTGGGGCATGTCGGACGCGCTCGGCGCGGTGCAATATGCCGACGCCGACGAGGAAGTGTTCCTCGGCTACTCGATGAACCGCCAGAAGAATATGTCGAACGAGACGGCGCAAGCGATCGACAAAGAAATTCGCCGCATTGTCGAGCAGGGCTACGACCGCGCCAAGCACTTGCTTGAGGAACATCGCGGCGAGTTGGAAACGCTGGCCAAGGCGCTGCTCGAATATGAGACGCTGTCAGGCGACGAGATTACCAGCGTGCTCGAAGGCAAGCCGATCGACCGGGGCGGCGCGTCGAAGCCGTCGATCCCCGCCGCCGGATCGTCGATTCCCAAGGCACGCCGGCCCGGTGCCGGACTGGGCGGAGCCGCGCCCGCGGGCGCCTGACCATTCGGCCGGCCTTGCCCGCTTGATCGCAAGGTCTAGTCGAACAGTCCCAGCCCGAACAGCAAGGCGACGAACAGGCTGGTGGCCAGCGCGGCGAAGATCAGCAGGACTGCTGTCCGCCACAGCGCGCCGCCCACACCAAGGTCGTACGCCCCGCGCAATTGACGGAACATGTGGATCGGGGGAATGAATAAAGCGAAGCCGGCGACGGCGCTGAGGCCGACCATGCCGAGCAGGCTGGCGACGACCACCAGCAGGATCATGAAGCTGAGCGAATAGGTCACGAACACGATGTGGTCGTAAGGCTTGAAGCGCCGGCTGAACGGGAACAGCAGCCACATGAAAGGCAGCGAGATGGGGATCAGCGCCCAGCTGTATTTGTAGGCGTTGTTCTGCAGCTTGTAGAATAGCAGCTCGGGGTTCTTCGCCGCCGCTTCAAGCGGCCTCGCAAGCCACGGCGGCAAATCGTCCGACATTCTCACCGCGGTGCCCTTGACGAACCCGCGCTCCTCGATCGATCTCAGAATCCGCGCTTCACCCCGAGCATCGGCCAGTTTCTTGTCGATCGCCGCGGTCGGCTGTTTCGCGGCGAATGCCCGGCCGCGATCGACTTCGAGACTGGCGACCGCTTTCTCCGCCTTGGCCCGGCTGTCGCTAAGTCCCGCTTTGGCGTCCTTGCCATTAAGTCCGACCGGCGAACCCATCGCGCTGATCACGGCGAACATCAGGAATACCGCGAACAGGAACAGCGCCATGGGCGACACGAACCGCGCCCGCTGCCCCTCGACATAGCGCCGCGTAAGCTCGCCCGGCCGCCAGACGAGCATCGGCAGCGTGTTGAGCACCTTGCCCTCGAAATGGAACACACCGTGCAGCAAATCATGGAAGAAAGCAGCGATAGTCCGGTGGACATGGCCGCGCTGGCCGCAATCGTGGCAAAACGGACCGGCCAGCAATGCGCCGCAGTTGAGGCAGGCGCCCTCGTGCGTGTGACCGTCCCGGGCGCCGGCTTGCGGTTCGACCGCGCCGGCCACGGCCGCGCCAGTCACAATGTCGCCAATGGCTTCGAAGTCGCCCATCTGTCCCCCCGGAGTTCGTCATAGCCGCCGACGGTGGCGCCGGTCGAGGGGGGGTGCTAGCCACGGCAACAATGACGCGGCGCATCGGTCTCCTTGGCGGCAGCTTCAACCCGGCGCATCGCGGCCACCGCCGCATGAGCCTCGCCGCGATCGAGGCGCTCGAGCTCGACGAGCTGTGGTGGCTGGTGTCGCCCGGCAATCCGCTCAAGCCGGCCAAGGACATGGCGCCTTATCCCGCGCGCTTTGCCTCCGCCCGGGCAATGGCCCGGGGCAGCCGCATCCGGGTCAGTGGGTTCGAGGCAGAGGCCGGCACCCGATACACCGTCGACACACTCGCTGCGCTTGTCGGCCGTTATCCCGCGGACCGCTTCATCTGGCTGATGGGAGCCGACACCGTGACCCAATTCCATTGCTGGAAGGACTGGCGGCGGATCGCGCAAAGCCTTCCGATTGCAGTGTTATCCCGCCCGGGCTATGATGGCCCTGCCCGCGTGGCCCGCGCGATGGGCTGGTTGCGGCTTTTCGTCCACTCCGCAGCTACGGCAAGACAGTGGACGGATTGGAGTGCACCGGCGATCACCTTCCTTCGCCTGCCGCCCGACCCGACCTCCGCCACCCGCCTGCGCGCGCTTAACCCCGACTGGCACCGCCGCTTCGCCGATCACCCCGGCGCCGCGTCGGTCCGCGACAAGGAATGATCTTGCCCGACCCGACCGCCGTTTCCAAACCTGACACCGCCGACACGCAACCGGCCGACGTCGCCGCCCTTCACGATCTGGTCCTCAAATCGCTCGACGACGACCAGGCGGTCGAATTGGTGTCGATCCCGCTCGCCGGCAAATCGTCGATCGCCGATTATATGGTGATCGCCTCGGGCCGCTCGTCGCGCCAGGTCGCGTCGATGGCGACCAAGCTGGCCGAGCGGATCAAGCATCAGCTGGGGGGGCGCCTTGTCCGCATCGAGGGCTTGCCGACCGCCGATTGGGTGCTGATCGACGCCGACGACGTCATCGTCCATCTGTTCCGGCCCGAAGTGCGCAGTTTTTACAACCTTGAACGAATGTGGGCCTTCGGCAACGAGGACGCGCCGG
The DNA here is from genome assembly GCA_031367995.1 of Sphingomonas sp. Classification (GTDB taxonomy): domain Bacteria; phylum Pseudomonadota; class Alphaproteobacteria; order Sphingomonadales; family Sphingomonadaceae; genus Sphingomicrobium. The sequence continues at coordinate 8,810 of JANLQS010000076.1, forward strand.
TCCAAGCGCGAACGTCGTCGGCCAGCCCCGGCGCCTGAGCGGCCCGGCGCGATGCTGCTTCACATCGTCGCCCGCGGCAAGATCGGCCGCTCGCCCGAAGCCAACCTGACCGATCGTTATCTCAAGCGCATCGCCTGGCCGACCAAGGTCAGCGAACTGCCCGATCGCGGCGGCACCCCGCCCGACGGGGCCTCGAACATGGTCAGCGTCGTACTCGATGAGCGCGGCCAGGCGCTGACGTCGGACGCTTTGGCGCGCAAGCTCGAGGCCTGGCGCGACGGCGGGCGGCGCGAGGCTCGCTTCCTGATCGGCGGCGCCGACGGGCATGACGATGCGCTGCGCGACGGCGCCGACCTGTTGCTATCGTTCGGGCCCGCCACCTGGCCGCACCTGTTGGCCCGGGCGATGCTGGCGGAGCAATTGTTTCGCGCCACGTCGATCCTCGCCAACCACCCTTACCACCGCGCCGGATGAGCCGGGCATTGCTCCTCGTGGCGCTCGCGCCCGTGTTGCTCGCCGCCGCGGGCAGCGCCCCGGTCCTGCCCGTGCGCGAGACGGTCGAGCAGGCGCTGGCCCGAACGCGGGTCGAGGCCGGCGATGCGGCCCGGCGCACGGCGACGCTGGAGACCGCCGCCGCCAGCGCCGGAGACGAAGTGGCGAAACTGCGCGCCGAGCAACGGGCTGCCGCCGCCCAGATCGAAGCCGCCGAAGCAACTATCGCCGCCGCCGACGCCGCTTATGTCGCGGCCCGTGCCGAGGTCGCGCTGCGCGAGGCCCGGCTTGCCCGCCGCCGCGCGCCCGAGGCGGCGCTGCTCGCCGGCATCGCCACCATGGGCCGCCAGCCGCCGCTGCTGGCGATCGCCGACGGCACCTCGATCGAAGAGCTGGTGCGAGTCCGTGCCTTGCTTGACACGACCATGCCGCTGATCGCCCGGCGCAGTGCCACCTTGGCCGCCGAACTCAAGGACGGCCAGCGCCTCGCCGCCGCCGCCGCCGCCGCGCGCGGCGAGATCGCCGCCGGGCAGACGCTGCTCGCCAGGCGCCAGGCGCGCTTCGCCGCACTCGAACGCCAGGCCGCGGCCCGCAACGCGAGCCTTGAGGGCCAGGCGTTCGGCCAGCAGGAGCGCGTCATCGCCAGCGGTGAGGATGTTGCCGACCTCGGCAGCGCCGCCGCCGCCGCCGCCGCCGCCCGCGCCAACGCCCGCCGCCTCGCCTTGCTCGACTTCGCCCCGGCGCGCCCGTTCGCCGCCGAGCAGCCGCCCGCCGCGCCAGCCGCCCCGGCCTACAGCCTGCCCTCCAACGCGACGGTCATCGAAGGGCTCGGCGCGGTCGGCCCGTTCGGGGTCAGCGCGCGCGGCCTTCGCCTCGCCACCGTCCGCGGCACCCGCATCATCGCCCCCGCCAACGGCCGAATCCTGTTCGCTGGCGCTTACCGCGAACAAGATGGCGTGGTGATCATCGATCATGGCGGCGGCTGGACCAGCCTGCTGCTCGGCGTCGCCACCCGCCTGCCCAAGGGCAGCGAGGTCCGCCGCGGCGAGCCGCTCGGCACCGCGCTCGGCGACGTCACGGTCGAGCTGCGCTACGCCGGGCGGCCGGTTTCGGCGGCCCTCATCGCAGGTTCATCCGCGACGCTGTCCAATAGTCCCCAAACCCGCTAAGATTCGCGCGAACCAAGCTCAGGAATAGCCATGAACCGCCTCGCCAAGCTTCTTCCCCCGCTCGCGCTGGTCGGCGCGCTGGCCCTCGTGCCGCTGACCTCCAGCAGCCTCGCCGCCGCCGATGTTGATACCTACAAGGAACTCGAGACGTTCATGTCGGTGTTCGAGCGGGTCCGCGCCAATTATGTCGACAAGGTCGACGACCATGTCCTGATCAAGGGCGCGATCGACGGCATGCTGGCCGCGCTCGACCCCCACTCGAGCTATGCCGAAGCGGCCGATTTCACCCAGCTGAAGACCACTACGGACGGCAATTACGGCGGGCTCGGCCTGACCGTCTCGACCGAGGACGGGGCGGTCAAGGTGGTCACCCCGACCGAAGATACGCCGGCCGACCGCGCGGGCATCAAATCGGGCGATTACATCACCCACATCAATGGCGAGTTCCTCTACGGGTTCAGTCTCGACGAGGCGGTCGACAAATTGCGCGGCGCGCCCGGAACGACGGTCAAGCTGACCATCGTCCGCCCCGGCCGCGACGCCCCGTTCGACGTGTCGATCACCCGCGAGCGGATTGAGCTCAAGCCGGTCAAGTGGGAAGTCCGCGACCGCATCGGCATCCTCAATATCAACAGCTTCTCGGCCCAGACGGGGGCCATGACGCGCGAAGCGCTGATGGGAATCGACAAGGCGACCGGCGGGCACCCGCTCGGCTATATCGTCGATCTGCGCGCTAATCCGGGCGGCCTGCTCGACCAGGCGATCGACGTCAGCGATGCCTTCCTCGAGCAGGGCGAAATCGTGTCCGAGCGCGGCCGCGACCCGGCCGACATCGACCGCTTTTACGCCAAGCCGGGCGATCTCGCCCACGGCCTGCCGGTGATCGTGCTGGTTGACGCCGGATCGGCTTCGGCCTCCGAAATCGTCGCCGGCGCGCTGCAGGACCATCGCCGGGCCTTGGTCATGGGCGAGCGCTCGTTCGGCAAGGGCTCGGTCCAGACCGTTCTGCAGACCGGGCCGCAGTCGGCGCTGCGCTTGACCACGGCGCGCTACTACACGCCGTCGGGCCGGTCGGTGCAGGCCGGCGGGATCGATCCCGACATCATAGTGCCGCAGCTCAGCGACCCCGATTTCAAGGCCCGCCCGCGGCTGCGCGAGGCCGACCTTCGCCGCCACATCATCAGCCAGGCGCAGGTCAAGGACGATGTGCTGGAAAGCGACATCGCGACCGATCCGCGCTTCACCGCCTCGGCCGACGACCTCAAGAAAAAGGGCGTCAAGGACTTCCAGCTCGATTACGCGATCAAGACCCTCCGGCGGCTCGGTTCACCGGTCGCCGCCACGGCCAAGGTCGCGGCCCGCTAGGTGTTTGCCCCGGCCACTGCATCCGGCCGGCAGCGGGACTTGGCTCGCGCCAGACTGCTCGCCCTGCTGCTGCCCCTTGCCCTCCTCGGCGGGGCGCTCGTCTCGCAATATGCCGGCGGCCTTTATCCGTGCGAGATGTGCTGGTGGCAGCGCTATCCCCATGCCGCCGCCATCGTCCTCGCCGCCATCGCGTTCAGCGCGCGTGCGGATAGCCCGCGCGCCCGCGCCCTGACCGGCCTCGCCGCCGCCGCCATCGCCGTGTCCGGCGCGATCGCCGTCTATCATGTCGGGGTCGAACAAAAATGGTGGGAGGGCATTACCGTCTGCACCGCCACCGGCGCGGCCACCCTCGAAGACATCATGAAAGTCCCGCTGATCCGCTGCGATCAGGTGCAATGGTCGCTGTTTGGCGTATCGCTAGCCGGATTCAACGCCATTCTCTCGCTCGGCGGGGCGGCGGCGATCTTGGCGCTGCTCGGGCGTGGTGGGCGAGGGGTGTCGCGATGAGCTGGCAGCCCGGCGACCGTGTGGCCGACACCGCGGCGATGCTGCGCGTCAACCAGGCCGGCGAATATGGCGCGACCCGCATCTACGCCGGCCAGCTTGCCGTGCTCGCCAAGAATTCGCCCGCCGCGCATCAGATCGCCCGCATGGCCCGACAGGAAGAGCGCCACCTGGCCCGCTTCAACACGCTGATGGCCGATCGCGGTGTCCGCCCGACCGCGCTGCAGCCTTTGTGGGATGTCGCCGGCTTTGCGCTGGGCGCGGCGACCGCGCTGATCGGTGAAAGCGCCGCGATGGCCTGCACCGAGGCGGTCGAGACAGAGATTGACCGCCATTATGGCGAGCAGCTCGCCGCGATCGGCGACGCCGACCCCGCCTTAGCCGCCGACATTGCCGAATTCCGTGCCGAGGAAATTGAGCATCGCGAGACCGCTCGCGCTCACGGCGCGGCAGACGCCCCCGCTTACCCCGTGCTGAGCGCCGCCATTCGGGCTGCTTGCAGGGTCGCCATCATGGCTTCGAAACGCATTTGAAGGAACCCGGACGGGCGGCTATTCGCTGTCCGGGTCAGGAAAGGATGAGGTAAATGTCCAAGCTCCCGATCATCGCCGTCACTGGCGCCGCGCTGGTTGGCGCCGCCGCGCTGCTTTCGGCCGCTCCGGCCCTGGCCCAGCGCTCCAACGTCAGCGAGATCATTGTCTACGGCACCGACAAATGCCCCCGCTCGACCGACGATTCGGTCGTGGTGTGCGCGCGCAAGCCCGAGAGCGAGCGCTTCCGCATCCCCGAGAAGCTGCGCCAGGGCGGCTCATACCAGTCGCGTCAGGCGTGGGCCAACCGCGCCACCCAGATCGAGACCTGGGGCCGCACCGGCATCAACAGCTGTTCCCCGGTCGGCCCGGCGGGCTTCACTGGCTGCACCGAGAAAATGATCAAGCAGGCGTTCAAGGAGCGCAGGGAGCAGAATGCGTCGGACACCGCGCCGGCGATGTAAGCGGCACAATGGGGCTATCGCGCGCGGCCGTCGCTGCTAGCGTCGATCCATGACAACCGACGCCATGGCCGATCTGGAGATTGGCGAGCCTTCCGACGCATCCATCCTCGGCCAGCCGAAGGGCGTCTATTTCCTTGCCTTTACCGAGGCTTGGGAGCGCTTCTCTTATTACGGGATGAGTTCGCTGGTCGTGCTGTACATGACCCAGGCGCTGCTGCTGCCCGGACATGTCGAGCATGTCGCCGGAATGACGCCCTTGCGAACTGCGCTCGAAGGGATTTTCGGGCCTTTGTCGACGCAGGCGCTGTCGTCCCAGATATTCGGTTATTATTCGGGCCTGGTTTATTTTACGCCGGTCATCGGCGGTTGGATTGCCGACCGCTTCCTCGGCGTCAAGCGCTCGGTAATCGCTGGTGCGGTGCTGATGTCCGCCGGACATTTCGCCATGGCATTCGATGCAAGTTTCCTCGCGGCCCTGCTACTTTTGATCCTAGGCTCGGGGCTGCTCAAGGGCAATATTTCGGCTCAGGTCGGGCAGCTGTACCCGGCTGGCGAAGAGTCGCAGCGGACGCGCGGCTACGCTATTTTCTCAATGGGCATCAACGTCGGCGCGGTTGCCGGCCCGTTGGCGTGCGGCCTGCTCGCCCAGCTTTATGGTTGGCACATCGGTTTCGGCTTTGCCGGTGTGCTGATGTTGTTCG
>JANLQS010000146.1:0-1704 GCA_031367995.1 Sphingomonas sp.
GGAGGTCGGCAACGACAATGCCGCGCACGAATATTATCTGCCCGACGTGGTCATGGTCGCGGCGCGCCACGGGCGCCACCCGGTGGCGATCGAGGGCGAGCCGTTCGAGACCGCCGGGGTCAACAGCCGCGCCGAACTGGCCCACCTCGAGCTCGACTGGCAGCGGCGGCGGCGCGAGGAAGCGCTCGACCAGGGCGCGACCCTGATCGACCCCGAAAGCGTATGGTTCTCGGCCGACACCAAGCTTGGCCGCGACTGCACGATCGAGCCGCATGTCGTTTTCGGGCGCGGGGTAAGCATCGCCGACGGCGCCACCATCCGCGCTTTCTCGCACATCGAGGGAGCGACCATTGCCACCGGCTGCGAAGTCGGGCCGTTCGCGCGGCTGCGGCCGGGCACGGTGCTGGAGGCCGGCGCCCGGGTCGGCAATTTCGTCGAGGTCAAGAATGCGCGGCTGGGCGAAGGCGCCAAGGCCAACCATCTCGCCTACATCGGCGATGCCGACGTGGGCGCCAAAGCCAACATCGGCGCCGGGACCATCACCTGCAATTATGACGGTTTCGCCAAGCACCGGACGACGATCGGCGCGGGGGCGTTCATCGGCTCCAACTCGGCGCTGGTGGCGCCGGTGACGGTGGGCGACGGCGCGATCGTCGGCGCCGGCTCGGTAATCACCAAACCCGTCGCCGCCGATGCGTTGGCGGTCACCCGCGCCGAACAGCGCGGCATCGCCGGCTGGGCCAAACGCTTCCGCGCCAAGGCGGCGGCGAAAAAGGGCGCGAAATAGATGTGCGGGATTGTCGGGATCGTCGGGCGGGACGCGGTCGCGGCACGGCTGTTCGCGGGGCTCAAGCGGCTCGAGTATCGCGGCTATGACAGCGCCGGCATCTGCACCGTCGGCGAGGCCGGGTTCGACCGCCGCCGGGCCGAAGGCAAGCTCGACAATCTCAAGCGCGAACTCGCCGCGGCGCCCCTGGGTGGGGACGTCGGCATCGCCCATACCCGCTGGGCCACCCATGGCGCGCCGACGGTCGACAACGCCCACCCGCACATCGTCGGCAAGGTGGCGCTGGTCCACAACGGCATCATCGAGAATTTCAAACCGTTGCGCGACGAACTGATCGCCGACGGGCGGTCTTTCCAGTCCGAGACCGACAGCGAGGTCGTCGCCCATCTGGTGGCCCGCGAAGTCGAGCGTGGCGCCAGTCCCGAGCAAGCGGTCGAGACGGTCCTGCCGCGGCTCCACGGCGCGTTCGCCATCGCCTTTTTGTTCGAGGATCAACCCGAGCTGATTATCGGTGCGCGGATGGGGGCGCCGCTGACCGTCGGTTATGGCGCGGGCGAGAATTACCTTGGCTCCGACGCGCTCGCGCTGGCCCCGCTGACGCAGCGCATCGCCTACCTCGACGAGGGCGACTGGGCGGTGGTCAAGCGCGATTCGATCCGCATTTTCGACCGCGCCAACCAGCCCGTAGAGCGGCCGATCGTGCTGTCCGGGGCGACCGCCGAGACGATCGACAAGGGCAACCACGCCCATTTCATGCGCAAGGAAATCTTCGAGCAACCGATCGTCGTCGCGCAGACCCTGCAAAGCTATGTCCGGCCGTTCGAGGGCAAGGTCGCGCTGCCCGACATCGGGTTCGATCTGGGGCGCGTGAACCGCGTCACGATCGTCGCCTGCGGCACCAGTTATTACGCCGGGAT
>JANLQS010000154.1:0-2252 GCA_031367995.1 Sphingomonas sp.
GTCGAGGGCGACGGCGGTCTTGCCGGTCTGGCGATCGCCGATGATCAGCTCGCGCTGGCCGCGGCCGACCGGGACCAGCGCGTCGAGGGCTTTGAGGCCGGTCTGGACCGGCTCATGCACCGACTTGCGCGGGATGATGCCGGGCGCTTTCACTTCGACGCGGCTACGCTGATCGGTGACGATCGGGCCCTTGCCGTCGATCGGATTGCCGAGCGCATCGACGACGCGGCCGAGCAAGCCCTTGCCAATGGGAACGTCGACAATGGTGCCGGTACGCTTGGCGGTCGAGCCTTCGGTGATGCCGGTGTCCGAGCCGAAAATGACGACGCCGACGTTATCGGCCTCAAGGTTCAGGGCCATGCCCTTCACGCCGTTGGCGAATTCGACCATCTCGCCGGCCTGGACATTGTCGAGGCCGTGGATGCGGGCGATGCCGTCGCCGACCGACAGCACGCTGCCGACCTCGGAGACCTGCGCATCGGCGTCGAAATTCGCGATCTGGTCGCGGATGACGCGGGAAATTTCAGCGGCGCGGATGTCCATCGTTCAGCCTTTCATCGCCGTAGCGAGCGTGTTGAGTTTGGTACGGATCGAGGCGTCGATCATCTGGCTGCCGAGCCGGACGACGATGCCGCCGAGAAGCGAAGGGTCGACCCTGGCGTCGATCGTGACGTCCGCCCCACCGAGCCGGGTCTTGAGATTGGTCTTGAGCGCCGCGACCTGGGCATCGTCGAGCGGGTGGGCGGAAGTGACCTCCGCGCTGGTCTCGCCCCGGTGGCCGGCGGCGAGCTGGCGGAACGCGCGCAGGACCGCCCTCAGTTCGCGCAGGCGACCGTTTTCGGCGAGGACGCCGAGGAAGCTGGCGGTGATCGGATCGACGCCCAGCGCCGGGATCAGCGCCTTGATCGCCTTGGCCGCGTCGGCGCGGCCGACCAGCGGGCTCGACACCAATGCCCGGAAATCGGCCGATTCGGCCAGCGCCGCCTCAAGCGATTCGAGGCTGCGGCCGACCGCGTCGATCTTCTGCTGGTCGCGGGCGAGGCCGAACAAAGCGGACGCGTAGCGCCCTGCTAAGCTGGCCTGAATGCCGCCGGAATTATCCACGTGCTCGAAGCTCCAGACAATGAAATTGCCCCATGTCAGGCGGGGCACAGCGGAAAAAACCGCGCGCCCCCATGGGTTGGCGCGCCCCTAGCAAGCGGTGCCCGAGGATGCAAGGCGGGTCGCGCCCGGTTTTGACCGCAAGGCGCGGGAAGCGATTGTTTGCCGCAGCGTTTAGACGACCAGGATGACCTATAGCATCACGGGCCTCGATCCCGCCGCCTTCGCCCGCCTTGCCAGACTGCCCGACGCCACATTGGCGACCCACGGCGCGGTCCGCATGCCCGTCGATCGCTCGCCCGGATTTCCCTGCCGCGTCACGCTCGACGATGCCCGGCCCGGCGCCACCGTGCTGCTCGTCAATCACTGCTCGCACGAAGGTCCGGGCCCCTATCGCGCGACCCATGCGATCTTCGTCACCGAAGGGGTGAGCATGGCTGCGCATTTTGTCGACACGATCCCGCCCGCGCTCGACCGGCGGCTCCTGTCGCTGCGCGGGTTCGACCGGGACGGGATGATGGTGACGGCGGCGCTGGCCGAACCCGGCACGGCCGATGCCGCGGTGCGGGATATGCTCGCCGACGCGGCAGTCGACCATATCGACGCGCACAATGCCATCCGCGGCTGTTTCGCCGCCCGCATCGCGCGCGATTAAATGTCGCGCGAATAGAATAAGGTGAAGGGCGTGGCCCGGTAGCCGCCGAACGGGCGGCAACGAACGAAGCCTTCGCGCTTGTAGAGGCGGTTGGCGGCGGCGAACAAAGGCGAGTTGCCGGTTTCGAGGCTCAGCCGGGTCATGCCCGTGGCCTTGGCCGTGGCGATCAGGTGGGCGAGCATCGCCGAGCCGACGCCGCGGCCGAGCGCTGCTGGGGCGGTGCGCATCGATTTCAGTTCACCGTGGCCGGGATCGAGCGACCTCAGCGCACCGACGCCGAGCAAGGCGCCGTCCCGGTCGCGCAACGTGAAGAAGCGAATCGCCGGATCGGCCAGCGCCCCGGCAGCCAGTACGTGGCAGGCCGACGGCGGCGAGCCCGAATTCATCTCGGCGACGTGATGCGCGAGCAGCGCGCGGACGTCGTCACGGTCGAGTTCGCCTTCGTGGAAGTGCCAGCTCATTCTGGTTCATCGCTTTGACCGCAAGACGCGGGATG
>JANLQS010000160.1:0-3091 GCA_031367995.1 Sphingomonas sp.
TCGAACGCGGCGTCGTAGAAGACCTCGCTCTCCCCGGTCGGGGCGAGGACGATGAATTCGTGGGAAAGGTCGCCGCCGATCGGCCCCGACGCGGCCTTCATCGGCACCGCCTTGATCCCCAATCGACGAAAGGTGCGCAAATAGGCGAGCATCTGCGTGTAATAGGAAAAACGCGCCCTCTCCTCGTCGAGGTCGAACGAATAGGCGTCCTTCATCAGGAATTCGCGGCCGCGCATGACGCCGAAGCGCGGGCGGACCTCGTCGCGGAACTTCCACTGGATGTGATAGAGGGTGCGCGGCAGATCGCGGTAGCTGTTGACGTCGCCGCGGAAGATCTCGGTGATCATCTCCTCGTTGGTCGGGCCGAACAGCATCTCGCGCTTGTGGCGGTCGGTGATGCGCAGCATTTCCGGACCGTAGGCGTCGTAACGGCCCGATTGCCGCCAGAGATCGGCCGACTGCATGGTCGGCATCAGCATTTCGATGGCGCCGGCCTTGTCCTGCTCTTCGCGGACAATCTGTTCGATCTTCATCAACACGCGAAAGCCGAGCGGCAGCCAGGCGTAGATGCCGGCCGCGGTCTGGCGGACCAGCCCGGCGCGGAGCATCAGCTTGTGGCTGACGATCTGGGCATCGGACGGGCTTTCCTTGAGGACCGGCAGGAAGGCTTTGGAGAGACGCATGGGGCGCCGCTTTAGAGCGCGGCCCAAGGACTGGCAATGGAGCCTCCGAGCGCACGCCCATGTGACTGGTTAGACACAGCATAAGGCAAAGTGTGGCGAATATACTGTTCGCGCTTGCCGAGCGCCGGAGCGGGGTTCAAACACGGCCTCCTGAGGTTTCGACCTCACGGAGTTCGAAGGGGGCTGACGAGCAATCGTCACGCAAGGGCGCCCGGGTCAGCAATGACCCGGGCGCTTTTTCCATGCCCAATGCGCCAGACCGTGCTGCATGTGCGAGCAACACTGTTGCGCCCGCGAACAAATAATGTTGCTGTAGCGAAATAGCCGCAACCCGAACGCGGTTCGGACGTTTCTCTGTTGCGCCGGCATTCGCCGGGGGACTCTGTGAGGAATGCGATGCTTGAGGCCGACGCGCCAGTCGTTCGCGATGCCGGATGTAAACCGAGTGCGCCTTCGCGCTCGCCGTTCGGCCGCATTGCGCTGATCGGCAACGCTTTACCGCGCAACTGCGGACTCGCCACTTTCACCTCTCACCTCGCCGACGCGCTGGCTGTGCGCTATCCCGGCCTTCGTCTCGATCATTATGCGATGGATGACGCCAGCGGCGTGACCTATGCCGGCGCCATCGCCACCATCGCCGCCGACCAGCGCGAGGCCTATCGCAGGGCGGCGCGCGACATCGCCCGCAGCGGTGCCGAGGCGGTGTGGCTGCAGCATGAGTTCGGCATCTTTGGCGGTGAAGCGGGAGCGTATATTCTCGACCTCATCGAGGAGGTGCGCCTGCCATTGGCGGTGACGCTTCACACCGTGCTCGAATCGCCGTCCGCGGCCGAGCTCGAGGTGTTCCGCCGGCTGCTGGCCCGCGCCGATTTGCTGATCGTCATGGCCGAAAGCGGCGCGGCCACGCTGCGCCGCCGCTATGGCGTCGATCCGCGCCGGATCATGGTCATCCCGCACGGCGTCCCAGACCGGCCGCTGGTCGAACCGGCGACGATGAAGGCGAAGTTCGGGCTTGCCGGCCGGACGGTGCTGATGACTTTCGGCCTGCTCGCCCCCGACAAAGGCATCGCCCACATGATCGAGGCGATGCCGGCGATCGTCGCGGACCACCCGGACGCGCTCTATCTGGTAGTCGGCGCGACCCATCCAAACCTGTTGCGCCACGACCATGACGCCTATCGCCACTCGCTCGAGCAGCGGGTCGCCGAGCTTGGGCTGTGCGACCATGTCCGCTTCGACAATCGCTTCGTCGATCAGGAGGAATTGCTCGACTTGCTGCAGGCCAGCGACGTCTATGTGACGCCCTATCTCAACATGGCCCAGGTGACGTCAGGGACGCTGTCCTATGCGGCGGCGGTGGGCAAGCCGATCGTGTCGACGCCGTACGTCCACGCCGCCGAGCTGCTTGCCGAGGGCCGCGGCGTGCTGGTTGATCCGGGCAGCAGCGACGCGCTGGCGACCGCGATCGGCGCCTTGCTCGACCAACCCGGGAAGCGCGAATCGCTATCGCGGGCGATCTATAGCAGCGCCCGAGGGATGGTGTGGCCGCGGGTCGCCGAGCGCGCTCTGGAGGCGATTGCGGCGCGGCGCGGCGCGGTTCGTGCCCCCGACAACGACCGCCGCATCGACCTCGGCGAGGCGCTCGCCCTGCCGCTTGAGGGCGTGGAACGGATGAGCGACGGGACCGGCATGCTCCAGCACAGCATCCACGGCATTCCCGACCGCGATCACGGTTATTGCATCGACGATAACGCCCGGGCGCTGATGCTTGCGGTTCTCCGCCGTGACGACCCGACGGCGGCGCGGTTGGCCTATACCTATGCCGCCTTCGTCGAGGGCGCGTGGAACCCGGACACCCGGCGTTTCCGCAACTTCATGGCCTACGACCGCCGCTGGCTCGAGGATCAAGGCAGCGAGGATTCGAACGGCCGCACGCTGTGGGCGCTCGGCGTCGCGGGCCTCAAGGCGAGCGACGGATCGCTGAAATCTTGGGCGCGGCGACTGTACGACATTGCGGTCGAGGCAATGGACCCCCTGCATTCGCCGCGCGCGCAGGCGTTCGCGGCGCTTGGCGCGATCGCCAGGATCGAGCATGAGCCGGCCCACCCATGCGCGATCGTCGCCATCGAACGAGCCGGCGCGACCATGGACATGCTGATCCGGCGCTTCGCTCGCGATGGATGGAGCTGGTACGAACCCGTGCTAGCCTATGACAATGCGCGGCTATGCGAGGCGCAGATCCGCGCCGGCCTGGCGATCGGACGGCCGGACTGGGTCGAGCAGGGCGTGCGCGCGCTAGGTTGGCTGGATTCGATCCAGCGCGGCGCGCGCGGACAATTCCGCCCGGTCGGGTCGGAATCGTTCGGGCGGCGCTATGCCGCGCCGGCCGCCTTCGACCAACAGCCGCT
>JANLQS010000141.1:0-2472 GCA_031367995.1 Sphingomonas sp.
GCGCGCGGTCACCGGCAAGCCGATCAAGTTCGCCGGCACCGGCGAGGGGCTGGACGCGCTCGAAGCCTTCCACCCGAGCCGCGTCGCCGGGCGCATCCTCGGCATGGGCGACGTCGTCTCTTTGGTCGAGCGCGCCGCCGAGAGCGTCCAGGTCGAGGATGCCGAGAAGCTCGCGGCCAAGATGGCCAAGGGCAAGTTCGACCTCGACGATTTGCGCATGCAGATTTCGCAGATGCAGCGCATGGGCGGCCTCGGCGCGCTGGCCGGCATGCTGCCGGGGATGAAGGGCCTCGCCAAGCCCGGCCAGGTCGACGACAAGGCGCTGATCCACCTCGAAGCGATGATGAGCTCGATGACCGCCAGGGAGCGCGCCCGGCCCGACCTCATCAACGCCAAGCGCAAGATCCGCATCGCCAAGGGCAGCGGGACCACCGTCCAGGAGGTCAACAAATTGATGAAGATGCATCAGGAAATGGCCAACGCCATGAAGCGCCTCAGGAAGCTCGGCGGGTTCGGCAAATTGGCGGCGATGTTCTCCGGCGGCGGCATGGAAAAGGCCTTGGGCGGCATCGCGCCCGGCGGCCAATTGCCCGGCGGCATGCCGGGGCTTCCCGGGCTCGGCGGCGGGGCCGGGTTCAACCTCCCCCCCGGGTTTGATAAATTTTCTAAGAAATAACGCGTAACATTCAGGTTTGAAGAAGGAATATTTTGATGGCACTTGCAATTCGTCTCGCCCGTGGCGGCGCCAAGAAGCGTCCCTATTACCGCATCGTCGTGGCCGACAGCCGCAGCCCGCGTGATGGCCGCTTCCTCGAGAAGCTCGGCACCTATAATCCGCTGCTGGCCAAGGATTCGCCCGACCGGGTGAAGCTCGACGCCGATCGCATTTCGCATTGGCTGTTGGTCGGCGCCCAGCCGAGCGACCGCGTCCTGCGCTTCCTCGATGCCGCCGGCATCCGCGAGCGCGCCGCGCGTTCGAACCCCAACAAGGGCCAGCCGGGCGACAAGGCCAAGGAGCGGGTCGAGGAGCGCGCCGGCAAGGCCGCCGCCGCCGACGAGGCTGCCAAGGTCGCTGCCGAGGCGCCCGCAGTCGAAGAGCCTGTCGTTGAAGACGCCCCCGCCGAGGAGGTTGCCGCCGAGGAGGTTGCCGCCGATGAGGGTGTTGCCGAGGAAGTCGTCGCCGAGGAAGCCGCTGGCGAAGCGCCCGAGGCTGAGGAGGTCAATGAGAGCACCCCCAACAGCGACGCCGGCGACGACGTCGCGGCAGTGAGCGGCGAAAGCGCCCAGGCCCCGGCCGAAGGCGAAGCCGAACAGGCTTCCGCTGAGGAAGCCCCCGTCGCCGAAGCCGAAGCGCCTGCTGAGGAAGCTGTTGCCGACGAAGCCCCGGCCGTCGAAGTCGAAGCGCCCGCCGAGGAAGCCCCCGCCGCCGAAGTCGCCGAAGACGACGCCGCCAAGGCCGAATGACCATGACGACGACCCCGGCGGCCGAAGGTCAGCGCGTCGCGCTGGCCGCGGTCGCCGGGGCGCACGGCATCAAGGGCGAAGTGCGGCTCAAGCTGTTCGCGAATAGCGCCGCCAGCCTCGCCGCCCACGCCACCCTGATCGTCGGCGGCCGCGAAATCGCGCTGACTTCGGTCCGCGCCGGCGGCAAGACCGCCATCGCCCGCTTCGCCGGCGTCGCTACCCGCGAGGCCGCCGAAGCACTGCGCGGCAGCCTGGTCGAGGTCGATCGCGCCGCGTTGCCCGCGCTCGGCGAGGGCGAATATTACCACGCCGATTTGATCGGCCTGCCGTGCGTCAACGCGGCCGGAACACGCTTGGGCACCGTCGTCGCAGTCGAGGATTTCGGCGCCGGCGAATTGCTCGAGATCGAGCAAGCAGGGGCTAAGCGCGCGCTCGTCCCGTTCAGGCCCGGCATCGCCGACCTCGCCGACGACCGGGTGACGATCGATCCCGATTATCTCGCCTAGACCCCCGATTCGGTCTTTTCGCTCGCTTCGTCGCTGACCGCCGCCCGCAGCAGCGGCGTGTCCTTCGCCAGATCGTTGCGGATGGTCGTCGCGGCGACCCCGCCTTCGCCCATCGCGTGGCTGATCTGGTCAAGCCCGATGACCACGTCGCCGGCCGCGTAGAGACCGGGGATGTTGGTCCGCTGATGGCTGTCGACCTTGATGCAGCAGTCGGCGGACAGGTCCCCGCCGACCATTTCGGCCAGCTGCGTATGGGTGTCGGATCCCAGCGCCGGATAGAGGCTGTCGAACGCGAAATGGCCGTCGGCGGTATCGACCACGATGCAATCGCCGGTGACCGCCACCGCCTCGGCCGGGCCGTCGACGCACTCCACGCCCGCCGCCTTGAGCCGCGCCGCATCGTCCTCGGTCAGGTTCATCGCCGCGTCGGGCGCGATCAATGTCACGTCGGCGGTGAAGCTCCTGAGGAAAATCGCCTCGCCGACGCCGCCCTTGCCGCTGC
>JANLQS010000010.1:0-22241 GCA_031367995.1 Sphingomonas sp.
AGGCGATATCGTAGGCCTTCATGATCTCGCTGATCTCGTCGAAGCGTTCGTAGAGGAAGCTCTCCTGATGGTGGGCGAGGCACCATTTGGCCATGATCGAGCCGCCGCGGCTGACGATCCCGGTGACGCGCTTGGCGGTCATCGGCACGTAGGGCAGGCGGACGCCGGCGTGGATGGTGAAATAATCGACCCCCTGCTCGGCCTGCTCGATGAGCGTGTCGCGATAGACTTCCCAGCTGAGGTCTTCGGCGACGCCGCCGACCTTCTCGAGCGCCTGGTAGATCGGGACGGTGCCGATCGGGACCGGCGAGTTGCGGATGATCCATTCGCGGGTGTCGTGGATGTTGCGCCCGGTCGAGAGGTCCATGACGGTGTCCGCGCCCCAGCGGATCGACCACACCATCTTGTCGACCTCGGCGGCGACGTCGCTGGCGACGGCGGAGTTGCCGATGTTGGCGTTGATCTTGACAAGGAAATTGCGGCCGATCGCCATCGGTTCGCTCTCGGGATGGTTGATGTTGTTGGGGATGATGGCGCGGCCGCGCGCCACTTCGTCGCGGACGAATTCGGGGGTGACGTGGTCGGGGATCGCGGCGCCGAAGCTTTCGCCGTCGCGGACGTGGCCCGCGATCGCCTCGCGGCCAATGTTTTCGCGGATGGCGACATATTCCATTTCCGGGGTGATGATGCCGCGGCGGGCGTAGTGCATCTGGCTGACGTTGGCGCCGGGACGCGCTCTCAGCACGCGGCGGCGGACGTTGGGGAACGGGGCGACGCCGCCGCTGCGGTCGGGGCCGAGCTGGCCATTGTCCTCGGGACGGGCTTCGCGGGCGGCGACTTCCTCGACATCGCCGCGCCCGTGAATCCAGTCGCGGCGGAGCTCGGCGAGGCCAGCGTTGATGTCGATGGGAACGGCGGGGTCGGTGTAGGGGCCGCTGGTGTCGTAGAGGTTCAACGGCGGTTCGCCCGACGACGGTTCGAGCATCACCTGACGCATGGCTACGCGCAGATCGCCGACGTGGATTTTTCGCGAGCCGCGGATCGGGCCGGTGGTGACCTTGGGGGCAAGTTCGGTGCGGGCGGGAATGTCGGCCATCGTCTTCTCCAAAATCGGGAAGGGACGGCGCGCTGGCCTTCCCTCCCTACGCCGGTGTCAGCCGGATCAGGTTCGACGGGTCGCAGTCGTGAACTGCCTCTCAGCCGCTGTCGGCTCCCCGGGGATGGCTCCGCCTTACGGCCAAGCCGGGGACGAGGGAAGCCTTGACCGGTCGCGCCGGCTCGGCTGAATGGCGGGCAAGTGACCCGCCTGACCCATCTCGACCGGCTCGAGGCCGAAAGCATCCATATCCTGCGCGAGACGGTGGCCGAGGCGAGCCGGCCGGTGATGCTCTATTCGATCGGCAAGGATTCGGCAGTGATGCTGCACCTGGCGAAGAAGGCGTTTTTCCCGGGGCCGCTGCCGTTCCCGTTGCTGCATGTCGATACGACGTGGAAATTCTCGGCGATGTACGCGCTGCGCGACAAGGTCGCGGCCGATCCCGGGATCGAGCTGATCGTTTACAAGAATGCCGAGGCCGAGGCGGCGGGCATCAACCCGTTCGACCACGGCCCGTTGCACACCGATCTGTGGAAGACCGAAGGCTTGAAGCAGGCGCTCGACGCGGGCGGGTTCGATGCGGCGTTCGGCGGCGCCCGCCGCGACGAGGAGAAAAGCCGGGCGAAGGAGCGGATCTTCTCGTTCCGCTCGGCCAGCCACCGCTGGGATCCCAAGCGCCAGCGGCCCGAATTGTGGGCCAATTACAATGTCAAAAAGGCACCCGGGGAATCGATGCGGGTGTTCCCGCTATCGAACTGGACCGAGCTCGACGTGTGGCAATACATCATGGCGCAAGGGATCGAGATCGTGCCGCTGTATCTGGCGGCGCCGCGGCCGGTGGTGACACGCGACGGCCTCGTCCTGATGGTCGACGACGCGCGCTTCCGGCTGGCCGAGGGCGAAGTGCCGACGATGCGATCGGTGCGGTTCCGGACCCTGGGCTGCTACCCCTTGTCGGGCGCGGTCGAGAGCGAGGCGACGACGATCGAGGCCGTCGTGCGCGAGATGCTGCTGGCGACGACCAGCGAGCGCCAGGGCCGGATCATCGATCGCGACGGCGGATCGGGGAGCATGGAGAAGAAGAAGCAGGAGGGGTATTTCTGATGGCGGACTCGTTCGCCCCGGACCCGCTGATCGCCTCCGACATCGCGGCTTACCTCGACAAGCAGAAGGGCAAAGAGCTGCTGCGGTTCATCACCTGCGGCAGCGTCGACGACGGCAAGTCGACCCTGATCGGGCGGTTGTTGTTCGACAGCCGGCAGATTTTCGAGGACCAGCTGGCCAGCCTCGAAGCGGACAGCAAGACGGTCGGCACGCAGGGGCAGGGAATCGATTTCGCCTTGCTCGTCGATGGGCTGAGCGCCGAGCGCGAGCAGGGCATCACGATCGACGTCGCCTATCGCTTCTTCGCGACGGACAAGCGCAAGTTCATCGTCGCCGACACGCCGGGGCACGAACAATATACCCGCAACATGGTGACCGGCGCCTCGACCGCCGAGCTGGCGGTGCTGCTGGTCGATGCGCGCAAGGGCGTGCTCGAGCAGACCCGGCGCCATTCGATCCTGGCGCAACTGGTCGGGATCAAGCGCTTCGTGCTGGCGGTCAATAAGATGGATTTGGTCGACCATGACCGCGACCGGTTCGACGCGATCGTCGCCGATTACCGGCTGTTCGCGGACAAGATCGGGATCCAGGATTGGCTGGCAATTCCGGTGTCGGGGCTGAACGGCGACAATATCGCGGGGGGCAGCATCGCGATGGACTGGTACGACGGGCCGACATTGATCGAACATCTCGAAACGGTGCCGATCGACAGCGATGCCGATTTGGCCAAGGGGTTTCGCTTGCCGGTGCAGTGGGTCAACCGCCCCGATCAGCATTTCCGCGGGTTCGCCGGGCTGATCGCGAGCGGGCGGGTCAAGCCAGGCGATGCCGTGCGGGTGCTACCGTCAGGCCGGACGACTAGTGTCGCCCGAATCGTGACGATGGATGGTGACCTGACCGAGGCGGTCGCCGGCCAGTCGGTGACGCTGACCCTGGCCGATGAAGTCGATTGCTCGCGCGGCGACGTCATCGCCGCCGCGAAAGACCCGCCGCATGCCGCCGACCAGTTTGAGGCGACGATCGTGTGGATGGCGGAGGACGAGTTGGTCCCCGGCAAGGGCTATTGGCTCAAGCTCGGGGCGCAGACGGTGACCGCGACGGTGGCCGAGCCCAAGTACCAGCTCAACGTCAACACGCTCGACGAACTGGCGGCCAAGACGCTCGACTTGAACGCCATCGGGGTCGCCGAAGTGACGACCGACCGCGACCTGGTGTTCGAACCCTATCGCGATGCCGCCGGCGGGGCGCCCAACCGCGCGCTTGGCGGGTTCATCCTGATCGACAAGTTGAGCAACGCGACGGTGGCCGCGGGGATGCTCCACTTCGCGCTGCGCCGGGCGGAGAATATCCACCGCCAGGCCTTGGATGTCAGCCGCGCGACCCATGCCCAGTTGAAGGGGCAGAAGCCGGCGGTGCTATGGTTCACCGGGCTGAGCGGCGCCGGCAAGTCGACCATCGCCAATCTGGTCGAAAAGAAACTGGCGGCGCGCGGGCGGCATACGTTCCTGCTCGACGGCGACAATGTGCGGCACGGACTGAACAAGGATCTGGGCTTTACCGAGGCCGACCGGATCGAGAATATCCGCCGGGTCGGCGAGGTCGCGCGGCTGATGGCCGACGCCGGGCTGATCGTGCTGACCGCCTTCATCTCGCCGTTCCGGGCCGAGCGGGCGATGATCCGGGCGATGATTCCGCAAGGCGAGTTCATCGAGATTTTCGTCGATACACCGATTGCGGCGGCCGAGGCGCGCGACGTCAAGGGCCTCTACGCCAAGGCGCGCGCCGGCGACCTGCCTAACTTCACCGGCATCGACAGCCCCTACGAAGCGCCCGAAACGCCCGAGCTGCGGCTCGACACGACGGCGATGACCCCCGAAGCGGCCGCCGACGCGGTCATCGCCTTGCTCGACGGGCGGCGCGGCTAGAAGCTGTAGGCGAGGCCCAAGGCGGCGAGGCCCTGCCTGGGGCTGCCGCGCAGCGAGACGATCGGGCTGGCGGCGAAGCCGTTCTTCAATCGACCGTAATTGACGGTGCCGAACAGCGACAGGCCGTGGAGCAGATTGCCAGTCATCGACTGGTTGGCCAGCAGCCCGACCTTCCAGTTTTTGAACCCGCCCTTGGCCTTGAAGGTCGGCAGGCCGCTGGCGAGCGAGTCGGCCGGGGTGATCGAATAATAATAATCGGCATAGCCGTCGCCGGCCCATTCGGCGCTGGCCGAGGCACCGATGTAGAAGGTCTTCGACAGAGGCGTACCAAAGTCGATGGTCGGGGTGACCAGCGTCGACTTGTGGGCGTTGCCGACGTCCTTGACGACGTCGACGCGGACGCTGAGCGCGTCATAGGGGTTGGTCAGGCCATGATAGGTCAGCCCGGCGAAGCCGCCGACCTCGAACGCCTTGTTGCGCCGGGGCAGCAGGTCGACGACATCGTCCTTGACGTGGCCGGTGCGGTTGAAGCGGACGCCGGCAATCGGCCCGGCATCGAAATCGAGCTTGCCGGCGCCGCGCGGCACGAGGTCGACGTAGAGCCAGGTCGCGCGGCTGAAGAAGCTGATCCCGCTGACTCGGCCGCGGATGACCGCGGCGGGCGTGATCTTGTAATCGTCCGATCCCTCGTAATCGGGAATCCACGCCGCGCCCGCCCCAAGCATGAAGCTGTCGCTGCGGTCGTTGGGGTCGGGCAGCGAGCTATCGCGCTGCTGCGCTACAGCGGGCGACGCGCAGGCGGCGCAAGCCAGCGCGGTCATCATCCAGCGAATCATCCTCATCCCCTTGTTGCGCCCGCGTTCCGATCGGCGCTCGGGGGATTAGCGCATCCAGTCGCGCGAAGTTCCATTGGCGGCGACGGCCCGCAGCACGCCGCTGCCGTCGGCAGGGATGAACAGATAGGCGGTGCCGCCGGCGTCGGTGAAGGTGCCGAGCCCGACCAGCGCCAAGGGCATGGCGGCGGCGCCGCCGTACTGGACAGTCAAGGAGCCGCCGGAGCGGCCGATGGTCAGCGTGCCGCCGCCGTTGTGAAAGGTGCCCAGGTAATGCGCGACCGCCGCCGCCGGTAACCGGCCAAGCGGGACGATCGCGCTTTGCGGCAGCACTTCGGGTGGCGCCGGCGCAGGCGGCGGGTGCGGCGGCAGGCAAGCGGTCAGCGTCAGCGCCGACGCGAAGGACAGGATCAAGCCGAAACGCATGCGAACCTCCGTCAGCCGCGGCGGGCGCTGGGTTCTACGCGCGAGCGCCGCGTTCGTTGCGGCAACGGGCCGATCAGTCGCCCTCGCCCGGGTCGGGCGTGAAATATTTGTCGAACTTGCCCTCCTGACCCTTATACTCGTCGGCGTCCGCGGGGCTGTCCTTCTTGCGCGTGATATTGGGCCAGGTAGCAGAGAAAGTGGTGTTGAGCTCGAGCCACTTTTCCTGGCCGTTTTCGGTATCCGGCAGGATCGCCTCGGCCGGGCATTCGGGCTCGCACACGCCGCAGTCGATGCATTCGTTGGGGTTGATGACGAGCATGTTCTCGCCCTCGTAGAAACAATCCACCGGGCAGACCTCGACGCAGTCCATATATTTGCATTTGATGCAGGCGTCGGTGACGACGTAGGTCATGGCGGTGGCTCTCCCTCTTGCCAGCCGTCGCTAAGTGGCGGGACGGCCCTCGTCAATCTCCCGCATGGCAGCGACGCGCCGCGGCCGCCGGTTCGCGGCGCGGCGCCGGCTAACGCTTGAGCTTGGCCAGTTCGGCGAACGCATGCCCCGGGCGCGGCGGCTCGGGACGACGGCGCGGGCGCTGGGCGCCGCGCCATTTCCATGCCTCCCCGGCGGGGACGAAGCCGACTTCGGCCATCAGCTTGCGGACGGTGTCGGGATCGAGGCCGAGGCTGGTGACCATGGCCTGGTCGACCGGGTCGCCGCCGCCCGCCGCCTTGACCAGATGGGCGTGGGTGGCGAGCCGATCGGCGAGGTCGACGCGCAGCCAGCGGGTGCCCAATCGGCGGAAGGCGAGGCCAGCGCCGCGCGGGTCGGCATCGCCTCCGAGCACGGCGGCCGACGGATCGGGCAGGCGCGGCATCGGCTGGCTGGCGCGCACCGCCAGCAGCGCGCCGCGCCAGCGCTGGGCGCCCGGCTTGAGCAGCCCCTGGCTGAACAGGTCGAGCGCGCCGAGGCGGACGCGCAGATGGTGGAGCGCGTGCCGGTCGGCCTTGTCGAGCTGGCCGAGCTGGGCGGCGATGGCGTGGCGCGGCAGCAGTCCGCCGGCATCGACCAGCATCGCGGCAAGCGCGCGCACCCCGGCGCTGGCGGAGCGGTCGGCGGCGGCGGCGGCAAGGCGCTTGAGCACCGGCACATGGCGGGCGACCTCGGCCTCGACCCAGCGCTCGAGCCGGGCGCGGAGCGCGGCGCGGCGGGCGGTCGACAGCCGGTCGAGTGGGCGGGCGGGGCGCACCGCCGGTTCGAGCAACGAGCGGCCGGGGGCGAGGCGGGCGAGGATGTGACCATCCCAGCCGATCGCCAGCCCGGCCGCTTCCGCGATCAGCCGGAAGTCCTGGTCGGGGGCGACGCACAGAGCGGCGGCGCGGCGGTCGAGCTCGTCGCCCAAGCGGCGCTCGGCGGCGCCGAGGAGCAACCGCTTGTCGGCCAGTCGCGCGGCCGGATCGACGGTGAACTCGAACCCCGCGAGATGCCCGATCGGCTCGGGCCCGACCGACACTTCGCCGTCGGCGGCAACGGTCACCGGCAGCGCGTCGGCGCCGCGCGCTCCGATATCGCGGACGAGGACCGCGGTTCGGCGGTCGACGAAGCGCTGGGTCAGCCGCTCGTGAAGCGCATCGCTGAGCCGGCCCTCGACATATTTGGTGCGCTCGGCGCCTTTGGCCGGGTCGGCCAGCCAGTCGGCGCGCTGGGCGATGTAGGCCCAGCTGCGGATCCCGGCGAGGCGGTCGGCGAGCGCTTCGATATCGCCCGCGACATTGTCCAGCCGGGTGACTTCGGCGGCGAACCATTCGTGCGGGATATGCCCGCCTTCGCCGATGTAGCTGAACAGGCGGCGAACCATGCGCGCGTGGTGCATCGGGCCGACCTTGCGGAAATCGGGCAGGCCGCACACCGCCCACAATTTGCGCGCGCGGGCCGAGCGGGTGGCGGCGATCGCCGGATCCTCGGCGATCAGCTTCAACACGGCGAGGTCGATCGCCAGCGGGGCGGGGCGCAGCAAGGGGTCGTCGGAACGCGCCTCGAGGCTGGCGATGAGTTCGGTAACGGTGGAGAAATCGAGGTCGGCGCTGCGCCAGTAGAGGTGGTCGAGCGGGCGAAAGCGATGCTCCTCGATGGCCGCGATTTCTTCCTCGCTGAAATGAGCGCCGCCGTCGCCGCCAAGGCCCAATGTGCCGAAGCTGCCGTCTTTCTGGTGGCGCCCGGCGCGGCCGGCGATCTGGGCCATTTCGGGGATCGTCAGCCGGCGATCGCGATGGCCGTCAAACTTGTCGAGCCCGGCGAAGGCGACATGGGTGACGTCCATGTTGAGGCCCATGCCGATGGCGTCGGTGGCGACCAGATAATCGACCTCGCCGCGCTGGAACATGGCGACCTGGGCGTTGCGGGTGGCCGGCGACAAAGCGCCCATGACGACCGCCGCGCCGCCTTTGAAGCGGCGCAGCATCTCGGCCAGCGCGTAAACCTGCTCGGCCGAGAAAGCGACCACGGCGGCGCGCGGCGGCAGGCGCGACAGCTTGACGCTGCCGGCGTAGCGCAGGGTCGAAAAGCGCGGCCGGCTGACGATCTCGGCCTCGGGCAGGAGCTTGCGGATGAGCGGCTTTAGGGTGTCCGAACCGAGGATCAGCGTTTCCTCGCGGCCCCGCGCGCGCAGCATGCGGTCGGTGAACACATGGCCGCGCTCCGGGTCGATGCCCAATTGCGCCTCGTCGATCGCGGCGAAAGCGAAGTCGCGCGTTTCCTTGCCCCCGGCGCCGCTCGGGACGGGCATGCTTTCGGCGGTGGTCAGGAAGTAACGCGCGGTCGGCGGGACGATGCGTTCTTCGCCGGTGATCAAGGCGACCTGCTTTTCGCCTTTCATGGCGACGACCCGGTCGTAGACCTCGCGCGCCAGCAGGCGCAGCGGGAAGCCGATGACGCCCGACGAATAAGCGCACATGCGTTCGATCGCCAAGTAGGTCTTGCCGGTGTTGGTCGGCCCGAGGATCGCCCGGACCAGGCTGTCGCTGCGCGGTGCCATTCGCTTAATGTGGCACGCCCCGCGCCGAGCGCAAGGCGCGATCGGCGCCCGCTTTCAATCCTTCTTAACCATGATGGGCCAGAAGGGTGACGAACGGGCCGCGGTGGCCGGTGACGGGAGCGCCTTAATTGTATCAATCGCGCGACTGGCAGGGGTCGGCAGGCGGGGCGATGGCCGCGCCGCGCGGGTTCGTGCGGCTGGCGCCGGTGGCGGTGGCGGCGACCGCGCGGGCCCCGATATTCCGCCTGGCGGTCGATCTTGGCGACGATCTGTTTTCCGCGACCTGGTGGCGCGGGGCGGCGACGCTGGCGCTGATGGCGGCGACATTAAGCGCGATCACGCCGTGGCCGACGCCGCTGCCGGGCGGCAATGCCGGTATCGTCAGCGACGAGCAGCAGACGCAGATCACGGCGCTGGCCATTGCCCCGGCGAGGAACGGCGGGCTGAGCGGCGGCCGGATGGCGGCCAACACCCGGGTCGAAACGTTGATCGCGGCGCCCGAGCGCGCGCATGTCCAACTCAGCGTCAGGATTGGCGGCGGCGACCGCATCGGGCCATTGCTGGCGCGGATCGGGGCGATGCCGGCCGACGCGGCGCGGGTCGCGCAGCTCGTCCAGGCGCATGCGCCTGGCGGGATCGCGCCGGGCACCGCCATTGCCATCCAGCTCGGGCGCAAGGGTGCGGCCGGGCAACGGCCGATCGAGCATGTGGCGCTGCGCGTCGGGCTCGACCTCAATCTTGCCATTGATGCCGGCGGCGGCGGGTTCGTCGCCACGGCCACGCCGATCGCGGTCGACACGACGCCGCGGCGCATCCGCGGCCGGGTCGGCGACGGGCTTTACTGGTCGCTGCGCGCGGCCGGGGTCGCGCCGACGACGGCCGGGGATTATCTCAAAGCGCTGGCGACGCAGATCGATGTCGGTAGCGACCTCACCGCCAACGACCGCTTCGACCTGATCATCGCCAACCGCCGCGCCGCGACCGGCGATAGCGAGGCCGGCGCCTTGCTCTATGCCGGGATCGAGCGCCTTGGCGGGCGCCCGATCCAGTTGATGAAATGGAGCGTCGGCGGGCGCAGCGACTGGTATGAGGGTTCGAGCCTGCAGGCGGTCAGCTCAAGCGCCATGCTGTGGCCGGTCAACGCCCCGGTGACGTCCGAATATGGCATGCGCTATCACCCGATCCTGCACTTCGCGCGGATGCACAAGGGCATGGATTTCGGCGCCCATTGGGGCACGCCGATCGTCGCCCCCGCCGACGGCCAGGTGACCGCGGCCGGCTGGGCCGGCGGCTATGGCCAGCAGGTCCGCCTCGCCCACGGCGGCGGCATCGGCACCAGCTTCAGCCACATGAGCCGGATGGTGGTTTCGCCGGGCATGCTGGTGCATCAGGGGCAGGTCATCGGCTATGTCGGCACCACCGGCCTGTCGACCGGCCCGCACCTCCATTACGAGACGTACGTCAACGGCATCGCGGTCAACCCGCGCAGCGTCCGCCTGGCCAGCGCACCGGCCGCCGACCCGGGGGCGCTGGCGGCGTTCCGGGCGCGGCTCAAGGCGCTGATGGGGAGCGCGCGGGGGTAAAGTTCCTACGTCGGCTTTCGACCCATTGCTGAAATTCGCTTGAACGGCCAAATTGTGCGCCATGACCGACTTTCCCGATTGGACCGGCCTAGACGCTCCGGACATTGGCTCCCTTCCGCAACTCACGGCGCTGGAAGCGTTCGACGCGATGCGCGTTTTCGTCGAAAACTACTGGGACCGGGGTCTGAAAGAGTCTTACGACCTCCGTTTCCTCCTGAGTGCGATGAATAGGGAAACCGCAATTTGGGCTGACGGTGGACCCGGTGACCCGGCGATGTGGAGCGATTGGTTGCTGGCACTCGGAAGGGTCAAGAACATCGATTTGACCGGGGAGGCAGCAAAGCCTGTTCGATCCGCGCCGCCCCCGTCACGCGAGTGAATCGCGTGACGTTGGTCCTGTCGGCCGGCGCGCCGGTCGGCCGGGCTTCGCCGTCTCTCGACATAAGTCCGGCGGCGCGATGCGCCGGCGGGCTTATGCTCGGCGGCTCAGCGCCCGTGCCCGCGCCAGCGCTTGATGGTGCGGTCGATGATGCCGGCTTCGTCGCCGGTCTGGCGCCACAGCTCGGCGAAGCTGGGGTCGGACGAGGCCGGGCGCTTTTCGGGCTCGAGGTTGTCGAACCGCACCCGGATGGGAATGGCGACGCCCTCGCCGCAGACGATGCATTCGCGGTTGCGCAGCGCGGGAATGGCGTCGAGGAAGCCGCGCGCGCCCTCGGGCATGGCGGCGCGCACGCACGCCTGATCGCGCTCGTTGTTGAGGCGCATGGCGATGATCGTGCCGCACTGCGACAGCACGCCTTCGGCCAGATCGGACGGGCGCTGGGTGATGAGGCCGAGGGAGACGCCGTACTTGCGGCCTTCCTTGGCGATCCGCTCGAGGATCTTGCGCACCGCCTGGCCCGACGCATTCTCGTCCTTGGGAACGTAGCGGTGGGCCTCTTCGCAGACCAATAGCAGCGGGCGCTGGGCCTCGGTCCGCGACCAGATGGCGTAATCGAACACCATGCGGGCGAGCACCGAGACGACGACCGATGTGACTTCGGACGGGATGCCCGACACGTCGATGATCGAGATCGGGCGGCCGTTGGACGGCAGGCGGAACAGCTTGGAGATGAAGCTGCCCATCGAATCGCTGACCAGCATCCCTGAGAACATGAAGCTGTAGCGCGGGTCGGACTTCAACTCATCGAGTTTGGTCTTGAGCCGCTGGAACGGCAGCGTGTCGCCGGCGCGGTCGAGCTTGCCCATCTCGTTGACCAGGATCGTGTTCAAATCGCTGAGCAGATAGGGGATCGGCGAATCGACGGTGACCTTGCCGAGGCTTTCGGCGGCCTTGCCCTTGAGGCGCGCGGCGAGCAGGCATTTGGCGAGGATATCGGCGTCGCGCTGGCGCTCGGCGCCGTCGGTCGTCAGCAGCACTTCGCAATGCTCTTCGAAATTGAGCAGCCAGTAGGGCAGCTGAAGATTGTCGACGTTGAACAATTCGCCGCACGATTTGAACGCCGCCGAATATTCGCCGTGCGGATCGATCATCACGATGTGCCCTTCGGGCGACAGCAGCGAGATGCGGTGGAGGATGAGGGCGACGGCGGTCGACTTACCGGTACCGGTCGACCCCAGTATGGCGAAATGCTTCGACAGCATCGGGTCGATGTAGAGCGCGCCGCGGATGTCGTCGGTCGGGTAGACCGTGCCGATCTCGACGTGGGCCGAATCGTCGGCGGCGAAGATGGCGCGCATGTCGTCGGTCGACACCGGCAGGATGGCGCAGCCGGGGATCGGGTAGCGGGTCACGCCGCGACGGAAATTGACCAGGCTGCCGACCGCGGTCTGGGCGCCCTCGCCGAGGAAATCGACGTTGGCGACGACCACGCCGTCGTCTCCGGCGCACAGGGTACGGACGTTGGCGATCAGCCAGCTGTTGCCGACCTTCATCTTTACCTGGCTGCCGACCTGGCCGGACATCGAAACAGAGGGATCGGGATGGGCGGCGAGCTCGTGCAGGCGGGCGGCGTCCATCACCACGCGCGACCCCGATCCGGCGATCTCGACGACCGAGCCGATCGGCGGCAGCTTGGCCCCGCTGGACGACGACACGCGCCCGCCGGCGGTCGCGGCATGATCTTCCTCGCTGTAGCTGCTCATCTCGTCGAGGAACTGCTTCAGATTATCCGTCATCAGGCCACGCCACCCATTTTAGTTACGATGGCCAAGGGCTTAGCGGATAGCGGTTAAGAAGTGCTTAGGCGCGCCGCCGGAACAGCATCGCCGCCGCCCAGCCCAGGCCGAGCGACAGCAGAACCGAGGCGAGGCCGTAGAGGAAGCCGTCCTGGCGGGCGGCGATGGCGATCGAGCGTTCGAACCCGGCCTTGCCGACCTCGACGTCGCGGGTGGCGGCGGCGATCACCTTGCCGCGGTCGATGAGGAAGGTTTCGGTGGTGTAGGTGCCGACCGGAACCTGGCTGGGGATGGCGATGCGGGCGCGGTAGAGCACGCCCTGGCTGATCTCGACGCCATTGTCGGCTTGCGCATACAGGCCCGAGCGGCGGCGCAGGTCGAGCAGCCCGCTTTCGAACCGCCGCTCCTTGTCGGGCAGCGCCCCGCCGCCGGGCGATAGCTGCAAATCCTGCAGGCCGAGTTCGTAAATGGCCGCGGTGCGCTCATCGATCAGGTCGCGAATCGGGCGTGAGGAGGCGACGGCGTAAAAGGACGGCACCGAGCGAAAGCGGTTCGAATCGGCGTTCATCCAGATGCCGGCGATTTTCTGCTTTTCGCGCACCACGATCGGCTCGACCGGACCCTTGAGGACGACGACGATGTCGGCCGGTCGTGCGGGGACCTTTCCGCCCGGATAGAGGATAGCGCCGAACAGCAGCAATTGGGCGCCGTTGAAGCTGTAGCGAATCTCGACCGAGCGGGCGGAAATGTCGGGTACCAGCACGGCCTTGGCCTGGGCCATGATGAGCGGCGTCAATCCGAGCAGGGCCAGGCGCGCCCTCACAGATATTCGATCGTAAAGATTTCATCGGGCCGCCAGGCAAGCCCGAGCGCCATGCGCGCGGCGACCAGCAGGATGACCACCGCCAGCGCCAGGCGCAGCAGATCGGGCTTGATGCGGGTGGCGAGGATGGCGCCATATTGGGCGCCGATCACGCCGCCGACCAACAGCAGACCGGCGAGCACGATGTCGACCGCATGGGTGGTCATGGCGTGGATCAGGGTGGTGACCGCGCTGACCGCCAGAATCATCACCAGGCTGGTGCCGACGACGACCCGCGCCGCCATGCCGAGCAGATAGATCATCGCCGGGACGAGGATGAACCCGCCGCCGACGCCGAGCAGGACGGTGAGAATGCCGGCGATGAAGCCGAGCGCGAGCGGGGCGAGTGGCGAGACGTACAGCCCCGAGGCATAGAATCGCCAGCGCAACGGCAGGCTGGCGACCCAGCGGTTGTGGTGGGGCTTGTCGGTCGATGGCGCGGCGGGGGTGATGAAGCCGATGGCGACCAGCGCGTCCTTGAGCATCAGAACGCCGATCGAGCCGAGCAAAACGACGTAGAGGAAGCCGATGACAAGGTCGATCTGGCCAGAGCGCTGGAGCATCCGGAACAGGAAGGCGCCGAGCAGGCTGCCCGCGGCGCCGCCAGCAATCATCACCGCGCCCATTTTCAGATCGACCCCGCCGCGGCGCATGTGGGCATAGACGCCCGACACGCTGGCGCCGGTGATCTGGGTCGTGGCGGAGGCGACCGCCACCGTCGGCGGGATGCCGTAGAAGATCAGCAGCGGGGTGGTGAGAAAGCCGCCGCCGACCCCGAACATGCCCGACAACACGCCGACCAGGAAGCCGAGCGCGATCATCAGCAGGGCATTGACCGACTGGCCGGCGATGGGGAGGTAAATGTCCATAAGGCGTCGCGCGCCACGCTAGCCGCAACCATGGGGCAAAACCAAGACACGGCGTCGTTTTCGGTCGAATTCGCCGCAGAAATCGGCGCGACTTTGGAAGCGCCGCCTCAGAAAACCGCGCGACTTTGGAAGCGCCGCCTTAGAAATCGGCGGCTAGAGTGACAACGGGGCCCGAGCCGGGTTCGGCATTGCCGACCGCCTTGTAGCGATAATCGAGGTGGGCGCGCATCGATCGGCCGACCTTCATGCTCAAGCGGGGACCGATATCGAGCCGGGTGAGGCCCGGCTGGGCGCCGCCCCATAGACCGATTCCACCGGAGAAATTGCGCCACAGCGGGCGGGTCAGCGTCGCCGAGCCGTCGACGAACAAGGCGCGGTGGCGGGGGCCAACGACGCCGCCCTGAAGGTAGGCGTCAAGCGCGAAGCCGGCGGCGATCGGGCGATCCCACACGCCGCCCTCGGCGAACAGTGCGAAGGCCGAGCGGCCGGTGCCGCGCCCGAACGCCTGACGCCGCTCGGCGGTGATGGCGACCGGAATGGCCGCGAACGGCTGATAGCGGACGCCGGCCGCAAGCTCCCCCCCGCGCGTGACCGATCCGATCGGGGCGGTGGCGCGCAGGCTGGCGGCGAAATGCCGATCGAAGCGATAGAGCAGCCGGACGCCGGCCTGGCTGCCGCCGAGCATGCCGTTGGAGGCGAGCGACGCCGCCCCGGGCTTGCCGCGAAGCATCGCCCAGCTGGTCAACTGAATCCGGTCGAAGCGCGCCGCCGCGGCAAGCGAGCTTCCGGGGTCGGGCATGCGGCGGACCCGGCCGCCCGAGGCAATGCGCGACAATGGCCACTCGTCGAGCGCCCGGACCGGCTGGCTGTAATAAGGCAAACCCGGGACATCGGTCAGCTCGGCATAGCGCGGCGCGGCGCTTCTTGCCGCGTGGCGGCGCAGCTGGGGATAGGGCGCGGGCCGGACGGGGTAATAGACCGGATAGGCATAGGCGGGTGGATAGGGTGAGCTGGCGAAGTCGCCAGCCGCGGCCGCGATCGGCTCCGGCGGGGTGAGGTCGGTCGGCTCGACCGGCGGCAGCAGCGCCGGCGCCGGTACCGCGGCGCTGGCCGGGACGGGCAGATCGAACGCCAGCGCTTCGGCGCCGGGGACGAGGCCCAGGCTGACCGCCCGAACGCCGGCCCAGGCGGCGACGGCGAGGCCAAGGAAACGCAGCGAATGGCTCATGGCGTGACTAGCCCGGCGGGGAAGATGTGCGCCGTCTTGTCCCACGGCACGGGCCCGCCGCGGCGGTGGATGACGAGGGCGCGAAGCGCGGCGCGGATGGCGATCCAGTTGCCCACCAGCAGCCGCGGAACGGCGCGCAGCCCTTCGCGCCAGCCATAGCCGATGGTCGTGAACAGCATCCGCATCGCTACCCGCCACAGCAATAGCCAAAGGTTGATGGCGAGCAGTCGCATGAGCAGAGGGCTGGGGCGGAACAGCGACGGCGCGCCGAGCGCATGGGCCAGCGCCAGCTCGCTCCACAGCAGGGCGGCAAGATAGCCCGCGAGCAGCAACAGCGCCGCCAGCGGCCCGCGCCGGTCGCGCATCCGGAACCAGCGCTCGCCGATGCCGCCGCGCCAGCCGAGCCGGTCCCACCCGGTCATTGCGATGCCGCCGACCCACCGCGCCTTTTGCCGCACCGCCGCCGGCAGGCTCGACGGGAAATGGCCGCGGCTGGCGACCACCACGCGGCTGCCGCGAGCGGCGGGGATGCGCACGAACAAGGTGCGGTAGCCGAGCGCGCCGAGCCTCAGGCCGAGTTCGTAATCCTCAGTCAGACTGGCGGCGGCGAACGGCTGCCCGTGGTGGGCGTCGGCCAGCCTGGCGAGCGCGGCCCGCTCGAGCGCGCAGCCGACCCCGGCGAGGGGAATCGCGGCGCCGACCGCCTCGCGCACCACCAGTTCCTTGATATGCGCTTCGGCGAATTCGTCGGCGTAATGGCCCGCGACCCAGCGCGAATCGCGATCGATCAACGGGATCACCGGCAGCTGGACGACCGCCGCCCGCTCGACCAGCCGGTCGAACAATTTCAGTTCGAGCGGGTGGATGACGTCCTCGGCGTCGTGGAGCACGACCGCCTTGACCCGGCGCCCGGCGGCGGCCTCGTCGGCGGCGAGCGCGGCGTAGAGATGATTGAGGCAATCGGCCTTGGTCGTCGGCCCGTCGGCATCGACCCGGACGGGCCGGACGCGAGGGTCAATGACGCTGGCGATCGCGGCGGCGGTCGCCGGGTCGTTGCGGTAATAAGCGGCGTAGAGCCGATAGTCGGGATGATCGAAGCGGGCCAGTGCATGGCGCAGCATCGGCGCGATCACCGTTCCTTCGTCCCACGCCGGAATGAACACCGCCATCGGCCCGCGCAGCGGGGGCGGCTCGAGGCCGTCGGCGAAGGCCCGCGGGAAGCGACTGTAAACGGTCAGCCCGCGCCACGCGCGGCGGGTGAAATAAATCAGGTCGACGGCCAGATCGTCGAGTGCGAACAGCAGATAGCCGGAGGCCGCGAACAGCGCCAGTTCACCAATCAACGCATCAATCAGCAGCGCGGCGTTCACCGGCGCGCCTGGCCAAAGCGGAGCGATAGAGTCGGAGGCCCGGTCAAGCGATCCCCTTGGGTCGCGAGGGTCCGAGCCCGGCGCTTATTTCATAGTTGCCCATTATGGACAAGCTCATGTCGGAACCGGTCCGAAATGGTCGCCAGGCGAGGCATGGCAGGAGCCTGATCGTTACGGTCTCGCATCGTCTGGAACCCGCGACCTGCTTGAGGCCTTTTACGTGATGGTAAGGCGCATGGCCTTATCATCCCCCGCAAGCCACTTGAGGGAATGCGATTTCGCGCATGATGAATGCTGTCCGCCAACGCCTGAACGCCCGCTCAGCAGCCTTGCTGCTAACGCTGGAGGGCGGATTGCCGCGGCTGATGGCCGGATGGGTCGTGCTGATCGCCGCCGCGTGCGGCGTGCGCGTGATGACCAGCCCGCTGGGCGGGGCGCCGGCGCCAACCACCTTGCTCGCTTATTTGCTGCTCGCCGCGGCGCCTATCATGTCGATGCTGTTGGCGTTGCGCTGGTTCGCCGATGGTGAGCGGCTGGGGCACCCCAAGCGCTTCATCGACCGCCGCGGCTATCGCGCCATCGGCCTCGTCGCTGCCCGCCGCCACCGCCTCTACGGCCCCGGCGGAATCATGGTGTCTTTGCTGCTCGGCCTGCTGCTCAGCGTCGCGCTGCGGGCCGCCGAATATGTCGCCGCACTGCCGGCGCTGTCGGGCCGGGTGCCCGATTGGCTGGCGACGCTGCAGCTGGTGATGACCCTGGACGTGGTGATCTTCTCCAGTCTCTACGCCATCGCGTTCGTGGCGGCGCTCAAGAAGGTGCCGCTGTTCCCGCGCCTGCTGGCGCTCATCTGGGCCGCCGACCTGGCGATGCAATTGGGCATTGCCGAAGCGGTCGCCGGACAGCCTGATCTGCCGGCCCACGTTGCCGTCGCGCTCCACCGGCTGCTCGACGGCAATGTCATGAAGGTGCTGATGAGCATCACCTTGTGGCTGCCCTATCTGCTGTTGTCGAAGCGGGTGAACCTGACTTACCGCCACCGCCTGCCGCGCTGAGCGGCCTCGGCAGAGTCCCAAAAAAGCACTGACGCAGGTTAACAGAATTGCTTGACTTCGCGTTAACCAAAGCGCACCGATTTGCCTTCGGCGTCAGTCGTAAGGGGATGAGTCGTGCAGCGGCGCAAGCAGCTTTCGCAAGACCGGCGGGGAGCCGCCATTGCGGAATATGGCCTGATCGCCGCGATTGTCGGCGCGACCATCGCGGTCGCTTCCCTGGCGCTCGGCTCGGCGGTGACCGAAGCGATCGCGCCACCGCAATCTTGCCCCGCGAGCCAGGCGACCTGCTGAGCCTTTCGCTCGGCGCCGCCCGCGCCTAACCTCGATCGCGATGACGTTCGTCCGCTTCCTTGCCGCGCCGTGCTTGCTGCTGGCCACGGCCGCCGCGCCGCCGGCGCGCGTGGTCGCGGCAGACGGGGCGTGGGCGGCGCTGTCGCGCGGCACGTCGTGCGAAGCGGCAAGCGCGGCCTTGTTGCCGGCAACCAGATTGCGCGCCCAGGGCCGGGCCAGCGTCGCCTTCGACGCCGCGCCCGGCGGACGGCGCGGGCAGGTCGCGGTGCGGCTGAGCCAGGTCGCGCGTCCGGGATCGAGCGCCATGCTGACGATCGGCCAGGAGCCGTTCCTGCTGGTCGCGCGCGGAGACCTGGCGTGGAGCCGCGGCCCGGGCCAGGACGCGGCGATCATCCAGGCCATGCGCGGCGGCGGCGGGATGCGGGTCGAAGCGCGCAGCCCGGGCGGCGGGCGGATCGTCGATCGCTATGCCCTGGCCGGCGCCGCGACGGCGATCGACGCCGCCGCCGCCTGCGCCGCGAACCTGCTGGCAAATCGCTGAATTTTCCCGTATGCGGCGCGCCTGCCATGAGCGCCGATACCTCCCTGATGCCGATCCCCGGCCCCGTCGATCCCGTGCCCGTGCCGCGCGCTCCGTTGGCGCGCGCCGACGGCAGGATCGAACTGGTCGGGCTGCCCCGCGACGACATCCGCGCGGCGTTGGAAGCAGCGGGCTTGGACCCCAAGCAGGCCAAGCTGCGCGCCAAGCAGATCTGGCATTGGATCTACAACCGCGGGGCGAACGATTTCGCAGCGATGACCGATATCGCCAAGGCCCAGGCACCGTGGCTGGCCGAGCGCTTCGCGATCACCCGGCCGCGGGTGGTCGAGGCGCAGGTGTCGACCGACGGCACGCGCAAATGGCTGCTCCGGACCGACGACGGCCACGACTATGAGATGGTGTTCATCCCCGATGCCGACCGCGGCACCTTGTGCGTGTCGAGCCAGATCGGCTGCACGCTCAACTGCCGCTTCTGCCACACCGGGACAATGAAGCTGGTGCGCAATCTCGAGTCGGCGGAAATTGTCGGCCAGGTGATGCTGGCGCGCGACGCGCTCGGCGAATGGCCGTCGTCCCCGGACGGGCGAATGCTGACCAACATCGTGATGATGGGAATGGGCGAGCCGCTGTATAATTTCGAGCATGTCCGCGACGCGCTGAAGATCGTCATGGATGGGGACGGCCTCGGGCTGTCGAAGCGGCGGATCACCTTGTCGACGTCGGGGGTGGTGCCGATGATGGCCCGCGCCGGCGCCGAGATCGGGGTCAACCTCGCGGTCTCGCTTCACGCGGTGACCAAGGAGGTCCGCGACGAGATCGTGCCGCTCAACAGGAAGTATGGCATCGACGAGCTGCTGACCGCCTGCGCCGCCTATCCGGGCGCCAACAATGCGCGCAGGATCACGTTCGAATATGTCATGCTCAAGGACAAGAACGACAGCGACGCCGACGCGCGCGAACTGGTGCGGCTGATCAAGCAGTATAAATTGCCGGCCAAGGTCAATCTCATCCCTTTCAACCCGTGGCCCGGGGCGGCCTACGAAAGCTCGACCCCCGAGCGCATCCGCAGCTTTTCCAGCATCGTCTTCGCAGGCGGCATTTCGGCCCCGGTGCGGACCCCGCGCGGCCGCGACATCGACGCCGCCTGCGGCCAGCTCAAGACCGCCGCCGCCAAGCGCAGCCGCGCCGATCTCGATCGCGCAGCGGCCGAAAAGACCGCGGCGCTGCTCAGCGAGTAGAGTTTCCGCGCGCTCCGCGACCGTGAAGCGGCGCAATTGGCCCGGCTTGCGCGTCGACGGCCGCTTGCTAAGTGTCGGTTCGGAATCCCCGCAGGAGAATGAGCGTGGCGTTGATCGGACGGTTGATCGGAAGCCTGTTGACTAGCGGCAGGCTGACGGTGGTCACCGCCGACGGCAAGCGCGAAACCTACGGGCCCGGCGGCGGCAAGACGATGACGGTCCGTTTCCACGACAAGCGGGTTCCGCTGGAGATCATGCGCAATCCGCGGCTCGGCTTCGGCGAGGCGTTCATGAACGGCCGCCTGACGATCGAAGACGGCGACATCCTTGAATTCCTCGAGCTGGTGGTCGGCGGCAACCGCTGGGAACTGGGCGACGAAGGCCGCCGCGCCTTGCGCAAGGGCAAAGCCCTGCTGGCCCTGCTTGGGCGGCGCAATTCGCCGCTCAAATCGCGGCGCAACGTCGCCCACCATTATGATGTCGGCAACGACCTCTATCGCCTGTTCCTCGACGACGACCTGCAATATAGCTGCGCCTACTTCACCGACCCCGGCAACAGCCTCGATCAGGCGCAGTCGGACAAGAAAGCCCACATCGCCGCCAAGCTCGCGCTCCAGCCCGGCCAGCGGGTGCTCGACATCGGCAGCGGGTGGGGCGGCACGGCGCTCTACCTCAACCGCGTGGCGGGGGTCGACGTCCTCGGCGTGACCCTGTCGGAAGAGCAATTGAAGGTCGCCCGCGAGCGCGCTGAGGCCGCCGGAGTCGCCGACCAGGTCAAGTTCGAGCTGATCGACTATCGCGCGGTGACCGGCGAATTCGACCGGATCGTGTCGATCGGCATGTTCGAGCATGTCGGCGCGGCGCACTACAACGAATTTTACGCGACCTGCCGCAAGCTGCTGAAGCCCGACGGCGTGATGCTGCTCCACACCATCGGCCGGTTCGGCAATTCGGGTGCGCCCGATCCGTTCACCGACA
Organism: Sphingomonas sp.; assembly: GCA_031367995.1. Classification (GTDB taxonomy): domain Bacteria; phylum Pseudomonadota; class Alphaproteobacteria; order Sphingomonadales; family Sphingomonadaceae; genus Sphingomicrobium. The sequence continues at coordinate 20,607 of JANLQS010000010.1, forward strand.
AATACATTTTCCCCGGATACCATTTGCCGTCGCTGTCGGAGATGTTCGAAGCGAGTCAGAACAACCGCCTGATCGCCAGCGATGTCGAGACGCTGCGGCTGCATTATGCCTTCACGCTGCGGCACTGGATGGAGCGGACCCGCGCCGCCAAGACGAAGATCGTGGCGATGTACGACGAACGCTTCTTCCGCCTGTGGGAATTCTACCTCGCCGGCGCGATCCTGATGTTCGAAAGCGGCGGCGCGTGCAATTACCAGATCCAGTATATCCGCGATCGCAATGCCTTGCCGATCACGCGCGACTACATGGCGGAGGCGGAAGCGAAATACCGGGCGGTCTGACGCCCGCCCGGCACTCACGGCCTAGCGGCGGTTGAGCTCGGCGAGCAGCATCGGCGCCGGGTAGATATGCTTCAACGCTTCCTCGACCGCGGCGGTCGACACGACGACGGTCCGGTTGAGCGTCCCGTCATAGCCGTAATTGCCGCCGAACGAATTGATGTTGCCGTCGAACGCGGCGCCGATCACCGCGCCGTTGCGGTCGATCACCGGCGAACCCGAATTGCCGCCGATGATGTCATTGGTGGTGACGAAGTTGAACGTCGTCGCCGGGTTGATCCGCGCCTTGTTGGTGACGAACGCGGACGCCAGGTTGAACGGCTCGGCGCCGGTCGCCCGGTCGAACGTCCCGCCCATCAGCGTCCGCGACGGCACCGCCCGCCCGCGCTCGGTCCAGCCGGCGACCTTGCCGTAACTGATACGCAAGGTGAAGGTGGCGTCGGGATAGAGCGTGTCGCCATAAGCCGCGAAGCGCGCGTCGGCGAGCTTGGCGCGGGCGGCGGTAATCGGGCCGTCATAGCGCTCGTCGACCAGATCCTGGAGCGCGCGGTCGCGGGCGTCGAGTTTGCGCGCGAACAATATCATCGGGTCCTTCGACGCCAGGATCGCGGCCTTGCCGCCGGTCCACAGCGCCTTGCGATAGGCGGGGTCGGACAGGCGCGTGCCCGTCACCAGCCGGGCGGCCAGCCCTTCGGGCGATTCGCGGCCGAGAAGCAATTTGGTGTCGGGGTCGTCGGCGCCGAGATATTCGCGCGCCTTGCTCAGGCTCCACTCGAGTTTCAATTGATCGAGCCAAGACGGGATCGGCCGGACGTCGAGAACTTGCTTTTCGAGCAATGGCAGCGCGCTGTCGCTGTATCCGGGCAGCCGCTCGCCGTTGGGCTTGGTCCGCTCCTCGGCGGCGCGGACGAGCGCCGCGGCATAGCCGTAGAGGTCGCTCTGCGGTTGCATGAAGCGGTAAGGCAGGTAGATGTCGCGATAAGCGCTGGTCGCGGCGGCGATATCGCCCCACGGATTGCCGATCGCCGCATTGTTCGCGCTCTTCGCTCTGAGATCGGCTTCGGCCGCCGCGATCTTGCCCATGAAGGCCGGATCGCCGAGCGCCTTGACGCGCCCGATATAGACTTTGAGGCTGTTTTCGACGCCGTCGAGTTCTTCCTTGCCCTCGCGCGCCCGGGTCGGGCTTTGCGCCATCGCGCTGATCAACCGGCCGCGCAGCTCGGAATAGGTCGCGACGTTGATCGGCGCGGACACTTCGCGGACGAACGCGAGCTGGTCGCCGGTCAGCAGCCGCTGG
>JANLQS010000043.1:0-9027 GCA_031367995.1 Sphingomonas sp.
TGTGATCGATGCCGGGCTGGTGTGGGTCGGGCCGAGGCCGGCGAGCATCACCGCGATGGGATTGAAGGACCACGCCAAGACGCTGATGGCTGCGGCGGGGGTGCCGGTCACGCCGGGTTACATCGGCGATGATCAGTCGCCCAAAAGGCTCGCCACGGAAGCGGCGGCGATCGGTTTTCCGGTGCTGATCAAAGCGGTCGCGGGGGGCGGCGGCAAGGGGATGCGCAAAGTCGACGCGGCGGCGGACTTCGCCGACGCGCTCGACAGCTGTCGGCGCGAGGCGGCGTCGTCGTTCGGCAACGATATCGTGCTGCTCGAGAAATGGATCGAAAGCCCGCGCCATATCGAAGTGCAAGTGTTCGGCGATGTCCACGGCAACGTCGTCCATCTGTTCGAACGCGATTGCTCATTGCAGCGTCGACATCAGAAGGTGATCGAGGAAGCCCCCGCGCCGGGCATGGATGCGGCAACCCGCGAGCAATTATGCGGCGCAGCAATATGTGCAGCAAAAGCGGTCGATTATGTCGGCGCCGGCACGATCGAATTCATCGCCGACGCGTCCGACGGCCTCCGCGCCGACCGCATCTGGTTCATGGAAATGAACACCCGGCTGCAGGTCGAGCATTGCGTGACCGAGGAGATCACGGGCGTCGACCTGGTCGAATGGCAATTGCGCGTCGCGAGCGGAGAAAAGTTGCCGCTCAAGCAGGACGAACTGGCGATCAACGGCCACGCGATCGAGGCACGGTTGTATGCCGAGGATCCGGCGAAGGGATTTTTGCCGTCAATCGGCCGCCTAAACGAACTGCACTTCGGCGACTATTGGAAGACTCTTCCGGTCCGCGTTGAAACGGGTGTCTCAATCGGCGACGAAGTCAGTCAATTTTATGATCCCATGATCGCTAAGCTGATCATTCATCGCAAAGACCGGAGCACCGCGATCGCGGCGCTCAAGGCTGTCACCAGTGGCGTGACAATTTGGCCGGTCAAGACCAATGCTGGGTTTCTTTCGAAGGCGCTGGCGGACCCTGATTTCGTCGATGGCAACATCGATACCGGGCTGATCGCTCGTGAGGGCGAACGATTGATTCCCGATGCGGAACCGTCCTTGCACGTACTTGAGGCAGCAGCGGACTATGCGGCGTTTGTATCCGAAGAGCACGGCGTTGAAGAAGAATTCTCCTCAAACGGCAGTCGCAGTTCGCCTTGGGCACGGCTCCAGGGATTTCGCATTAGTCGTGAGCCTTCAAGCAAGGTCTGGCTCTCGCGCGACACCGAAACGTACGAAGTCTCCCTAACGAACGCACCGACGCACCTCTTTGCTCGCTATACGTCCAGCGGTTTGACGGTGACCGACGAGGGACAAACATTCGTCTTTGGACGCGCGTCGAGCACGACCGCCGCCGCCGCCGGCGACGGCGCGATCCTGGCGCCGATGCCGGGCAAGGTGACCAGCGTCGAGGTCGCCGCCGGCGACGCCGTCACCAAGGGCCAGCGGCTGCTGACGCTCGAGGCGATGAAGATGGAGCATGGGCTGACCGCGCCTTTCGACGGGGTGGTGGCGGAGCTCAACACCAAGGCCGGGGCGCAGGTGCAGGTCGATGCGGTGCTGGCGCGGGTTGAGGCGGCCAGTTCCCCGGCGTAGGCCGGGGTCCAGTCATCGCAAGCGCAGCGCAGCGATTCTTTTTGGCCCTACGGGCATCTGGGCCCCGGCCTTCGCCGGGGAACGAGGAGGTAAAATGCAGATTTCAGGAACCGCAGCAGTCGTAACTGGCGGCGCCTCTGGCCTCGGCGAGGCCACCGCGCGGGCGCTCGCCGCCAAGGGCGCCAAGGTCGCGGTGTTCGACCGCGACGTCGACAAAGGCGAAAAAGTCGCGGCCGAGATCGGCGGGGTGTTCTGCGAGGTCGATGTGACCAGCGACGAGAAAGTGGCGGCGGCATTCGACAAGGCGCGGGCCGCTCACGGGCAGGAGCGCATCCTGGTCAATTGCGCGGGGGTCGCCAACGCCGCCAAGACCGTCGGCCGCGACAAGGAAACCAAGCAACCCAAGCGCTACCCGATGAACCAATTCGAGCTGGCGATCGGCATCAACCTGGTCGGCACCTTCCGCTGCATCGCATATTCGGCGTTCGGCATGGTCGAGACCGACCCGCTCGACGACAATGAGCGCGGGGTGATCATCAACACTGCCTCGGTCGCCGCCGAGGACGGGCAAATCGGGCAGGCGGCTTATTCGGCGTCGAAGGGCGGGGTGCTGGCGATGGCGTTGCCGATCGCTCGCGACCTGATGAACGACGGGGTCCGCGTCAACACCATCCTGCCGGGCATCTTCAAGACGCCGATGATGGCGATGATGCCGCCGCAGGTGCAGGACGCGCTGGCGGCGCAGGTGCCGTTCCCCAAGCGCCTCGGCACGCCCGAGGAATATGCCCGGCTGGCGGTGTTCATCGTTGAAAACAGCTACCTCAACGCGGAAAGCATCCGGCTCGACGGCGGTATCCGCATGGCGCCTCGGTGAGGCCCGTCCCAAGCCCCCGTTTGTCCCGAGCGAAGTCGAGGGACGTATCTCGACTTCGCTCGATACGAACGGAGTAGGGGAATGGAAGAGGCAGCCCTCGTCACCGCCTGCATTGTCGCCGCGCGCGCGGCCGGGGCGGAAATTCTCAAGCTGGTCGCGGGCGGGTTCGAGGTCGAGACCAAGTCCGACCTGTCGCCCGTCACTGCCTGCGACCGCGCCGCCGAAGCGATCATCCTCGCCGCGCTGGCCGCCGCCGCGCCCGGCGTGCCGGTGATCGCGGAAGAGGAGGTGGCCGCAGGCCGCATCCCGGCGCACGGCGACACCTATTTCCTGGTCGACCCGCTCGACGGGACCAAAGAGTTCGTCCGCGGCGGCGACGATTATACCGTCAACATCGGGCTGATCGTCGGCCAGGCGCCGCGGCTCGGCGTGGTTTATCAGCCGGCCATTGACCGGCTGTGGGCCGGGCTGGTGGGCGAGGGCGCGTTCGTCGAGGATTCCGATGGCGTCCGCTCGGCCATCGCCGTGCGCCCGCTCGGGACAGCGCGCGCCGCGGTCGCCTCCAAGTCGCACTTCACCCAGGCCACCGCCGACTATCTTGAGCAAGCGGTCGGCGCCTGCGGCCACGTTGCGGTCGGGTCGTCGTTGAAATTCTGCAGCGTCGCAGAGGGGCTGGCGGACATCTACCCGCGCCTGTCGCCGACCAGCGAATGGGACACCGCCGCCGGCCATGCCGTGCTGCTGGCCGCGGGCGGGCGGGTCGACGGGCTCGACGGCGGGCCGCTGACCTATGGCAAGACGGCGTTCCTCAACCGCGGTTTCGTCGCCACCGGCGGCTGGCAAGCGCCGCCGATCGCCCCGTTCCTAGCCGAGTTCGGCGGCGGCGGCGAGCTGCCGCACGGCGTCTAGCGCAAGGGCCGGGGTTGCGGGCCGAGCCGGGCGGCGAGATCCAACCAATCCGGAGCAATCTCGGTTCGATTGCCAAGCCTGACCTCTTCCAAAGCGGCGCGAACCGTCAGGATGTGGGTCAGCAGCAGCGCCGCTTCGCGGCGGTCGCCGGGAATGGCGATGAGCAGCCGGATCGAGTGTTCGGCGGCGTTAAGCGCCTGATCGAGCTCGGCAAGCCAGCGGGATCGGAATGCGCCCTGGGCGCTGGTTACGCGGTTACGATGGTCGTTCACCCACCGCGCGTTAAACGGTTGTCGGTTAACGCGCGCTAGACGTTTCATCCGTTTTGGACTCGTCGCGCCTGTCAATGGCTCAACTATGGCGGTAACAAGCTCCTGCTCGGTTATTTCGGTCGCAAAGGCGAACCATGATGGATTCGAGCATCTCCTATTTGTCCTCCACCCATTCCGGCGCGCTCGACGCGCGCCCGCCGGTGCTTGTCGCCGCGGCCAGCGATTCGGCCCGGGCGCGCGCCTCGGCGACGATCGCCGCCGCCGGTTTCCGGATAGCCGACGTGCCGCTCGATCGCGCGCTCGACCGCCTCTCGCTGCAGGCCGCGGCGAGCGCCTTGTGGATCGAGCTTGACGCCGATGGCGGTGCCGACCTCGACCGCCTGCTCGACCGCGCCAACGCCGAGGCCGCGGCCGGGCGGCTGCCGGCGATCGTCGCCGCCCCCGCCGCGATGCTCGACCCGCTCGCCGCGCGGCTGGTGGCCGAGCAGGCCCAGCTGCTGATCGACGCGGACGAGCTCGAGCGCGCCACCGCGCTGGCGCTGGCGACGACATGGCGGGGCGACGCGACCTTGCACGACGTCACCGGCGAGCCGTCGTCGGTCCGGCTGCGCCAATTATCGGACGAGGTCGGGCGCATCGCCGCGACGCTGGCGCGGCTGTCGTCGGGCGTAGGCGCGGCTTCGCCGAGCAGCACCGCGGCCGAACGCCCGGCGGCGGCCGAGTTGAGCGCGGCACCGCAGCCGGTGTAAGGCGATATCGTGCGCGGCTGCATTCGGGCGCGGCGGCTGAGGACGCGCTATTTCGATCCCGAGCTGTTCGCCGACCCGGCGTGGGATATGCTGCTCGATCTGCTCGCCGCCGAAATCGCCCAGCACCGCGTGCCAGTGTCGTCGCTGTGCATTGCCGCCGCGGTCCCGCCGACGACGGCGCTGAGATGGATCAAGACGATGACCGATACCGGCCTGTTCGTGCGCCGCTCCGACCCGCATGACGGCCGCCGCATCTTCGTCGAGCTGTCGTCGGGCGCGAGCGAGGCGATGCACCGTTACTTCGGCGAAGTGCAGCCGCACGTCGCGGTGTGACGGAGGGGTGGCAGACACGCGCGGCGCCGGCGATGGTGGGCGCTGACGGGCTCGAACCGCCGACATCTTCCGTGTAAAGGAAGCGCTCTACCAACTGAGCTAAGCGCCCGCGCGCGGCGGTGGCGGCGCGATGCCATGACGATCGCTTGCGGGCAAGGGCAAGCGGCGGACCGCTTGCCCTCCGCCCCGCGTGTCTCCGAATATTCGCGCCCTAGTGCTGGCGGCCGAGATAATGCGCTTCGCTATCGCGCCAGCTGGGGCCGGCCGCCCAGAAGGAGCCCATGAACTTGCGCACCTTGATCATGGTCCCCACACGCGGCGCTTCGTTGCGATCCGACGTCGGATCGAGTTCCCACCGGTCGCCGGATTCAAGTTCCACCCAGTAGCGGTTGTTGCCCATCGCGCCCGAGGCCTTGATCAGGCCGCCGTTGGACATCGGCTGCTTATGCTCGTTGACCACCAGATCGCCCTGGTCGAGCGCCTGCTTCAAGGCCAGGATGGATTGGTCGTAGCAGCGCAATCGCGCCGCGTCGGGAGTGAGCGAGGCGCAGGCCAGCATCGCCTGGGCGCGCGGCTCCATCCTGTCCTTGGCGCTGGCCGCTGCCGGCATGGACAACAGGATGATGGCGGTCATCGCGGCGGCAAGTCTCGGCATGTTCGCTCCCCTTCAATCAGGGAGGCAGCATCGCATTGCCAATCGCCGAAGGAAAGAGGCAAGGGGCGAGCGCCGCGCCGATGGCGTCACGGGGCACCCCGGGGGGACGCCCTGAGCTTCTACAGGCCGCGCACCAGCTTGACCGCCATCGCCGCCCACGCCGGATCGGTCACGACCTGCTGGCGGCCGCCGGCGCCGGGCGGGAGCAGCTGCAACTTGCCGCCACCGCCGTTCTGCTCGCGGCCGATGAGGCGCCCGAACAGGAAGCGGCCGGCGGGGCGGGGGACGAGCAGGTCGCGGTTGAGCGCGCGGCCATAGTCGCCGGGCGCCAGTTTCTCGCACCAGATTTCGTCGCCCGCGCGATAATCGCCGACGCTGGCCGAAACGGTCAGCGCGACCAATGTCGCGTCAGCCCGCGGCGGCACCACCAAGGCGGCGCGCCTGGGCGCCGTCGCGGTGCCGTTCGCGCCAAGGATCGCGACCACTTCAAGTTCAGCGCGCTGGGGCGAATCGACGAGGTCTGCGGCATCGACGCCGAGCGCCGCGGCAATCCGGTTGAGCCAGCCCACCGATACCGTGCGCATGCCGGTTTCGAGCCGCCCAACGGTTTGCGGGGTGGTCGCCGGGCGGCATGCCTTGGCCACTTCATCGAGCGTCATGCCGCGGGCGCGGCGGACTTCGCGAATGCGCGTAATCATGTGGCCTCCTAACCAACTCGGTTTTTATCTGTCCTACAGATTTGCCGTTGTGGCAAGACCCGGGCGACTCGGGCAGGAGCGGACATGGGCAGATCGGGCAAGACATTGGCGCCGCGCTTGATGGTCGAGCGGGCAATCGCGGGAGACCTTGCGGCGGCGACCGCGCCCAAGCCGGCATCTGGTGCCCAGGCGAGAGCCAAGGGCGCGGCGCTGCCGGCGCGGTCGGTCACCGTCAACCTCGCCGATAGTCCGCTCGGCTGGCTTTATGCCCACGGCCATGTCTGCCGCCGCCAGTTCGAGGCCGGCGAGCGGCTGCGCGCCGATTACGAGCGGGCGCAATTATCGGCCCGCGTGACGATGCGCTGGGACGCGGTGCCGATTTCCGGCGGCCGCGGCGGATCGGCCCCGACGCCCGACCTCGCCGGGACCCAGCTCGACGCCCGCCGCCGCTTCGACCGCGCCATCCGGGTCGCCGGGCCGGGGTTGAGCGACATATTGTGGCGGGTGGTGTGCGCCGGAGACGGCATGCGCCAGGCGGAAGGCGCGCTCGGCTGGCCGGCGCGGGCGGGCAAATTGGTGCTGGCGTTCGCCCTCGACCGGCTGGCCAACCACTACCGCATCCGCTGAAACCGGCGCCTTGCCCACCCCGCCAGCGTCCCCTAGTCCGACGTCAAGGGAGAGCAACACCATGATCATTTTCGGCTCGTCGATTTCGCCGTTCGTACGCAAGACGCTGTCGTTCGCCGCGGAAAAGGGCATCGCGGTCGACAATGTGCCAACCCGCCTGGCCGACGAAAATCCGGATTTCCGCGCGGCCAGCCCGTTCCGCAAGATGCCGGCGCTGCAGGACGGCGATTTCCTCCTCGCCGACAGCTCGGCGATTTGCCACTATCTCGACGCGCTCAAGCCCGACCCGCCCCTGATCCCGGCCGACCCGCAATCGCGCGGCAAGGTCGTGTGGTTCGACGAATTCGCCGACACCTTGCTGTTCGCGTGCGGCGCCAAGATGTTCTTCAACCGCATCGTCGCGCCCCGTTTCCTTGGGCGCGAGGGCGACCTCGCCGCCGCCGACACCGCCGAGCGCGAGGAGCTTCCGCCCTTGCTCGATTATCTTGAAGGGCAGGTGCCGGACTCGGGCTTCCTCGTCGGCGACCGGCTGACCCTGGCCGATATCGCGGTCGCAAGCCCGTTCGGCAATTTCCGCATGCTCGAGATCGAGATCGACGCCGCCCGCCATCCCCGGCTGAACCGCTACGTCGGCACGATGCTGGCCCGCCCGAGCTTCGCCGAGCAGCTGGCCGGCAACATGGCGTTCCTCGCCCAGACCGCCGCGCCGGCATAGAAAACGGGCCGCGCCGCCCGATGGGGAAGTGCGGCCCTGGTTAGTGGTCAGGCGTTATTCGCCTTCGGGCGCGCCCTGGCCGCCCTTGGCATAGTCGTTGTCATCGACCAGCTTGCTGCTGGTGTCTGACGACCCTTCGGCGCCGACGAATCCCGAGGGCTGCTGCGATTGCGCCTGGCCGGTCGCTGGCGATCCGCCGCTGTTGCCTTCGACGTCGCTCTTCTGCTCGGTCATCGCCTCGCTCTGGCCGATATAGTCGGACTGCCCATCCTGGCCCGACTGCCCATCCTGGCCCGACTGGCTGTCCTGGCCCGACTGGCCGCCCTGCGACGATGGCGACGGCTGTGACTGGCCGCCACTCTGCGCCGAGCCGGCCTGATCGGTCGGCTGCTGGCCGGCTTCGCCGCTGGGCTGCCGCGCGGATTGCGACCGGTCGAGATTGGCGTTGGCGCCAGTGTCGGGGCTCTTGTCGTCACGATTTTCCATCATCCAGCTCCTCTTATCACTCGCCCCATGCTCTCCGCGTCTTAAACACCCCAGCGGCACGGCTCGTTCCGGGGGCGACGCGACCGATGCGACGAGCGGAGGCGGCTGCGACGAACCGAAAAAAAGAGCCGCCGGAAAGACTCCGGCGGCTCAAATTTGGGTCGAGGGACGGTGCCGTCAGGCGTCGCCGGCCTCGTCGTCGGTGGGCGTGACTGGCTCAGCAGGCGCCTCGGCCGATGCTTCGGCTGTCGGAGTCTCGTCGGCCTCGGCTGAGGCGTCGGCGGGCGCTTCGGCTTCCGGTTCGGCTTCCGCTGCCTCGTCGGCGGCCGGAGTCTCCTCACTGGCGGGAGCTTCGGCATCGCTCGGCAGTTCGCCGGGCTCGGCGTTGGGATCATAATCCTCGGTGAAGCCCGCTTCCTCGCGTTCGAACATCGACTTCATGACATCGATGCCCTGCGCCTGGAGATCGGCTTCCTCGGGCGAGCGGGCGACGTTGACCTTGACCGTCACCGCGACCTCGGGATGCAGCGCGACCTTGATCTCGTGCATGCCGATCGCCTTGATCGGGCGCGACAGCACGATCTGGCTCTTGCTGACCTTGGCCCCATCGAGCTCGAGCGCCTCGACGATGTCGCGCGCCGAAACCGAACCGTAGAGCGCGCCGACGTTCGACGCCTGGCGGATCAGTTGCACGGTCTTGCCGTCGACGTCCTTCGAAGCCACTTCCGCGTCGGCTTTCTTCGAGGCGTTGTCGGCTTCGATCTTGACGCGGTTGGTTTCGAACACCTTGCGGTTGGACTCATTGGCGCGGAGCGCCTTCTTGTTGGGCAGCAGGTAATTGCGCGCAAAGCCGTTCTTGACGGTGACGACGTCACCGATGTGGCCGAGCTTCTCGACGCGTTCGAGCAGGATGACTTCCATGACTCGCGCTCCTTATTTCACGACATAGGGAAGCAGGCCGATGTGGCGGGCGCGTTTGATCGCCTTCGCCAGCTCGCGCTGCTTCTTGGTCGACACCGCGGTGATGCGGCTGGGGACGATCTTGCCACGCTCGGACACGAAGC
>JANLQS010000075.1:0-4070 GCA_031367995.1 Sphingomonas sp.
GTGCCGCGCTCGGCGGCGGATTTCGATCCCGGCGCCAAATATCATATCCCGGCCAACACCCCCTACGCCCGCTATTTCCTCGCGCGTTTGCTGCAGTTCCAGTTCTACAAGGCGGCGTGCGACATGTCGGGGTGGAAGGGGCCGCTCCACCGCTGCAGCTTCTATGGCAACAAGGTAGTGGGCACCCGGCTCAACCAGATGCTCGCCATGGGCGCGTCGCGGCCGTGGCCGGACGCGCTCGAGGTGTTCACCGGCAGCCGCGAGATTTCGGGCAAGCCGATGCTCGAATATTTCGCGCCGCTGCAGACCTGGCTGGCCAAGCAGAACGCCGGAAAGACGTGCGGCTGGTAAATCAAAAGGGGACGCCCCGCGAGGTGCGCTCCCCTGTCTTGGTAGGTTGACGAGACCGCTTAGTAAGCGACCGCGCCGGCCTTGATCTGATCGTCGGCGAGTCCGTTCACCGGGCTTTTCGCGCGCTTGCCGGTTTCCTTGAGCGTCAGGGCTTCCTCGGCGATGTCCGACTGGCTCTTGTCACCGCCGGCGCCGACCCATTGGGAGCCCCGTCCGGCCAGGTCCTTGATCCGCGCGCCGGCGTCGCTCAGCCCGTCCTTGATTCGCGTCGTCAATTCGTCGCTGGCATCGCGGAAGCTCTTGTCGCGACGCGAAAAGAAGAAGGCGCCCGCCGCCGCCGCCGCAACCGCGGTCACCGCGCCGGTGGCGATGGCGGCGCTGACATAGGGCTTCTGGACGATCGTCCGGCCGGTCCGCGCGGCGAGCGTTTGGTCGGCCTTGGCGCGGGTCGCGCGCGGCTTGGCGGTGCGGCTGCGGGTGGTCGGCGTCTTGCGGGTGGTGGCCATGGATATACTCCTCACAGGGGTTACAAACACTGTCAGGCGATAACGCGCGGCGGGTCGTCTCGCTCCCCGCCGCGCGCCATGATGAGTGAATATCGGGGCGGGATTCAGAGCTGCCCGAGCATCGTCTCGGCGCTCGACGCGGCATATTCGCCCGGCGCCTCGACGTTGAGCGTTTCGACCACGCCATCGTTGACGATCATCGAATAGCGCTGGCTGCGCTGGCCCATGCCGAACTTGCTGCCATCCATCTCCAGCCCGACCGCCTTGGCGAAATCGCCGTTGCCGTCGGCCAGCATGGTGATGTCGCCGCTGCCCTGGTCCTTGTTCCAGGCGCCCATCACGAACGCGTCGTTAACGCTGGTGGCGACGATCTCATCGATGCCCTTGCCTTTCAGTTCGGCAGCCTTCTCGACGTAGCTCGGCAGATGCTTGGCCGAGCAGGTCGGGGTGTAGGCGCCGGGGACGGCGAACAAGGCGACGCGCTTGCCGGCAAAGAAATCGCCGCTGCGAACCGGGATCGGGCCATCGGCGGTGGCAAGGGTGAGCTGCACATCGGGCAAGCGTTCGCCGACCTGGATCGTCATGAATAATCTCCTTGTTGCTGTGGAGCGCGAAATAGGAGTGGAATGCAGCCTTCACAAGCCTGTCCCGGGCTTGCCTTGGGACCCCGACGCGGGTCATGCGTTGATATGGCGATGGCGCAGCCGCCCTTCCTGACCGGCCAGTTACTGCTGGCCATGCCCGGCATGGGCGATCCGCGCTTTGAACATGCGGTGATCGCGATGTGCGCGCATGACGAGGAGGGCGCCCTCGGCATCGGCATCGGCCACACCCGGGCTGGAATGCGGCTGCGCCAGTTGCTGCTGCAATTGGGCGTCGAGCCGGGCGCGGCGCCCGACGCGGCGATCCATCACGGCGGCCCGGTCGAGCCGGGCCGCGGCTTCGTCCTCCACTCCGACGATTGGGGCGGGCAGGACAGCATCGCCGTCCCCGGCATCGGCGCGATGACCGGCACGCTCGACATATTGAAAGCGATCGCCGCGGGGCGCGGCCCGTCGCGCTGGCTGGTCGCGCTCGGCTACGCCGGCTGGGGCGCTGGGCAGCTCGACGAGGAAATGACCCGCCACGGCTGGTTTGCGGCGCCGTCGAGTCCCGCCATCCTGTTCGATACGCCGCCGCTCGAGCGTTGGACGGCCGGCTTCAATGCCGTCGGAATCGACCCGCGCCTGCTCGTCAGCGAGACCGGTGCCGCCTAACAAGCGTCGCGTTAACGCAACGACTTTTAACAATAAATATCCCGGATTTCCGGGATTCATGCGCTTTGCTTAACCAGTCCCCGTAACGAACCGCCAAGGATCAGGTGGGATGTTCCTCATTCCGGCCGCGCTCGCGGCTGAGGGAATGGGGAGTGGGGAAATGGACAAGTTTTTCGTCAAAGCAGCGCTGGCCGCGGCATCGCTGTCGGTCACGCTGGCACAGCCGGCACAGGCCGCCGTGTCATGCTGGAACCCGGAATCGGCGGCGGCGGTCAAGATCAAGGACCTTCAATCGCGGTTGATGGTCGGGACGCTGATGTGCAACGCCATGGGGTATGACACGTCGGCCTCCTACAACCGCTTTGTTATCGCCAACAAGGTCGCGCTCAACGCCGCCAACCGCACGGTGCAGGCGCGCTTCACCCGGGTGTTTGGCGCGCGCTCGCTCAAGGAATATGACCGCTTCAATACGTTGCTCGCCAATGCTTATGGCTCACGGCCCACCAGCCGCGACGTGTGCGAAGCCAACCAGCATGCGGCACGCGACGCGGCGGCGGCCAGGGGCGATGGCGTCCGGTTGCTGGCGATCGCCGAGCAATTGGGTTCCGACGTATCGCTTCCCGGCGGACGTTGCGGGCGCGATTTCGCCTCCCGCTGAGCGATCCGCCGGCGGCATTCGGCAGATTGCCATTTGAATCCGGCGGTTGCGGCGGCTAGAGGGGCCACCGCGACCGCCGAACCATCCGTGCGGTCTTCATCTATTTTGAGGAGGCCCGTGGTGGCGACCCAGACTCTCGAGCGTGATTACCTTGTCAAGGACCTCGCTCTGGCCGATTTCGGCCGCAAGGAAATCGACATTGCCGAGACCGAGATGCCGGGCCTGATGGCGCTGCGCCAGGAATTCGGCGCGTCGAAGCCCTTGAAGGGCGCGCGGATCACCGGCTCGCTGCACATGACGATCCAGACCGCGGTGCTGATCGAGACGCTGACCGCCTTGGGCGCCAAGGTCCGCTGGGCGTCGTGCAACATTTATTCGACCCAGGATCATGCCGCTGCGGCGATCGCCAAGACCGGCGTGCCGGTGTTCGCCGTCAAGGGCGAGACGCTCGAAGAATATTGGGATTACGCCGCCCGCATCTTCGATTGGGGCCAGGAAGAAACCTGCAACATGATCCTCGACGACGGCGGCGACGCCACCATGTTCGCGTTGTGGGGCGCGCGGGTCGAGGCGGGCGAGGAGTTGTTTACCCCGACCAACGAGGAAGAGGAGGTGTTCGCCGCGACCCTCAAGCGCTTCCTCAAGGAGCGTCCGGGCTATCTCACCAAGACCGTCGCCGCCATCAAGGGGGTGTCGGAAGAAACCACCACCGGCGTCCACCGCCTTTACGAACTGTCGAAGCAGGGCAAGCTTCCGTTCCCGGCGATCAACGTCAACGACAGCGTTACCAAGTCGAAATTCGACAACCTCTACGGCTGCAAGGAAAGCCTGGTCGACGCCATCCGCCGCGCCACCGACGTGATGCTCGCCGGCAAGGTCGCCTGTGTCGCCGGCTTCGGCGATGTCGGCAAGGGTTCGGCCGCTTCGCTGCGCAACGGCGGCGCCCGCGTGCTGGTTACCGAAGTCGATCCCATCTGCGCGCTCCAGGCGGCGATGGAGGGCTTTGAAGTTATCACCATGGAGGAAGCGGTCACCCGCGCCGACATCTTCGTCACCGCCACCGGCAACATGGACGTCATCACCGTCGACCATATGCGGGCGATGAAGAATATGGCGATCGTCTGCAACATCGGCCACTTCGACAGCGAGATTCAGATTAACGCGCTGGCCAACATGAAGTGGGTCGAGATCAAGCCGCAGGTCGACGAGGTCGAATTTCCCGACGGCAAGAAGATCATCGTCCTGTCGAAGGGCCGTCTGGTCAACCTCGGCAACGCCACCGGCCACCCCAGCTTCGTC
>JANLQS010000079.1:0-2487 GCA_031367995.1 Sphingomonas sp.
GCGTTGAAGAACTGCGTCTGCCCGGCGGAGATGCTGAACAGCCCGAACACGCTCAAATCGGTGTTGCGGTCGGCGAACAGGGTCAGCGAGGAGCCGGCCTGCTCGAACAGGGTCCAGAACACGGTGTTGAAAGTGATCAGCACCATCGCCGCGACCATCATCTGGAACTCGGCCCTGCTCCCCTTGATGAACGACCAGATGAGGATGCCGGGGACTGCCACCAGGAAAGTCCCGAACATGATCTTGCCCATGATCGGCAAGGTCGCGAAATAGCCGACGATTCCCGACCCCGCGGCCGGCTTCACATAGCCCATCAGGTTGGTGAACAGGAACCACACAACCGGAATCGCCAGCAGCGCGCAGACGTAGATCACGATGTCGCGGTTGGCGGGCGCGTTTTCGGGCCGGTCGCCGATGCCGTCGAGCTTGCCGCCATCGAACTGGATCAGCGTCCACGACACCAGCATGCCCGCGGCGGCCAGCGCGAAACCGGCCCACCAGCCCAATCCGCCCCAGCTGCCCATGCCCACCGCCAACAGCGGGCAGAGCACCTGCGAGAACAGCGAACCAAGGTTGATGCCCATGTAGAAAATGGTGAAGCCGGCATCGCGGCGACGGTCGCCGTCGCGGTAAAGCGACCCGACCATCGTCGAGATATTGGGTTTGAAGAAACCGTTGCCGATGACCACCAGGGCGAGGCCGATGAGCAGCAGGAACACCGACATCGGATTGCGCTCCCCCTGAGCGTCGAACCCGCCGGCGGCAATCTTGCGCGCCTCATGGCCGTCGGCGGCGAGCAGCGACACGGTCTTGTCGTCATTGCCCCTGATTTCGAGCTGCTGGCCCTGATCGACGACGAACTGCTTGGCGGTTTCGCCGCGGCCCTGCTGGACGACTTCGTAGCGTTGGCCGTCGACCATCGCGAACGGCTTGGCCGGCTGTCCGCCGAAACACAGGGTCAAATAGCCGAGGCTCATGAGGATTGCGCCGAACTTGACCGAGCGCTTCGAGCCGAGGAAGCGGTCGGCCATCAGGCCGCCGATCAACGGCGTCAGATAGACCAGCGCCGTGAACCCGCCGTAGAGGCCGGTGGTGGTGGTGTCGGAAAACAGGAAATGCTGCGCAAGATAGAGCGTCAGCAGCGCGCGCATGCCGTAATAGCCGAAGCGCTCCATCGCCTCGGTCGTGAACAGCCGGGCGAGCTGGCGCGGGTGGCCGAACCATTCCTCGCGCGTCGCCGGATTCTCGTGGCTGATGTCGGGCTCGCGCGGATTGTCCGCGGTCGGAGTGTCCACCATCGAAATCGTCTCCCTGGATATGTCGTTCGCGCTCGTCTCGGCGCGATGAAAGGTGGCGCGACACTAGCGGCAAAGCTTGGCGTGTAAAGTTGGCGCGCGCTGGGCTAGGGAATAACCATGCTCAACGACCGCTCGACCCTCATTTCGCTGCTCGAAACCCGCCGCTCGGACAAACCCCGCGCGCTGATCGCCCCCGGCCCCGACGACGCGGAGTTGGCGAGGATCCTGACCATCGCCGCGCGCACCCCCGATCACGGCAAGCTGTTCCCGTGGCGGTTCGTCACCGTCGACCGCGACCAGCGCGATGCGCTCGCGACGCTGCTCGCCCGCGCGCTGCCCGAACATGATCCCGACGCGCTGCCCGCGCACTTCGCCAAAGCGCTCGAGTTCGCGCACCAGGCGCCGGCGCTGGTGGTGCTGGTCTCGGCCCCGGTCCCCGACCACAAGATTCCGCTGTGGGAGCAGGAATTGTCGTGCGGCGCGGCGGGAATGAACCTGCTGCTCGCGGCCCATGCCTTGGGCTATGTCGGCGGCTGGGTGACCGGCTGGGCGGCTTATTCGGAGCGGGTTCGCGCCGCGTTCTGCGGGCCGGGCGAACGAATCGCCGGATTCCTGTTCCTCGGCACGCCCGGGGAGACGCTCGAGGAACGTCCGCGAGCGCCGCTGGCGACGGTCGCGCGGCGCTGGTCCCCGCCCGCAACCTGACCGAAACGCTTGAACTTCCTGCGCTTCGCTGTATTATGACAGCATGACGCTCGGAAACCCCCACGAAAAGCCCGTCTACATCCGCCTGCGCGAGGTGATTGCCGAGGCCATCCTGTCGGGCCGGTTCGGCGACGGCGCGCCTTTGCCGTCGGTCCGGGCGATGGCCGCCGAGCAGGGCGCCAACCCGCTTACGGTGGCCAAAGCCTATCAGGGTTTCCAGGACGAAGGGCTGGTCGTGGTCCGCCGCGGGGTCGGCATGTTCGTCGCCGCCGGCGCCAGGGCGCGCCTCCGCGACAGCGAGCGCAACGCCTTCCTCACCACCGAATGGCCGGCAATCCGCGAGCGCATGGCCAGCCTCGGCCTCGACCCCGCCGAACTCATCGCCCGCGCCTAGGCCAGCGCCTCCGCCGGCACTGCATAGAGCAACGCCGCCCCGCTTTCCGCCGCCCCGCCGAGCCCAATCGCTTCGGGCACCACCGCCGAC
>JANLQS010000090.1:0-17481 GCA_031367995.1 Sphingomonas sp.
GATCTCGCTGTCGAAATCGATGAACTGCTCGACGATAACCCGCGGCCGGTCGCCGCGCATATTGGCGACCGCATAGTCCCACGCCGCGCCGACCTCCTCGGCCGTCCTCGCGACGCTCTGCCCCTTGCCGCTCGACGACATCACCGGCTTGATCACGCACGGCAGGCCGGTCGTGTCCGCCGCCGCGATCGCCTCATCGCGGCTCTCGGCGAAGACGTAGCGCGACGTGTTCAGGCCCAGCTCCCTGGCGGCGAAATCGCGGATGCCGTCGCGGTTCATGGTCAATTGTACCGCCTTCGCGCTGGGCGCGACTCGCCAGCCCTCGCCTTCCAGCGCGACCAAGGCGGCGGTGTCGATCGCCTCGATCTCAGGGACAATGATGTCGGGGCGGTGCCTTTCGACCGCTGCCCGCAATGCCTCTCCGTCGAGCATCGAGAACACCTCACGCGCGTCGCTCAATTGCATGGCGGGGGCGTTGTCATAGCGGTCGCAGGCAACGACCCGGCAGCCGAGGCGCTTGGCGGCAATGGCGAATTCGCGGCCGAGCTCGCCCGAGCCGAGGAGGAGGAGGGTGGCGATGTACATGGCTTCGCTTACAAGGCGGCCAAAGGAGAGTGCAATGCGCCGATTGATCCTGCCCCTCGTCCTCCTCGCCACCGCCGCCGCTCCGGCGCCGAAAAAGCTCACCCCGACCGACATCGTCGACGCCGCCCCAGCCGCAGCATGGCGCGAGATTCCCGCCGGCGACCTGATGGTGATGACGCTGGACGGCGGCGGCCAGGTCGTCGTCCAGCTCGCCCCGCGCTTCGCCCCGGTCCACGTCGCCAACATCCGCAAGCTCGCCGCCGGCGGCTATTGGCGCGGCGCCGCGGTCTATCGGGTGCAGGACAATTACGTCGCCCAGTGGGGCATCAATGAGGAGAAGCGCGCCTACCCGGCCGGGGTCGTCGCCCTCCCGCCCCACGAATATTGGCGCTCCGCCAGGGGCCTTGCCGTCACCCCGCTTGGCTATCGCGACAATTATGCCGCGCGCGCCGGTTATGCCGATGGCTGGCCGGTCGCCCTGCGCGCCGACGGCAGCGCCAATCTGACCCACTGCTACGGCTATGTCGGCGTGGCGCGCGACCTTTCCCCCGACACCGGCAGCGGCGCGGAGCTCTACGCCATCATCGGCCATGCCCCGCGCCAGCTCGACCGCAACATTGCCGTCGTCGGCCGCGTCGTGTCGGGCATCGACCTATTGAGCAGCCTGCCGCGCGGGTCGGAAAAGATGGGGTTCTACAAGGAAGGCGCGGTCGCCAGGCCGATCACGGCAGTGGCGATGGCTTCGTCCTTGTCGCCCGCGGAACGCCCGCGGTTCGAATATCTGTCGGACAAAAGCAGCGCGTTCCGCCGCTACTTGCGACTGCGCGCCAACCGCGACGACGATTTCTATCGTGTCGCGGCCGGCGGCGTCGATCTATGCAATGCTCCTGTCCCGGTTCGCCGGGTCAAGAGGTAGGGCTTATCAGGCGGCCCACGGCTGGTTGTACTGGTTCTGGTTGCGGTGACGGATCACCGCCGGCGAATTGTGCGAGCGCATGCTTGCTTCGGCCAGCGGCAGCGCGGTGGTGCAGAAAGCGCATTCGGCGGACATCCGTCCGATGAGCCAATGGGTGCGCCCGCATCCGGGGCAGTGATTGACCTCATGCTCGCGATACACGGCGTGATAGCCTCGGCCAGCGGGGTCATGCGACATGCGCAGGTCGCTGAGGGTCGGGACAGTCGGCATCGTCATTGTTCCTTTCGGACTGATTGAACGACCGAAACGGCGACTGGTTTCATTGACTTGGTTCGGACCCGCAATCTTACAGCGTGCGCAGTCCCGCCGCGGGACGGATGCGAAGGGCCGCTTGCGCCGCAGCGAGCGCCGCCAGGCTGGCGATCAGCGCGGCCGCGGCGGGCATCGCCGCGATCTCGATCCAGTCGGGCTTGAACGGCAGGTCGAACAGCCAGCGATTGACCGAAAAAGCGATGGCGATGCCCGCGGCCGCGGCCGCCAGCGCCGCCGTCCCGGCGATCAGCGCGAACTCGATCCCCTGGCTGATGGTCGCCTGGCGCCGGGTCGCCCCGACCAGTCTGAGCAACACGATCTCGCGCTGGCGGGTAGCGCGGGTGGCGACGACCGCCCCGGCCAGCACCACCACCCCCATCAGCAGGGCGAACCCCGCGCCGATCCTGACCGCCCCCTCGATCGCCCGGAGTAAGCGCTCGACCTGGGCGACCACGTCGGCGATGCGGATCGCGCTGGCCATCGGCAACTGGTCGGACAAGCCGCGCTCGAACGCGTCGGTCGATCCGCCCGGCGGCGGCGATACGCTCGCCATCCACCCGAACGGCGCGCCGGCCAGGGTGGCGGGGTCGAAAATGATGGCGAAGTTGAAGCCCAGGCTGCGCCAGTCGATCTGCCGCAAGGACGCGATGCGCGCCTCGATCGGTCGGCCGAGCACGGCGATGGTCATGCGGTCGCCGACGTGCAAGTTCAGCGCCTTGGCGGCATCGACGTCGATGCTGATCAGCGGCGGTCCGCGATAGTCGGCAGGCCACCATTGCCCGGCGACGATCCGGTTGCCGGCGGGCAGCGCCGCGGAGAAGGTCAGCCCGCGGTCGCCGCGCAGGATCCACGCGCCGTCGGGGATGGCACCCATTTCGGCCACCTTGTTGCCGTTGATCGCCACCACCGGCCCGCGCAGAGACGGCACCAGCCTGAGTTCGGCGCCTGGCAGCGTTCGTCGCGCCAGCGCCTCGAGGTCACCGCGCCGGTCCTTGGGCACGTCGAGCAAAAACAGGGCCGGTGCCCGCGCCTGGCTCTCGCGGTCGATCGAGGCGAGCAGGCTCGACGCGCTTCCCGCCAGCGCGACCAGCAGGCTGAGGCCAAGCCCGAGCGACACCGCCAGGCGGAGGGTGGCCGCGCCCGGCCGATCAAGCGCCGCCACGCCCAATCGCCATAGCGGCCCGCCGCCGTGACGTGCGCGCCCTGCCCACCGCCGCAACAGCCAGCCAATC
This sequence comes from Sphingomonas sp., assembly GCA_031367995.1. Lineage (GTDB taxonomy): Bacteria > Pseudomonadota > Alphaproteobacteria > Sphingomonadales > Sphingomonadaceae > Sphingomicrobium. The sequence continues at coordinate 3,046 of JANLQS010000090.1, forward strand.
CCGGCGAACAGCAGGGCGAGCACGATCAGCGCGCCGATGCCGTACGCGGCCAGCCGGACGTTGCCCGCGCTCGCCACCGCCAGCGCCACCGCCAGCGCCGCCGCCAGCCAGCCCGGCCAGCGCGCGACCCTGGCTGCTTCGTCCGATTCGCCGCGCAACAGCTGCGCCGGGCGGGTCGCAATCGCCTCGGCCAGCGGAGTCCAGCTCGCGGCGATCGTCGCCAGAAGCCCGAACGCCGCACTCAGTCCCAACGCCTTCCATTGCGGCGATGGATCGGGCGCCACCGGCAGCAGGTCCACCGCCAGCCTGCCGACCAACGCCGGGGCGGCGGCTCCCGCAACGAGGCCAGCCAGGATCGCTAGGCCGGCGACCAGCGCTACCTCGCTCCCGAGCATCGCCAGCATCGTCGCCCGCGAGGCGCCGACCAACTTGTGGATCGCCACCCGTTCGCGCCGGGTCGCGGCGAAGGCGGCGGCGGCGCTGGCGATGCCCATCGCGCCGATCGCCAGTGCCGCCAGCGACAGCAATTGCAGCATGTCGCCCAGCCGCTCGACCAGTCGCCGCGTGCCGGCGCCCGCCTCGTCGCGGCCGACCGCGCGCCAGCCGGCATCGGCGAAGCGGCGCTGGAAGGCGGCTCCCGCGGCGTCGGAATCGGCGTCTTCCGACATGGCGATGCGATACGTGGTGGTGGTCAGGCTGCCCGGCTGGACCAGTCCGCTCGCGGCCAGCCCCGCCGGATCGATCAGCGCGACAGGGGCCAGTGCGAAATTCCCGCCGCGCGGCATGTCGTCAATCAAACCACTAACTGTAAAATTCATGCCGCCAAGCCGTACCGGGCTACCGATCTTGAGCGCGAGACGCCTGGCCAGGGCCGGGTCGAGCGCGATCTCGGCACCATGCGGCCGCCGTCCGCCTGGCGCGAAGCTAAGCGTCCCCGCAACCGGCCAGTCGGCGCCGGCGGCGCTCAGCTCGGAAAGCGCGCTGCGGCCGTCGGGCGTGACGATCATCGCCCGCAACGTCACCGCCTTGGCTGCCCGCCCAAGCCCGGAGATCGCCGCCTGCTCCGCGGCGGTCGCGTCATGCTGCGCCGCGACCAGCATCAGGTCGCCACCCATCAGCGCGCGGCCATTGGCGGCGATGCCGCGATCGATCGAGGAAGCGAGGCTGGTGACCGCGGCCAGGCCGGCGACGGCGATCGCCAGGCATAGCCACATCAGTCCCAGGCCCGACCAGCCGCCGCGCAGATCGGCGCGGGCCAGCCGCCACGCCAGGGTCATCGGGTCATTCCGACAGGCGCCCGTCGGCCATGCGCGCGACCCGCCCGGCGCGCGCGGCGATGGCGGGATCGTGGGTGATGACCAGCAAGCCGGCGCCGGCAACGGCGCCGCGCTCGAACAGCAAATCGATGATCGTCTGCCCGGTGGCGCTGTCGAGGTTGCCGGTCGGCTCGTCGGCCAGCAGCAGGGCCGGGCGCGGCGCGGTGGCGCGGGCGATCGCTACTCGTTGTTGTTCGCCGCCCGACAAATTCGCCGGATAATGGGTCAGCCGATGGCCCAGCCCGACCGCGTCCAGTTCGGCCCGCGCCCGCTCGCGCGCGCCACTGACGCCGGCCAACTCCATCGGAAGCGCGACATTGTCGAGCGCGCTCATCGTCGGCAGCAAATGAAAAGCCTGGAGGACGATGCCGACCATCTTCCCGCGCAACCGGGCCAAGGCATCTTCGTCCATCGCACCGAGGTCGTGTCCCGCGAGCAATGTGCGTCCGCCGCTGGCCCGCTCGATTCCCGCGGCGATCGCCATCAGCGAACTTTTGCCCGATCCCGACGGTCCCAGCACGGCCAGCGTCTCGCCGGCGCCGAGCCGCAGCGACACGCCGCGCAATATCTCGGTCCGCGCCGCGCTCCGCCCTCCGCCGAGCGACAGAGTGACATCGGTGAGGTCGAGCAAGGGTGCGTCGGTCATCCCCGTCAGTTGGGGTCGTTGCCCCCGGCCCGCAATGGCGCCACATCATTCGCCATGCGAATCGTACTTGTTCTGCCGCTGGCCCTGTCGCTCGCCGCCGCGACGCCGGCCGCGCCACGCCCGCTGATACTCGCCTTCGGCGACAGCCTCATCGCCGGCCACGGCCTCGATCCAGGCCTCGGCTTCGCGCCGCAGCTGCAGGCGACGCTGCGCCGCCAGGGGATTGCCGCGATCGTCGCCGACGGCGGCGTCTCGGGCGATACCAGCGCCGCCGGCCGCGCCCGCCTCGGCTGGACCCTCGACGGCCTGCCGCGACGGCCCGACCTTGCGATCGTCGAGCTTGGCGCCAACGACATGCTGCGCGGGCTCGACCCGGCGTTGACCAAAGCAAACCTCGACGCGATCCTGTCTGAACTCGACCGGCGCCATATTAGAATATTACTATCGGGCATGCGCGCCGCGCCCAACCTCGATCCGGCTTATGCCAGGCGTTTCGAGGCCATCTATCCCGCGCTGGCGGCGCGCCACCATGCCGCAATCGACCCATTGTTCCTCGATCCGATCGCCGGTCAGCGAGCTTATTTTCAGGCGGACGGAATGCATCCGACATTCGCCGGGGTGAAGCGGATTGTGCTGAGGATCGCCGCGCCGGTGCGCGCCGCGCTCGGGCTTTAGCCGGGCTCGGACTCATCGAGCGAGATCGGGTCAGCGAATTCGGCGCCCATCTTGTTGCCGGCGGTCCATTTGACCAGCGCATTGGCGCGCTCGCGGTTGGGCAGCATCAGCCACACGCGCGTGCCGACCTCGAACACGCCTTCGGTTTCGGCCATGAAGCCGGTGGCCGAAATGTTGAGCACCCGCGCCTCGACACCCTCGCTGCCCAGTTCGCGGACGCGCGCATCGATCTCGACGGGCAAGCGGGTGGCGCGCCGGCGGTCGGTTGGGTCGGCTCCAGCGATACGCGCCTTGATCGTCAAAAAATTCATCTCCACGGCCGCGCTACTCCAGCATGGCGGCGAAGTGAATACCGATCCGGCCATCGCGCACCCAGCGCACATGCCCCGGCATTTCGCCACAATCGAGCAATTGCAACCCGACTTCCTCACCGATGTGCGGCACCTCGACAAAGGACAGCATCGCTCCGTCGCGCGAAGCGTTGATCAGCCGGACGACATGGCGCCGCCCGCGGAAATTGAGCACGGCCGTTTGCGATCCGCCCTCGATTCGCTCCTCGGCGCGCTCGTCGAACATGCGCTTGACGGCGCGCGGGATTATGCCGCCGTCCAGGCTGAACTTGCCTGCCATTCTCGCCCCCCTGCCAAATGCCGTTGCAAAAGCTCTAAATACAATCATTTAAGGATTGGTTCGCGCCGAAATCGGCTTGGCCGCGCCCGTTCATCCTGTGTATGAGCGGGTTGGGCCATGTGGGCCGTGATCGGAACGGATTTCGGGGCGGGAAGGCTTCAGGCGATGCGACTGGTGGGCGTTGGAAAATTTATCGTCGCGGCGTTGGCCTCGACCCTGGCGCTGTCGGCGCAGGCCTCGGTTCAGCCGGCCGCGCAGAAGCGCGACCCAATGGCGCCGCTGCCCGACAAGGGGCAGCCGGTTCCGGCTCAGCCGGTGCCGGTGGTGCCCTACATCGCCCCGGTGATCCCGCCGCCACTGTGGCAGGCAGGCGACGTTCAGGCGCTCGTCACCTATATCCAGACCGTCGGCAGCGAAGGTCTGGCGCCGTCCGATTACGACCCCGCCGGCCTCACCGCCATGCTCGCCACGGGTGATGCAGTTGCGACGTCGAAAGCGGCAACCGACAGCTTCAACAAGCTATCGTCCGACCTCGCCCTGGGCCATGTCCGCGGCGACAATCGCATCGACTGGCACGTCGTTGATCCCGATCTTGATGCGACGCATCAGCGGATGCTGCTCGACGAAGCGCTTGCCCGGCATCAGGTGCCCGCAGCGCTGACCGGCCTGTTGCCGACCCACCCGCAGTATGGCGCGCTGCGCGCCGCTTTGGCCCAGGCCAAGCTGGGCGACAGCGCGACGATCAACCGCATCCGCCTCAACATGGATCGCTGGCGCTGGTTGCCGCGCGACCTCGGGCCGAAGTATATCATCGTCAACGTGCCCTCGTTCCATGCAACCCTGGTCGAAAACGGGGTCACGCGGTGGAAGCACAAGGCCATCGCCGGGGCCATCAAGACGCCGACTCCCCAGCTGAGCGTGCTGGCCACCGGGGTGATCCTCAACCCGTGGTGGGAAGTGCCGACCAGCATCAACAAGGAAGTCGCCGGCAAGAACGGCTTCATCGCGGTCAAGGGCAAGGACGGCAAGGTTCAGCGCTGGCGCCAGCCGCCGGGGTCGTCGAACGCGCTCGGCCAGATGAAATTCGTGATGCAGAACAAATATAACATCTACCTGCACGACACCAACGCCCGCAGCCGCTTCAACAGTGAGGTCCGCGCGCTCAGCCACGGCTGCGTGCGGACGCAGAATATCGTCGAATTGGGCACCCAACTGCTCGGCGACGATGATGGTCAGTGGGACAGCGCCAAGATCGAGGACACGCTCGCCAGCAAGAAGACGGTGCAGGCGAATTTCGTCAAGCCGGTGCCGGTCTACATCGTTTATTTCAGCGCCGCCGCTTTGCTCGACGGTTCGATCGTCAACTATACGGACCTCTACAAGCGCGACACCAAGGTCATCGCCGCCTTGCTCGACAAGGCCGGCAACTCCCCCGCCGCCGCCGCCGCCACCGACATCGCCGCCAAGAAGCCGTAGGCGAAAGCCGAGCTGCCGCGACTCCGGATAAGCCCTTGCGAGCCATTACGGACGTCACTCACATCCGTCAGCATCGCCCGATGAAGGCGATTGACTACTTCTTGCCCAGCACTGCTGACAAGGCGGACTTGACGGCGTGGTTGCCCATTTTGCCCGGACGGGCGCGCATTCTCCGCTCAAACCTCTTTGCGGACGCCTTCGTGGTGGATTCCGGCGGCGCGGTGCATATGCTCGAACGAGCGGCTTGCACGGCCGAGCGCATTGCCTCGTCCGAAGAGGAGTTCTGGCGTCAAGTCGAAGACGACGCCCACGGCTGGCAGTTGCGCGCGCTGGTAGATGCCTGCCGCCACGCGGGAAAAGTGCTTGGCGATGATCAGTGCTACGCGTTCACGACGCTACCCGCCCTAGGCGGTGACTATACGGTGGGGAACGTTTGGGTCGCACCTTGGCACAATTGGTTGGCCTTCACCGCGGACATGTTCCAGCAGATCAAGGATTTGCCCGACGGCGCTCGAGTGCGCCTCAAGATCGCCGATTGAGATGATTCGGCGGAATGACCGCTCACCACGTAGTGCAAGGCATGGCTGCGGCGAGCCGCTGGCCGAGCGTCTTTTGACTTGCTTTCGGTAAGGCTCAGGCGAGCTTGTCGGCGTAGATCATGCGGCCGTCGCCAAGCCTGGTCATGACATTCCACTGGCTAGCGCGGCTGAAGGCGAAGCAGCCCTCGCTGCGGCCGAGCTTGCCGTGCTCGGCGACCATTTCCGGTTCGGCATACCATGCGTTGTGGATGACGATCGCCCGGCTTTCGGCATTGCTGTTCGACCAGTCGAGCCCTTTGACCTTCATCGACAGCCCGTATTTGCCGTCATAGGTTTCGGCCGTGGCATAGGTGCCGTTCGACGTGGCGTAGGATCCGAAATCGTTCGAGAAGCGCTCGACATAGCCCGAATGATCGGGGTCGGAGCCGCGGCCGTGGGCTACCAGATGGCTTTCCGCCCGGCCTGCCATCAGATCGACGACATGGAACCGCGGATTGTTCGAACCGAGCGAGAAATCGACCACGCCGATGACGTCGCGGTGGCGAATCCACCAGCGATGCGAATCGAGCGCCGCCTTGGCCCGGGCCAGCAACGCCGGGTTGACGCCGGCGACCATCTGCGGCGTGAAGGCCTGCGGCGAGGCCATCGGAACGAACGGCGTGGAGAGGTTGAGGAGGGACGCGCCCGGCGCGGCGCTCACTGTGGAGGACAGCAGCAAGCCGCCCGCCCCCGCTGCACCCAGCCGCAACATTTCCCTGCGATTCAACGACATCCATTCCCTCCCGAACAAGCACCACTTCTACCATCGCAAAGGTTAACTGCCGATAACCCATCGCAGTTCGATCCTCGCGCCGTCGTCTTCGAGCAACGGTTCGTCGTAACTGCTGGTAATTCGCCAATGCCTTGAAAAGGCTGGGGGTCGCTGCTAATGGGCCGCGAACGCCGTCGGGCCTTGCCTTGCGTCGAACAATAGTCTTTGCGCGCTGTTTCCTGGCTCGATTGCGGGCAGGTGACCGCTTTGGCCCGTCGGAAGCGGGCAGGAATTTAAGGGAGTTGGACGGCTTTTATGCAGATCATCGTTCGCGACAATAATGTCGATCAGGCGCTGCGCGCGCTCAAGAAGAAGCTGCAGCGCGAGGGCGTCTACCGCGAGATGAAGCTGCGCCGTCATTACGAGAAGCCGTCGGAAAAGCGCGCCCGCGAGCGGGCTGCCGCGATTCGCCGCGCCCGCAAGCTCGAGCGCAAGCGCATGGAGCGCGAGGGCACCGCCCGTTAATCCGCCCTTTCGCGCGCTAGGCCCTGCCCGATGACCACCACCACCCAGGTTCCGCTCCGCCCGCTCGCGCGCGGCTCGCTTGCCAAGTTGCTGCTGGCGCTCGCCGCGCTGATCCTGGTCGCTTTCGTCCTCGCCCGCCTCGGCACCGCGCCGTTCCGCGGCGAGACCACGGCCAGCGGGATCGCCTTCCGCACCTTGAAACCAGGCACTGGCCCGCTCCTCCAGCGGGAGGATGCCGCTTTGGTCGACTATGTCGGCACCTTCGACGACGGCAAGGTGTTCGACGCCTCGCAACAGCCGGTGCCGATGGTGCCGATGGCGGTCATCCCCGGCTTCGCCGAAGCGATGATGAAGATGCAGAAAGGCGGCAGCTACAAATTCCGCCTGCCGCCGGAGCTGGGTTATGGCGCCTCTCCGCCGCCCGGCATGAGGCCCAACGCGCCGCTCAATTTCGAAGTGACCGTGCGCGAAGTCGCGCCGGGCATGGGCCCCGCCATCCTTCAGCAGCAACAGCAGCAGCAGATGCAGCAGATGCAAGGCGCCGCCCCGCCGCGCTAGGCGACCGGTTCTGTCTCGCCGTCGTTCGGGCGCTTGCTCAATTCTTCCAGTGTGACCTTGAAGGTGGCGACAATCGGGTCGGCCAGCAACAGTCCGAGGATCCCGAACAGGGCGCCGAATATCAGCTGTGCCGCCAGCACCACCGCCGGGGCCAGATCGACGGTCCGCCGGGCGATGTACGGGACGACGATGTAGCCGTCGAAATTCTGCACCGCGAAATAGACGATGATCGCCCACACGCCCTGGGCCGGCCCGGCGGAAAACCCGACCGCCACCATCAACACGCCGGAAATGATCGCGCCGATGTTGGGCAGGAAGGCGAGGAGGCCGGTGATCAGTCCGAGCAGCGCCGCCATCGGCACTCCGCCGAGCATCAGCAGGATGAACGTCACCACGCCCTCGAACGCCATGCCGACCAGCCGCCCAGCCAGCAGTCGGCGCAGCGTGAAGCCGATGCGGTTGGTGATCGTATAGAAACGCCCGCGGTGCTTGACCGGCAGCATCCACGCGAGGCCGCGGTCATAGAGGTGCGGCTCCATCGCGATGAAGATGCCGATGACGATGATCATGATCATCGACGTCACCGCGCCAAGCGCCGATCCGACTGCGCTGGTCAGCCGCCCGACCCCGCCCATGACCTGCGCCTGGAGGCTGGCGATGCTGTCCCCGACGGGGATCAGGCCAAGGCCCGACGCGATTGCCATCAATTTGCCCGCCTGGACCGTGATCACTGCGCGCAGCGCCTCGGCCTGCGCCGCCAGCGTCGTCCCGGCATAATAAAACACCCAGCCGACGAAACCGAAGCCGGCCAGCGCGACGATTCCCAGGCGCCAGCCGCGCGGGATCGGCAAATAGCGCCCGAGCAGCCGCGCGCCACCGTCGAGAATGACCGAGAACACCATCCCGCCGACGATCAGCATCAGCGGCTGGGCGAGGACGATGACGCCGACGATCAGCAGCGCCATGCCCAGCCACACTGCCGCCCGGCGCAATTCGATCGCCAGCCGCGGGTCGTCGATCTCGGTCGGGCCGCGCTGTTCGATATGCGCCTCTTCGGCAAGCGGGACGACCCCCGCGCGCCGCCGTTTGCGTGCTGCCGGGGTGATCGGTCGGGCCATCGTCGTCAGCGGCCTTGCCGGGCCCGCAGGCTGTCACCGGCGCGGCCCGATCGGAAGGCGCGCAGCCAGCTTGCCGGGTTCAGCATCTGGGTCGTGCCGTCCAGGCTGAAGGTGATGAATTCGGCGCGGCCGCCGATATTCTCCCACGGCACCGGTCCGCCCAGGCCATTGTCGGGCGGCCCCAAAGCGAACCGGCTGTCGGCGCTGCGGTCGCGGTTGTCACCCATCAGGAACAGCCGGCCGGCCGGCACCTTGACCGGGCCGAATTCGTCGCCCGGGCTGCGGCCCAGATCGATGGTGTCATAGCTGACCCCGTTGGGCAGCGTTTCGTGGACGATCGGCAGGCTGCACATGTCGCCCCGCGGCGTCGATACTAGCGCGCCGGGGAACTGGTACGGGCTGCACGGGGCATTGGCGTCGACCGGGATCTGCACCGGCGGCCGGACTTCGCTCGGAACCGGCCGGCCGTTAATGACCAGCCGCCCATTATGTACTTCGATGGTGTCGCCGGGCAGGCCGATGACCCGCTTGATATAATCCTCATTCTGCCCCGGCGGCGTGACGATGACGATGTCGCCGCGTCCCGGCAAATGGCCCAGCACGCGGCCCGCCATGAACGGCAAGGTGACGCCCCATGGCTCGGCCTGGCCGTGGGCGATGCTGCGCGCGATCGCGGCCGGGTTGGGGATGGTTGGCGAGACATAGGACCAGCCGAACGGATATTTCGATACCACCAGCCGGTCGCCCTTGAGCAGGATCGGCATCATCGATTCCGACGGGATGTAAAACGGCTTGGCGATGAAGCTGTGGAACGTCAGCACCGCCAGCAAGACCAGGCTCAGCCCCTTGATTTCGCGCCACAAAGCGGAGCCGTGACTGTCCTTCTCGGCCGACGGCGTGGCCGCGGGTTCGCCCTCGGCGGTGGTTGTCACCTCGACGCTGTCACTCAAGTTACCGGCTCCATTTTGCGAGCTTCGAGGATGACGAACGCCTGCGCCCAAGGGTGGTCGTCGGTCATCGTCAAATGCACCTCGACGGCGTGGCCTTCCGGCGCCAGCGCGTCAAGCCGCGCCCGGGCGCCGCCGGTCAGGTGAAGCGTCGGCGCGCCCGATGGGGCATTGATGACGCCGATGTCCTTCATGAACACGCCGCGCTTGAAGCCGGTGCCGACCGCTTTCGAAAACGCCTCCTTGGCGGCGAAGCGCTTGGCCAGCGTCCCCGCCATGGTGAACGGCCGCCGCGCCGCCTTGGCCCGCTCGACCTCGGTGAATACCCGGTTGAGAAAGCGCTCCCCAAACCGGTCGATAGACCGCTGGATCCGCTCGATATTGCAAAGGTCGCTGCCGATCCCGACGATCATCAAATCCTCCCCGGAACGGGGAAGGGGACCGCCGCAAAGCGGTGGTGGAAGGGCGGTCGTGCGGGTCTCTGACCCCCCACCGTCAGCCCGATGGGCTGCCACATCCCCGGGGCGGGGAAGATCATCTCGCTTCCCCGATCAGCTTTTTCATCCGCCTGACGCTCGCCTCGAGCCCTGTAAAGATCGCCTCGCCGATGAGGAAATGGCCGATGTTCAATTCGGCGATCTGCGGGATGGTGGCGACCGCCGCGACATTGGCGAAGGTCAGGCCGTGCCCGGCGTGCGGCTCGATGCCATTCTTGGTCGCCAGTGCGGCGGCGTCGGCCAGGCGTTTCAGCTCCATCACCCGCGCTTCCCCCGTCGCATGGGCGAATTGGCCGGTGTGGAATTCGACCACCGGGGCACCCAGCCGCAACGCCGCCTCAACCTGACGTTCATTGGGTTCGATGAACAGGCTGACGCGGATTCCGGCCCCGGCCAGCCGCTCGACGACCGGCTTGAGCAACTCGAACTGCCCGGCGACGTCGAGCCCGCCCTCGGTCGTTCGCTCCTCGCGTCGCTCGGGGACGATGCATGCCGCGTGCGGGCGGTGGGCCAGCGCGATGCCGAGCATTTCCTCGGTCGCCGCCATTTCAAGGTTCAGCGGTAAGGCGATTTCGGCCATCAGCCGGTCGATGTCGCCGTCGGTGATGTGTCGCCGGTCCTCGCGCAAATGGGCGGTGATGCCGTCGGCACCGGCGCGGGCGGCGGCTTCGGCGGCGCGGACCGGGTCGGGATGCGCTCCGCCGCGCGCGTTCCTGATTGTCGCGACATGGTCGATGTTGACCCCAAGGCGCGGGCTCGCGCTCAAGCCGCCGCCCGGCTCCCCGGCTTGACCGCCGGGATGGCGGCCAGCGACTCGGGCAACTCGTCGGCGGCATAGGTCGGCACGTCGATGCGGATCAGCGGCACGAACAATACGCCTAGGTCGGCCGTCCCGCCCGAGCGGTCGACCAGGCTGGCGGCGGCGACGACCGCGCCGCCGGCCGCCTCGATCGCCAGAATCGCTTCCTTCGACGACAGGCCGGTGGTCACAACATCCTCGACCATCAGCACCTTGGCGCCGGGCGTCAGCGCGAACCCGCGGCGCAGGGCGAACACCCCGTCTGGCCGCTCGACGAACATCGCCGGCACACCAAGCGCGCGGCCCATTTCATGACCGATGATGACCCCGCCCATCGCTGGCGACACTACGGCGTCCACGCTTTCGCGGACGTCGGCGGGCAGCTTGGCGGCCAGCGCTTGCGCCAGCCGCTCGGCCCGGGCGCCATCCATCAGCACCCGCGCGCACTGCAGATATTTCGGGCTGCGAAGCCCCGACGACAGGATGAAATGCCCCTCGAGCAGCGCGTCCGCGGCGCGGAATTCATCGAGGATCTGCTCGTCGGTCATGGCGCGTCGCCTCTGCTTTCCGCCCCGCGAAATAGGGGGGCGGAAGGCGCCCGGCAACACCCGATGAAAATGGCACGATCGAGCGCTTGAGGGAGCGCAAGGTCCCGCCTATAAGGCCGCCGCAATTGGGGGTCGCCGGACGGGCGGCCCGTGGCACGGCAACCCAAATCACCGGGGTGATGATGAACTTGATGCGATGGGCCTTCGCGCTGGCAGTGGCCGGGCTTCCCCCGGCAATGGCCGGCGCCACGACCGCGGCGACAACTCCGGCCGCGACCTCTGCGGCCGTGGCCGCGCCAGCCGCGAGCACCGCAACTGCCGCCACGCCGGCCGCATCCGCGCCCGTTGGCCCGGCCTTCCATTATGTCGCCCCGACGCCGGGGATCGGCATGCCCGACGGCCGCAACGGCATCCAGGATCAGGTCACGGCGATCGGCCGCCAGGCGCAGGCGTTCCACGATCACTGGCTGCTGCTGATGTGCTTCGTGATCTCGATTTTCGTGCTGGGCCTGCTCGCCTTCACCATGTTCCGCTTCCGCCGCGGCGCCAACCCGACGCCGTCGCGCAACAGCCACAATACCACGATCGAGGTCGTCTGGACGGTCGTCCCGGTGTTCATCCTGGTGGCCATCGCCATCCCCTCGATCCGCCTGATCCGCGAGCAATACAGCCCGCCGCCGGCCGACGTGACGATCAAGGTTACCGGCAACCAGTGGTACTGGACCTACAGCTACCCCGACAATGGCGGGTTCGAAATCGTCTCCAACCAGTTGAAGGAAAAGGCCGACGTCAAGCCCGGCGCCCGCTATCGCACCGACGCCGACGGTCCGCCGATGCTGGCGGTCGACGAACGGATCGTCATCCCCGAGGGCAAGATCGTCAAGTTCATCATCACCTCGGCCGATGTCATCCACAGCTTCGCCATTCCCGCCTTCTGGACCAAGATGGACGCCAACCCCGGCCGCCTCAACGAGACCTGGGTCAAGGTCGACCGGCCGGGCGTCTATTTCGGCCAGTGCAGCGAATTGTGCGGCGCGCGCCATGGCTACATGCCGATCGGCGTCGAAGTCGTGCCGGTCGATCGCTTCAACGCCTGGCTGGCAAGCAAGGGCGGCACGCCCAAGGGCGCCAAGGTCGTCCCTGCCGTCGCCCCAGCCACCGCGACAGGCGCCGTTCCGGTCGCGGCGCAGCCCGCCGCGCTCCAGCAGCCGGCGCTCAATCAAGCCGCCACGGCCCAGAACTAGATTTAGCGCAGCGAGACACAGACCATGAGCACCATTCCCGCCAATGCGCTTCCGCTGAAGGCCCATGACGACGCCGGCCACGCGCACCATGATGCCGATCACAAGCCGGGCTTTTTCGCCCGCTGGTTCATGTCGACCAACCACAAGGACATCGGCACCCTCTATCTGATCTTCGCGATCACCGCCGGGATCATCGGCGGGGCGATCTCGGGCATCATGCGCGCCGAACTGATGCACCCCGGCATTCAGATTTTGAACCACGCCTGGCCGCTCGGCGCCGGCGTCGGTGCCAGCTTCGACGAATCGCTCCACCACTGGAACGTGCTGATCACCGCCCACGGCCTGATCATGGTGTTCTTCATGGTCATGCCGGCGATGATCGGCGGCTTTGGCAACTGGTTCGTGCCGATCATGATCGGCGCCCCCGACATGGCCTTCCCCCGGATGAACAATATTTCGTTCTGGCTGCTCGTCCCGGCGTTCATGCTGCTCCTCGGCTCGTCGTTCGTGTCGGGTGGGACAGGGCTCGGCGCTGGCACCGGCTGGACGATCTACGCGCCGCTATCGACCAGCGGATCGACCGGGCCGGCGGTCGACATGGCGATCTTCGCGTTGCATTTGGCGGGCGCCAGCTCGATTCTCGGCGCGATCAATTTCATCACCACCATCTTCAACATGCGCGCGCCGGGCATGACCCTGCACAAGATGCCATTGTTCGTGTGGTCGATCCTGGTCACCGCCTTCCTGCTGTTGCTGGCGCTGCCGGTCCTCGCCGGGGCGATCACCATGCTGCTGACCGACCGCAACTTCGGCACCAGCTTCTTCGATGCCGCGGGCGGCGGCGACCCGGTGCTCTATCAGCATCTGTTCTGGTTCTTCGGCCATCCCGAGGTCTACATCATGATCCTGCCCGGCTTCGGCATGGTCAGTCAGATCATCGCCACCTTCAGCCGCAAGCCGGTGTTCGGCTATCTCGGCATGGCTTACGCCATGGTCGCCATCGGCGTGGTCGGATTCGTCGTCTGGGCGCACCACATGTTCACCATTGGCATGGACGTGAACACCAAGATGTATTTCACCGCCGCGACGATGATCATCGCGGTGCCGACGGGCGTCAAGATCTTCAGCTGGATCGCGACCATGTGGGGCGGCTCGATCAGCTTCGAAACGCCGATGCTGTGGGCCATCGGATTCATCTTCCTGTTCACCGTCGGCGGCGTAACCGGGGTCGTGCTCGCCAACGGCGGGGTCGATAATTACATGCACGACACTTATTATGTCGTCGCCCATTTCCACTACGTGCTCAGCCTCGGCGCGGTGTTCTCTCTGTTCGCCGGCTTCTATTACTGGTTCCCGAAAATGAGCGGCAAGATGTACAACGAAGCGCTCGGCAAGGCGCACTTCTTCATCATGTTCATCGGCGTCAACCTGATCTTCTTCCCGCAGCATTTCCTCGGCCTCGACGGCATGCCGCGGCGCATCCCGGACTACACCCCGGCGTTCGAGAAATGGAACATGGTCTCGACCTACGGCTACATGGTCATGTCGGTCGGCATGGTGATCTTCTTCGTCAATATTTTCTGGTCGCTGGCGGCGGGCAAGAAGGCGCCCGACAACCCCTGGGGTGAAGGCGCCACCACCCTCGAGTGGACCTTGAGCAGCCCGCCCCCGTTCCACCAGTTCGAAACCCTCCCGAAGATTGACTAGCTTGAGGCACCGAGCAGAAGGCCCGGAATCGCATCAGCGGTCCCGGGCCTTCTGTCGAAGAGCTGCCGAAAGCCGGCCAGCCTGCGCGAAGCGACAGGACTGACGTCACGGGATTTACTCCCGTGACGGCTACAACGCTGGACTCCGTACCAACTCCCCAAACGTCTTCAAATCTACATTCCCGCCGGACACGATGCACACGATCGGGCCTGGCCCGGCCTCGCCGCTCAGCGCCGCCGCCAGCGACAGCGCGCCCGCGCCCTCGGCGATCGTCCGCGTCTTCTCGGCGATCAGCCGCATCGCTTCGGCGGTCTGCTTGAGCGTCACCGTGATCGCGCCGTCGGTCACCGGCCGCATCCGTTGCCACATCCGCTCCGTCACGCTTTGCCCGCCCGCCCCGTCCACGAACGACGCCTGCCAATCGGGGAATTTGCGCGCGCCGCCTTGGCGCAAGGACAGC
>JANLQS010000108.1:0-3977 GCA_031367995.1 Sphingomonas sp.
GGTCGAGTTCGCCGGCCATCGGGTCGATCGCTGCCGCTTCCTCGACGCTGGCAATCTGCAGCAGGCACAATTCGGGCCAATAGCTGTTCTCGCGCATGAATTCGGTGTCGACCGCGACAAAGTCGTGGCCGGCAAGGCGGGAGACCAGCGCTTCCAGCTCGTCCTGCTTGTTGATCAGCTTGTGGATTTTCATGTTGGCCGGGCCATAGCCGGGTGCACGCGCCTTGACAAAGGCCAAGGGGAAAGGGATGCGCCCGATCCAATCCCCAAGCCGTCACCCTCGCGAAGGCGGGGGTCTCGCTTACTCTTTTACCAAGGCGCGTGAAGCGGGATTCCCGCTTTCGCGGGAATGACGAGATTATGACCATGCACGCCTATCGCACGCACAATTGCGCCGCCCTTCGCGCCAGCGACGTCGGATCGACCGTCAAGCTGTCGGGCTGGATCCACCGCAAGCGCGACCACGGCGGGGTGCTGTTCGTCGATCTGCGCGACCATTACGGGCTGACGCAGCTGGTTTGCCGGGCGGGCAGCGAGGCGCTCAAGACGCTCGATTCGCTGCGCGTCGAATCGGTCGTGACGGTGACGGGCAATGTCGTCGGGCGCGAGGGCGGGGCGGTCAATGCCAAGCTCGCCACCGGCGACATCGAGATCGTGGTCGACACGGTCGAGGTTCAGTCGGCGGCCGCCGAGCTGCCGATGCCGGTCGCGGGGGAAGCGGAGTACCCCGAGGAGACGCGCCTCAAATATCGCTATCTCGACCTCCGCCGGGAGAGGCTGCACCGCAACATCATGCTGAGGAGCCAGGTCATCTC
This sequence comes from Sphingomonas sp., assembly GCA_031367995.1. Taxonomy (GTDB): domain Bacteria; phylum Pseudomonadota; class Alphaproteobacteria; order Sphingomonadales; family Sphingomonadaceae; genus Sphingomicrobium. The sequence goes on from JANLQS010000108.1 coordinate 816, forward strand.
CTCGGTACGGCGGCGGATGATCGACCAGGGATTCACCGAATTCCAGACGCCGATCCTGACTGCGTCGAGCCCCGAGGGCGCGCGCGACTATCTGGTGCCGAGCCGGGTCCATCCGGGCAAATTCTACGCGCTTCCCCAGGCGCCGCAGATGTTCAAGCAATTGCTGATGGTCGCCGGGTTCGACCGCTATTTCCAGATCGCGCCCTGCTTCCGCGACGAGGACGCGCGGGCGGATCGTTCACCGGGCGAATTCTACCAGCTCGATTTTGAGATGAGCTTCGTCACCCAGGACGACGTGTTCGATGCGATCGAGCCGGTGCTGGCAGGGCTATTCGAGGAATTCGCCGATGGCCGCAAGGTCACCCCGGCGGGCGAGTTCGTTCGCATCCCGTATAAGGAAGCGTTGCTAAAGTACGGCAGCGACAAGCCCGATTTGCGCAATCCGCTGATCGTCCACGACGTCGGCGACCATTTTGTCGGATCGGGCTTCGGCCTGTTTGCCGGGCTGGTTGAAAAGGGCATGGTGGTGCGCGCCGTCGCGGCCCCCAACACCGCCGACAAGAGCCGCAAATTCTTTGACGAGATGAACGAGTGGGCGCGCGGCGAAGGCTTTGCGGGCTTGGGCTATGCGACGCGCAAGGCCGGCGAGTGGGGTGGGCCGATCGCCAAGAACCACGGCAGCGACGGTATGGACGCGCTCGCCGCGGCGATGGGGCTTGGCCCCGACGACGGCATTTTCTTCGCTGCCGGCAAGGACAGCGACGCCGCCAAACTGGCCGGGGCCGCGCGCACCCGGGTCGCCGAAAGCCTCGACCTGATCGAGAAGGATGCTTTCCGCTTTTGCTGGATCGTCGACTTTCCGATGTTCGACTATGACGAAGACGCCAAGAAGGTCGACTTCAGCCACAACCCTTTCTCGATGCCGCAGGGCGGGATGGACGCGCTTCAGACGATGGACCCGCTCGACATCCTCGCGTGGCAATATGACATCGTCTGCAACGGCGTTGAACTCTCCTCGGGCGCGATCCGCAACCACCGTCCGGACATCATGTACAAGGCGTTCGAAATCGCCGGTTACAGCCGCGACGAAGTCGATACCAACTTCCCCGGCATGATCGGCGCGTTCAATTATGGCGCGCCGCCGCACGGCGGATCGGCGCCGGGCATCGACCGCATCGTCATGCTGCTCGCCGACGAACCCAATATTCGCGAAGTGATTGTCTTCCCGATGAACCAGAAGGCCGAAGATCTGCTGATGAACGCCCCGGCCGAGGTCACCCCGAAGCAGTTGAAGGAATTGTCGATCCGCATTGTCGCCGACGGCGCGCCCAAGGGCTGAGGGGCCGGCGCCGGGGCTTGGTGGCGTTGGCGCCACGGGCTGCCGCATCGTTCGAATCTAACGAAAGTTAGTCGATTGCGGTCGGATTCTCCTTGGGTTAGACCCAGCGGGTGCCGATCGATTTAACGGAATTTGAGCGGGGGGCGCCGTTCGCCGGTGACTATCAAGCTGTGCTGTCGGCGCTGCAGGATCGGCTCGCCCGCGCTCAGCTGTCGCAGATCGTCCACCGCAAGCGCGCGATCGTCTTGATCGAGGGATGGGACGGGGCGGGCAAGCGCGGTGCGCTGAAGAAACTCGCCGGGGCGTGGGACCCGTGCCAGCTGGCGACCTATTGTCTGCCGGCCGAGGGCAGCGCCGAGGACGATCGGCATTGGCTCGCGCCGTTCTGGAGCCGGTTGCCGGCGGCCGGGCACAGCGCAATCTTTTACCGCAGCTGGTACCGCCAGATGATCGAGGGGCGGCTGGCGGGCGACCTCGACGATCGGGCGTGGGCGCGCGCCGCCGACGAGGTCAACGAATTCGAAACGCAGCAGTGCGATCATGGCACCCTGGTGGTGAAACTGTTCTTCCACGTCTCCGCCGCGGTCCAGGCCGAGCGGCTGCGCGAGCGGGCCGAGGATCCGTGGCGGCGCGTGCTGGTCGGTCAGTCGGAAGCCCACAGCGCGGCGAATCGCGGCGCCTATGAGCAGGCTTGGAGCGACGTCTTCGCGCAGACCGACACGCGCTGGGCGCCGTGGACCCTGATCGACGCCGGCGACAAATACGGCGGGCGGATCGCGGCGCTGACCGAGCTGGCCGAGCGGTTCGAAAAGGCGATGCCGCTGGCCCCGCCCAAGGACGACGCCACGGTCGTCTACCTCGATAAGAAGAAGCGGGCTTGAGCGACAGCGTCCGGGGTGATGGATGGCGACCACCGACGTCTTCCTTCTCCATCACAGGCGCGGGTGAAGCTGGTCAGATTTTGCGTGCGGTCCTTTCGCAAAGTGGCAGCCATGTCTCTCCGGGTTTCCATTCCCAGACGATTTCTTGCGTCCGGCCATTGTCGTTGAAGGTGATGGTCGCGCGCTCATGCTCCCCAGAGAGAGTCCAGCGATTTCCGTCGCGGGCCACCTTGTAGCGCCGCTCAAACCCGTGGTTTTCAAACGACTGGGCGAAGTATTCGCCCGTTTTGGCGTCTACGCCCATAATGCTTAGCGTGTCGAAGGTGGAATCGCCGCCGATGATCGCGCGCTCGTCTTGCACCAGGAAGAATTTTCCGGTGTGCCACTTTCCTTCGTGGGTGCTTTCCCACGTTGCGCCGTTTGCGCGGGGATTGGCTCCTGACTGATCCGTGCCGCCGTAAGACGTACCCTCGGCCTTCCAACAGCTTAGGAATGCCTCCAAGGCATGGTGCAAGTCACTCCGCACGGGTGATTTTTCGGCATCGTGAGCGGCAGGGCGCTCTGCAACGTCATGCATTTGACCTCTCCGTCAGGGAACGCCCATCAACAATTGGCCGTGAAGTTTGGTTGCTCGATCAGGCCGGATAGCGGATTGCGATCACCTCGTAGCTTTTCTCGCCTGCGGGCAGGCGGACGACCCGTTCATCGCCGACTCGGGCGCCGACCAGCGCGCGGGCGATCGGCGCTCGCCAGCTGATCCGTCCAGCGGTGGCGTCGGCCTCATCCTCGCCGACCAGGGTTAGGGTGCGGCGCTCGTCCTGCTCGTCGGCCAGATCGACCGTCGCGCCGAAGCGGATGCGGTCGCGCTCCGCCTGGCCGGCCGGGTCGACCACCTTGGCGTCTTTCATCGCCTTGGCCAGGAACGACAACCGCCGGTCGATC
>JANLQS010000125.1:0-3124 GCA_031367995.1 Sphingomonas sp.
CGCCATCGCCGGACGTCGCTCGCTGGAATGAGGTCGTAGAAGCGCGCCAGGGTGACGACGATGGCCGGCTTCATGAATTCCGACGGCTGGAGGCGGATTACGCCGAGGTCGACCCAGCGCTGGGCGCCCTTGCCGACGAACCCGATCGCCTCGACCACGACGAGCATGACGAGGATTGCAATGTAAGCTGGGAAGGTCAGTTGCTTGACCGTCTTTTCGGGGATCCACGACACGCCTAGCGCGAGGCCGAAGAAGACGAGGATGATGATACCCTGCTTCATCGCCCACGGCCGCCACGATCCGCCGGCCGCCGAATAGAGCGTGACGAGCCCGATTGCGCAGATGCCGAACACGATGAAAATCAGCTTCCACGGCAGGCGCGCCAGCGGTTGCGGGATGATCGCCGAGGAGATCATGTCGGTCCGCGCCCCCGCGGCGGCAGGCCGTTGGCGCCGCGCCACGCGGCGGTGCGCTGGGCGACCCGTTGCTCGAGCGTCCCGCCGATCGTGCCCTCGTAGGCTGCGAGCGCGGCCAGTCCCTTGGGCTTGTCGAACAAATAGGTCATCACATCGCGCACCAACGGCGCCGCGACCTGGGCCCCGAAGCCGCCATGCTCGATGACCGCGGCGGCGGCGTAGCGCGGGTTTTCGACCGGCGCGAAGCCGACGAACAGGCTGTGGTCGCGCATCCGCCAGGCCAGGCTTTCGTTCGAACGAACGCCGCCGGAAGCGCGTTCTCCCATGGTGATACGGCGGACCTGCGCCGTGCCGGTCTTGCCGGCCATGGCGATATTGTCGAACGGCAGCTTGGCCGCGGCGGCGGTGCCGCGGATGGTCACTTGGCCCATCGCCTGGCGGACGAACTCGAGATCCTTGGCGGAGACGGCGAGATCCGGCATGGCGCTGCGGCGGGCGCCGGTCAGCCGGGGTTGGAGGATGCGGCCCGACGCGATCCGCGCCGCCATCACCGCCAGCTGCAGCGGATTGACCAGCACGTTGCCCTGGCCGATCGACATGTTGATCGTGTCATAGGCCTGCCACGCGCGATGATAACGGCGTTGCATCCACTCGGGATCGGGCACGGTGCCGAACCGCTGCGCTGCGATCGGCAGGTCGAACTTCTCCTGAAAGCCCATCAGCCGCGCCATCGGGGCGATATATTCGACCCCTGCGCGCAGCGACATGGTGTAGAAATAGACGTCGCAACTCTTGATGATGGCATCGTCCATCCCCACCGATCCATGACGCGCGTCGCAGTGGAAGATGTGGTTGCCGAGGGGGAAGACGCCGTTGCAGAACACGCGTGCGCGGGGATCGATGCCGGCTTTCAGCAACGCCAGGCTCATCAGCGGCTTGATCGTCGATCCCGACGGGTAAAGGCTTTCGGTGACCTTATCGACCAAGGGCAAATGGTCGTTGTCCGACAGCATCTTCCATTCGTTCCGGCTGATCCCGTCGGAGAAATTATTGGGATCGAACGACGGCATCGACGGCATCGCCAATATGTCGCCGGTGGGCACGTCGATGACCACGATCGATCCTGAATTCTCGCCGATCCGCCGCGCCGCATAATCGTGCAGATCGGCGTCGATGGTCAGCTGGATCGTGCGGCCGCTGCGGTCGGGCTTGGCGTCGAGTTCGCGCACCAGCTTGCCGCGCGCGGTGACTTCGACCCGCTGCCCGCCGGGCTCGCCACGCAAATCCTGTTCGAAGGTCTTCTCCAGCCCTTCCTTGCCGATCTTGACGCCGGGAATGATGAGCAACGGATTCTTGTTCTCGGCCTCATATTCCTTGGTGCTGGCGGACCCGACGTATCCGACCAGCTGCCCGACCGCGCTGCCCGCGGGATAATAACGGGCGAAGGCGCGCGACGGCGCGACGCCGGGCAGCTCGGGCAGATGGACGGTGACCGCGGCGTACAGCTCATAGGGGATATTGTCGGCGACCGAGACCGGGCGGAAACCATGCGAGGCATCGAGCTCGCGCTGGACGCGGTCGACCTCGTCCGGGGGGAGCTTGAGCAGGCTGGCGAGCGTCGCTATCACCCGCGGCCGGTCCTCGAGCTGTTGGGGGATGATGTCGACCCGGAAGCTCGAGCGGTTAATGGCGATCGGCTTGCCGTGGCGGTCGATGATCCAGCCGCGCCGCGGCGGCACCGGGATCAGCTGCACCCGGTTGCTCTCGCTCAACAATTTGTAATGCGCATTCTGGGCGATCGCGAGATAGCCGAGGCGGGTAATCAGCGCTCCGCCGATCGCCAATTGCGCGCCGCCGACCAGCAGCATCCGCCGCGAAAAGGTCAGCGCCTGATGGGCCCCGGTGTAGCGCGATGCCTTCATTGCCCCATCCGCCAGCGGTCGAGCCGGCGCACGATCAGGGTGGCGACCGGAAAGCACAGCCCGGCGATCAGCAGCGACGGCCATTCGCCGGCCAGCCGCACCCGCGCCCCGGCCAGCGCCGCGACGCGCCATTGCGCCAGCTCGGCGAGCGCCAGCAGCAGCATCGCCAGCATCCATTCGATCCAGTAATCGCGCCACATCGTCCGCCGGTCGATGACGTCCATCGCCAGCATGAAAGCCGTCCACAATGCGACCGACAGGCCGAGCGGGCTGCCGGTGACGAGGTCGTTCCACAATCCGAGCAGCGCCGCGACCCATGCCGCCCACGCATCGGCGCGCAGCATTCGCCAGGCGATCAGCATCAGCAGCCCGGCATTGGGCCACCAGCCGTGGCCGGAAACGATCGGCAGGACCGCGAACAGAGATGCGATGGCAACGCTGATCGCCGGGATCGCTTCATGTCCGGCGCGCGGTCCCTGGTTGAGCGGCCGATTGCCCATCGACAGCGCCGAGCGGCCCATCGCTAGCGCTCCTCGGCGGGGCGAGCGGCCTCGGCCAAAGCGGCGGGTTCGAACGGCGGTTCGACCAGGGCGAAGCTGGCCCGGCCCGGGTCCGCCAGCGGCAGGGCGATGGCGCCGTCGTCGTCGAGCTTGACGACCGTCGCGATCGGGACGAGCGGAGGATAAAGACCGCCGGTCCCGGACGTGATGATGATGTCGCCTTTCCGGAACGGATTGCGGCCGACCTCGAGCGGGCGGACATCGATCGTGCCATCGCCGCGGCCGG
>JANLQS010000015.1:0-18427 GCA_031367995.1 Sphingomonas sp.
GCTGGCGAACCACATCAACGCCATCCAGCCCGAACTGGTCGTCGAGGGACCCGCACTCCCCGGACAGGCGGTCGAGCTCGCGATCATCATGCACACCCGGCCCGGCTGGCACGGCTATTGGCTCAATCCGGGCGATGCCGGCCTGCCGATGCGGATCGACTGGCATCTTCCCGCCGGTGCCGGCATCGGCCCGCTGCGCTACCCGGTGCCGCGGCGGCTGATCGTCGCCGGGCTGGTCAACTATGTCTATGAGCGCGACTATGCCCTGCTGACGCGGCTCAGCGTGCCGGCCGGCGCAAGCGGTTCGCTGCCCCTGCGCGGAACCGCCAACTGGCTCGCCTGCACCGACAGGATCTGCGTTCCCGAACATGGCGACCTGTCGCTCGACCTGCCCATCGGCGCGGGCGCCGCCGCCGACCTGCGCTTCAACGATTGGCGCCGCGCTTTGCCGCGCCCGATCGCCGCCGTCGCCCATTTCGCCATTGCCGGCGACCGCCTGAGGATCGCCATCCCGCTGCCGTCGAGCGTCACGCTCGGCGAGCCCTACATCTTCCCGGCCGACGATGGCCCGGTCGACTATGGCGCCGTGCAAACCTTCCGCCGCAAGGGCGACAATCTGGTCGCCGACTTGAAGCGCCGCCGGGGTCAGCCTGCCACCTTGTCCGGCGTGCTCGCGCTCGGCGACGGCCGCGGGCTGGAATTCCGCGCCGTGCCCGGCCCGGTGCCGAGCGGCGGCGAGCGCGTCGGTGCGCTGGGCGCCAAGGCGGTGCTGTTGGCGATCCTTGGCGCGCTCGCGGGCGGCTTGCTGCTCAACCTGATGCCGTGCGTGTTCCCGATCCTCGCCTTGAAAGCGCTTCACCTCGCCAAGTCGGGCGGTGAGCCCCGCGAGGCGCGGCGCGGCGCGCTGGCCTATGCGGCGGGCGCGGTGATTGGCACCGGCCTGCTCGGCGCCTTGCTGCTGGCGGTGAGGGCCGGGGGCAGCGCCGCCGGCTGGGCGTTCCAGCTGCAGGACCCGCGCACCACCATTCTCCTGCTGCTGCTGGCGACCGCGATCAGCCTCAATCTCCTGCGCGTGTTCGAACTGCCGGTGCTGGCCGGGGAGCGCCAGCCGCTCGGCAGCTTCGGCACCGGCGCGCTCGCCGCGTTCGTCGCCACGCCGTGCGCCGGGCCGTTCCTCGGCGCCGCGCTCGGCACCGCTTTGCTGCTGCCCGCGATCGGCTCGGTCGCGGTGTTCGCGGCGCTCGGCCTCGGCCTCGCTTTGCCGTTCGTGCTGATCGCCTTCGTCCCCACGCTGGCCCGGCGCCTGCCGCGCCCGGGGCCGTGGATGGCCCGGCTCCAGCGCTTCCTCGCCCTGCCGATGGCCGCGACCGCGGTCGGCTGCCTGTGGCTGCTCTATCGCCAGGCGGGGCAGCCGGCGCTTGTGGCCGGCCTGGTCGCGGTCGCCGCGCTCAGCCTGCTGCTGCTATGGGCCGGGTGGCGTCAGCGGCGCGGGGAACCCAACGGCATTGCCGCACTTGCCGCCGCTGCCCTGCTCGTCGGCGCCGCGGCGTTGTTTGTGCCGCAACGCCAGACCGCCGTCTCCCGCGTCCCGCTCGGCGCCGAGGCGTGGAGCGAGGCCGCCGTCGCCCGCCATGTCGCCGCCGGCGATCCGTTGTTCGTTTATTTCACCGCCGATTGGTGCCTGACGTGCAAGGCCAACGAAGCCGCCGCGATCGACCGCGATGAAGTCCGCCACGCCTTCGGCCGCGCCGGGGTCAAGGTGCTGGTCGGCGACTGGACCAATGGCGACCCGGCGATCACCCGCTTGCTCGAAAGCCGGGGCAGGGCGGGGGTGCCGCTCTACTTGTGGTACGCGCCCGGCGCCGCCGCACCCGAGGAATTGCCGCAGATCCTGACCCCGGCGATGCTCAGCGGGAGGGCTGCGGCGCTGCCGAAGCGCTAGGCGCCGCCTGCCACACCTTGCGGCCAGCCACCCACGTCTCCAGCACCCGGGTCCGCGCCAGCTCCATCGGCGCGATCTGGCTCGGGTCGCGGTCGACCAGAATGAAGTCGGCGTAATGGCCGGGATCGAGGCTGCCGATGCGGTCCTCGGCGAACCCGGCAAAGGCCGCGCCGCGGGTGAATCCCGCAAGCGCCTGCTCGAAGCTCAACCGTTCCTCGGGCCGCCAGCCGCCCGCGGGCTGGCCGTCCAGTCCCTGCCGGCTGACCGCGGCGCTGAGGCCGGGAAAGGGGTTGGGCGATTCGACCGGGAAGTCCGATCCCAGCGCCAGCCGCGCGCCGCTGCGGGCGATGGTTTGCCACGCATAAGCGCCCGCCAGCCGCGCCGGCCCCAGCCGCGCTTCGGCCATCGTCCGGTCGCTGGTCTGGTGGGTCGGCTGCATCGATGCGATGATGCCGGTCTTCGCCAGCCGCGGGATGTCGGCGGGGTCGAGGATTTGGGCATGTTCGATCCGCCAGCGCCGGTCGCCCTTGTAGGTCAGCGCCAGTTCCTCATACGCCCCGATGACTTGCGCGTTCGCCGCGTCGCCGATGGCGTGGACCGCGACCTGGAACCCGTCCATCGCCGCCCGGCTGGCGAGGTTTTTCAGCTTGGCGTCGTCGATCAGGCTCAGCCCGCGGGTCTTGGGGCTGTCGCTGTACGGCGCCTTGAGCAGCGCCCCGCGGGAGCCGAGAGCGCCATCGGCGTACAGCTTGAGGCCGATCATCCTCAGCCGCCCGTCGTACAGCCACGGCGTCGGGTGCGGCCCGGCGATCGCCAGCAGATTGTCGATCCCGAAGGCATAGCTGATCACCCGCACCTGCAGACGCCCGCCATCGCCCAGCCGCCGCATGGCGTTCCAGTCGGCTTCGTCGGTGCCCATGTCGGCCACCGCGGTCAGGCCGTTGGACAGCAGCAGGCGCTGCGCCTCGACCAAAGCGCGATCGAGCTGGGCCGGGACCGGCGGCGGGATTTTCGAAGTCACCAGGTCGGTCGCCGCGTCGGTGAACAGGCCGTTCTCGATCCGCCCGCCCGGTGGCGCCTTGGTCGCGGCGGTGATCCCGGCCTCCCGCAGCGCCGCCGAATTGCCGACCGCGGCATGGCCGTCGACCCGCTGCAGCCACACCGGCCGGTCGGGCACCACCGCGTCGAGGTCGGCCGCGGTCGGCATCCGCCCATCGCTCCAAAGTTCCTGGTTCCAGCCGCGCCCGACGATCCACCGCGGGCTGCCATTGGCGGCGGCATAGGCCTTCAATCGTTGCTGCAGTTCGGCAATCGATCGCGTGCCGCCGACGTCGAGCATGATCGCCGCCTTGCCCAACGACAGCACGTGGCCGTGCGCGTCGATCAGCCCGGGCAGCATCACCTTGCCGCGCAGGTCGAGCCGGTAATCGACCCGCTTCGGCCGCACGTCGCCGCCGGCCAACAGCCGCACGACCTTGCCGTCATTGCCGATCAGCACGCCGGTGAAGCGCTGCAGGTGCCCGCTGGCGTCGACTTGCAGACCGTTGACGTTGTCGATCAGCGTGTCGGCGCTGGCGGCGACGGGGACGGTGGCGGCGAAAAGCAGCGCTGCAAGCGCCAATGTGGGTCTACGCATGACGACGCGCATAGCATTGTTTGCAAGGCGCGGAAGAGCTAGTCCGCGCTGCCATGAGTGACGCGCCTTCCTTCGCCGACATCCAGGCCGCTGCCGCCCGCATCAAGGGCGCCGTCGTCCACACCCCGACCCTCCTCGGCCGGACCCTGTCCGAGCTGGTCGGCGCCGAGCTGTGGCTGAAGTTCGAGAATCTGCAGTTCACCGCCGCCTACAAGGAGCGCGGCGCGTTGAACAAATTGCTCCAGCTGACCGACGACGAGCGCCGCCGCGGCGTCGTCGCGGCGTCAGCCGGCAACCATGCCCAGGCGGTTGCCTATCACGGCAAGAGGCTCGGCATTCCGGTGACCATTGTCATGCCCATCTCGACCCCGATGATGAAGGTCAGCCAGACCGAAGGCCACGGCGCCGAGGTCGTGCTGTTCGGCGAACGGTTCGACGACGCTTATGCCCACGCCCGCCAGCTCGAGGCCGAGCGCGACCTCGTGTTCGTCCACCCGTTCGACGACCCTGCAATCATCGCCGGGCAGGGGACCATCGCGCTCGAAATGCTAGAGGCGGCGCCTGATCTCGACGTTTTGGTCGTGCCGATCGGCGGCGGCGGGCTGATTTCCGGCATCGCCATCGCCGCCAAGGCGCTCAAGCCCGGGATCGAGATCGTCGGCATTGAGGCCGAGCTCTATCCCGCGATGAAGAATGTCATCGACGGCGGCGACCGCGCCATCGGCGGCGACACGCTGGCCGAAGGCATCGCCGTCAAGGAACCGGGCGAACTGACCCGCCGCATCATCGCCGACCTCGTCGACCGCATCGACCTTGTCGCCGAACGCGAGATCGAACATGCCGTGGCGCTGCTGGTGGGGATCGAGAAGACCGTCGTTGAAGGCGCCGGCGCGGCCGGCCTGGCGGCGATCCTCGCCACCCCCGAGCGCTACAAGGGCCGCAAGGTCGGCACCGTGCTGTGCGGCGGCAATATCGACCCGCATTTGCTGGCCAACGTGCTGGTCCGCGAACTGGTGCGCTGCGGCCGCATCGCCCGCCTGCGCATCGCCGCCGCCGATCAGCCCGGCGCGCTCGCCGCGATCACCGCCATCTTCCACGAATGCGCGGTCAATATCATCGAGGTCAACCACCACCGCATCTTCACCCGCCTGCCGGCCAAGGACACCGTCATCGAGGTCGAGTGCGAGGCCCGCGACGCGCAGGCGATCGAGCGGCTCGTCGGACGGCTCGAAGCCGCCGGCTTCGATGTCGAGCGGGCCGAACTCGATTAGGATTTTGACGCTTTTTCCGCTTCGCTTTTGACCTTCGCCTGACCCGTCTTGGGACAGTCCCGACCTTAACCCTCTTTTCGCTGCTCCAAACTCTTTCCATCGGCGTTTACCGGACGCATAAAGGGTTTCGTAACCAGTTTGAAAAGGCCGCCTGGATTGAGCGCACCATTCCGCTTCCCGAAGTTCTTCGTGACCAATCCGGCGCCGTGCCCCTACCTCCCGGGCAAGGTCGAGCGGAAGGTTTTCACCGAACTTAACGGGCGCAACGCGGGCGAGCTCAACGAGGCGCTCGGGCGGATCGGCTTCCGCCGCTCGCAATCGGTCGCTTATCGCCCGTCGTGCATCGACTGCACCGCCTGCGTGTCGGTTCGCGTCCTCGCCGACCAGTTCGACGCCAGCGCCACCCAGCGCAAGCTCGTCCGCCGCCACGCCGACCTCGACGTGTCGGCGTGCAAGCCGTGGTCGACCGAGGAGCAATACGAACTCCTCCGCCGCTACCTCGGCAACCGCCATCCCGGCGGCGGCATGATCGAGATGGACGAGAACGACTTTGCCGACATGATCGAGCAGACCCCGGTGCGCTCCTACGTCATCGAATATCGCGAGCCGTCGGTCGGCGGCCGGCCGGGCAAATTGGTCGGCGCCTGCCTCAGCGACCAGCAGGCCGACGGCCTGTCGATGATCTACAGCTTCTTCGATGTCGGACCCGGCGCGCGCAAGGGGCTCGGCACCTACATCATCCTCGACCACATCACCCGCGCCGCCCGCGCCGGCCTGCCGTTCGTCTATCTCGGCTATTGGGTCGAAGGCTCGCCCCGCATGGCCTACAAGACCAACTTCAAGCCGCTCGAACGCCTCGGCCGCGACGGCTGGCGCCGCCTCGACGCGCCGGCGGAAGTGCACGAGCCGATCGACCAGCCGCTCCCCACCCGATCCCCCAAACGCATCCTCGTCGACGCCTAGCCTAGCTGTTCTCCGGCGAAGGGCTTCCATCAAAGTACTACTTTGACGGAGTCCGGAGGCCGGGACCCAGGCGCGGCAGCGCGAAGCTGCGCTCCACAAGTCAAGGTCGTGGGCCGGGCGCGTCATACGTCCAGGCTCCGCCTGCCTGGACCCCGGCCTCCGCTGGGGAACGGGCACGGCGTCATGGAGCAACCCGCGGCGTCTGCTATTTGCCTCACTCTGCCGCTGCGCGCGCCAACACGAATATCCTTCCAATGTAGGATTTCGTCTGTCAGCAGCGCACTTCGCGCGTGGATGCGTTGGCTCTTTCACACCGTCGATATCTCAAAGACTCATCCGTAGCGCGCTGCCGTTAACCGCCGCGTTAGTGCGACCATTGGGACCATTGGCGCATGAAAAAACGGCGGAGCGTTGCCGCCCCGCCGTTCCTTGCCCCCAGTGGAATTGGTTCAGGCGACCGCGGCTTCCGGCGCGGTATCGGCCTCGATGTCGCGCAGCACATAGCCGCGGCCCCACACCGTCTCGATGTAATTTTCGCCGCCGCAGGCCAGGCTCAGTTTCTTCCTGAGCTTGCAGATGAACACGTCGATGATCTTGAGCTCGGGTTCGTCCATCCCGCCGTACAAATGGTTGAGGAACATTTCCTTGGTCAGGGTGGTGCCCTTGCGCAGCGAAAGCAGCTCGAGCATCGCATATTCCTTGCCGGTCAGATGGACCCGGCTGCCGTCGACTTCGACCGTCTTGGCGTCGAGGTTGACCGCCAGTTTGCCGGTGCGGATGACCGACTGGCTGTGGCCCTTGGAGCGGCGGACGATGGCGTGGATGCGGGCGACCAGTTCGTCGCGGTGGAACGGCTTGGTGACATAATCGTCGGCGCCGAAGCCAAGCGCCCGGACCTTGCTGTCCATCTCGCCGATGCCCGACAGGATCAGGACCGGGGTCGAGACCTTGGCGGTGCGCAATTTCTTGAGCACGTCGTAACCGTGCATGTCGGGCAGATTGAGGTCGAGCAGGATGATGTCGTAATCATACAGCTTGCCCAGATCGAGGCCTTCCTCGCCAAGGTCGGTCGTGTAGACGTTGAAGCCCTCGGTGCCAAGCATCAGCTCGATGCTCTTGGCGATGGTCGCCTCGTCTTCGATCAGCAGAACCCGCATATCTAAAACCCCTGTTAGCCCGTCTGCGATCGCCACTCGTTGCGCGATCTTAACGACGTCTAAGCGCCCATTAACCATGCCATGTCTGAAGGCAAAAGGTTAATAAGGTGTGAAGTGGGGCAATGCTGCACCGGCGTTGCGCGCGCGCATCACTCGGTTAAGAAGCATCGCTCGCGGCAAGGAAAGACAGTGACGCTCGAAGACCTCATCCTGTTCATCGATGGCGAGGCGATCGTCATCGACAAGCCCGCCGGCCTGGCGGTCGATGCCCCGCGCGCGGGCGGAGACAGCATCGAGGCGCGGATCGGCCAGCTGACATTGGGCTTCGCCCGCCCGCCGGTCGCCATGCACCGGCTCGACCGCGACACCTCGGGCTGCCTGTTGTTCGCCCGCAACCCCAAGGCGCGCGCCAGATTCCAGCAGGCATTTGAATCCGGAACGGTGCAGAAATCCTATCTCGCGGTGGTCGACGGCCCGACGCCCGGCGAGTCTGGCGAGATCAGCCTGCCCCTGGCGAAGAGGTCGAGCGCCGCGCGCGGCTGGCGCATGGTGATCGACGAAGCGGGCAAATCGGCGGTCACCCGCTGGCGCCGCCTGGCCGAGGCCGATGGCCAGAGTCTGGTCGAGTTCAAGCCCGCGACCGGCCGCACGCACCAGATCCGCATCCACGCCGCGCGCGGCCTCGGGTCGGCGATCGTCGGCGATCCGGTCTACGCCCGCGCCGACGACGATGACGAGCCGGGCGATATGGTCTTGCCCGACAGCGGCATGCTGCTCCATGCTTGGCGCCTGATTGTGCCGCGCGATCCCAAGGCGGCAATCGACGTCACCGCCCCCGTCCCCGAACGCTTCGGCCGTTGGCTCGACCATGTCGACGCGGCCTGAGGATTTCCCGGTTCCCGAGGCGGCGCTGAGCGAGCGCTTCCTCGCCGCCACCGGCCCGGGCGGGCAGAACGTCAACAAGGTCGCCACCGCCTGCCAGTTGCGCTGCGACGTGTTCAGTCTCGGCCTCGCGCCGCATGTCTATGCCAAGCTGAAACGCCTCGCCGGATCCAAATTGACCAGCGGCGGCGAACTGATCATCACCGCCCGCCGCTACCGGTCGCAGGAGGCCAACCGCGATGACGCCCGCGCCCGGCTGGCGAAATTGCTCGCCGAGGCCCATATTGTCGAAGCCAGGCGGCGTCCGACCCGTCCGAGCCGCGCCGCCAAGGCGAAGCGCGTCGATACCAAGAAGGGCCGCGGCGCGATCAAGCAAAGCCGCGGGAAAGTGAGCTGGGACTGATGTACGATTTCAAGATTGCCGCCGCCGACAAGGCCACGCTCTACCGCGATCTCGCCGCCGCGCTCGACGCGCTCGTCACGGGCGAGCCGGACCCGATCGCCAACATGGCCAATGCCGCCGCGCTGGTCTGGGAATCGCTGCCCGACATCAACTGGGCCGGCTTCTACCGCAACATCGGCGGCGAACTGGTGCTCGGCCCGTTCCAGGGACGCCCGGCCTGCATCCGCATCAAGTTCGGCGATGGCGTGTGCGGCGTCGCGGCCGCCACGCTCGAGGTGCAGCGGGTCGACGACGTCCATGCCTTCCCCGGCCACATCGCCTGCGACAGCGCTTCGAAAAGCGAAATCGTCGTGCCGATCGTCGGCGCCGATGGCACGCTCATCGCCGTGCTCGATATCGACAGTCCCGACCACGCCCGCTTCGACGCCGACGACGAAGCCGGATGTATCCGCCTCGGCGAGATCCTCACCCGCGTTCTAGCTTAGCTGCTCGAGCTGCTCTTCGGTCAGTGATCCCGGGACGATCATCACCGGGCACGGCAATTTGCCGGCGTCGTTGCCGGTGAAGTCCGCCACCAGCGGCCCGGGATGGCCCGACGCGGCTGCACCGAGCACCAAAGCGGCGATGTCGGCGCGGGTGCCGACATAGGCGCGCACGACGCTAACCGGGTCGCCCTCGCGCACGACGATCTCGGGCGTTATCCCGGCAGCGTCGATGATCTCCCCGACCGAAGCGGTGACGCTGGCGGCGATGCGCAGGCGCTGTTCCTCCTCGATCGCCGCCTGGACTCCGCCCCACTGGACGAAGTCCTGCGGCTGGACCACCGCCAGCACCTCGACCGAGCCGCCGGTCTTGGCCGCCCGCCGCGAGGCGAAGCGCAGCGCGGTGCGCGCCTCGGCGCTGTCGTCGATCACCACCAGATAGGTGCGGGCCATCGTCATTCCCCCAATGCGCCGCGAAGGCTGCTTGAATGCGCCGCGTCATGCAAGGATGCGAGCGCTTATTTGCCCTGCCCCTTGACCCGGTGCGTCGCTTTGGCCTTTGTGCCGGGCATATCTGCCACAGCCGGAAATGCTCATGCCGCTCGAACTCAAGATGCCCGCTTTGTCCCCGACGATGGAGGAGGGGACGCTTGCCAAGTGGCTGGTCAAGGAGGGCGATAGCGTCAAATCGGGCGATCTCCTGGCCGAGATCGAGACCGACAAGGCGACAATGGAATTCGAAGCCGTCGACGAAGGGATCATTGCCAAGATCCTCGTCCCCGAAGGTAGTGACGGGGTCAAGGTCGGCACGCCGATCGCGCTGATGGCCGGGGAAGGGGAGGCCGCAAGCCCCGCTCCCGCGGCAAAGTCCCAGCCGAAGGAAGAGGCTAAAGCAGCCGAGCCTGCCAGGCCTGCCCCCGCGCCGCCGGCCAAAGGCGGCGGCGAGACACCGCCCGAACCTGCCGCGGCGGTCGTGCCCAAAGCGGATACCGGCGACCGTATCAAGGCCAGCCCGCTCGCCCGCCGCTTGGCCGAGGCGCAGGGCATCGACCTTGCCTCGCTGTCGGGCAGCGGCCCCAGCGGCCGCATTGTCCGCGCCGACCTCGGCGACAAGGCCGGCGGAGCGAAGGCCGCTCCGGCCGCGCTCTCGGCTCATGCCGCGCCGGTGGAGCCGGGCGACATCCCGCATGAGGTCGTCAAGCTTTCGAACATGCGCAAGACGATCGCGCGCCGCCTGACCGAATCGAAGCAACAGGTTCCACACATATATCTGACGGTCGACATCCGCCTCGACGCGCTGTTGAAGCTGCGCGCCGACCTGAACGCCAGCCTGACCAGTCGCGGCGTCAAATTGAGCGTCAACGACATGCTGATCAAGGCGCTTGGCCTGGCGCTGGTCCAGGTCCCCGAATGCAATGTCAGCTTCGCCGGCGATACGCTGATCAAATATTCGCGCGCAGACATTTCGGTGGCCGTGAGCATCCCCGGCGGGCTGATCACCCCGATCGTTGTCGGCGCCGACGACAAGTCGCTGTCGAAAATCTCGACCGAGATGCACGACCTCGCCGCCCGCGCCAAGGACGGCAAACTCGCTCCCGAGGAGTATCAGGGCGGCACCGCCAGCATCTCCAACATGGGCATGTACGGCATCAAGCAGTTCGACGCGGTCATCAACCCGCCGCAGGGCATGATCATGGCCATCGGCGCGGGCGAAAAGCGGCCCTATGTGATCGACGACGCTTTGCAAATCGCGACCGTGATGAGCGCCACCGGCAGCTTCGACCACCGCGCCATCGACGGCGCCGACGGCGCCCGGCTGATGAAGGCTTTCAAGGCGCTGGTGGAGACCCCTCTGGGACTGGTGGCTTAGCATGGCCGACGGGCGGATCCCGCTGATCCGCGTCACCGCGATGCCGGCCGACACCAATCCCTATGGCGGGGTGTTTGGCGGGTGGCTGATGAGCCAGATGGCGCTCGCCGCGGGGAGCCTCGCCTCGCGGACGGCGCGCGGCAAGTGCGTGGTGGTCGCGGCGGATGGGTTGAGCTTCACTGGGGCGCCGAAGGTCGGCGACGAGATTTCGGTGTTCGCCGCCCTCATCAAGCAAGGACGCAGCTCGATGACCATCGCCGTTGAGGCGGAAGCGCGGGAACGCGACGGCGAGCGCGAATTTAACGTCGCGAAAGGGCAATTTACTTTCGTCGCTTTGGGCGACGACGACAGGCCGCGGGCGATTGCGGCGAAGGAAGAACAGCATGGCTGACCAATATGACCTCATCGTCCTCGGCTCCGGGCCCGGCGGCTATGTCGGGGCGATCCGGGCGGCGCAGTTGGGCTTGAAGGTCGCCATCGTCGAGCGCGAGTTGCTCGGCGGCATCTGCCTCAACTGGGGGTGCATCCCGACCAAGGCGCTGCTGCGCTCGGCGGAAATATTCCACAACATGAAGCACGCGGACGCGTTCGGGCTGAGCGCGGGGGCGCCGGGGTTCGACCTCGCCAAGGTCGTCGCGCGAAGCCGTGCCGTCGCCAAGCAATTGAACCAGGGCGTCACGCATTTGATGAAGAAGAACAAGATTACGGTGCATATAGGTGACGGCGCGCTGACCGGTCCGGGCAAATTGACGGTCACGAAGGACGGCAAGGCCACCGAATTGGCCGCCAAGCACATCATCGTCGCCACCGGCGCGCGGGCGCGTGAGCTGCCGTTCGCGCATGCCGACGGCAAGCGCATCTGGACCTATCGCCATGCGATGACCCCGCCTGAAATGCCTACCGAACTTCTGGTCATCGGTTCTGGCGCGATCGGGATCGAGTTCGCCAGCTTCTACAACGACCTCGGCGCCAAGGTGACGGTGGTCGAGATGCTCGACCGGATCGTGCCGGTCGAGGATGCCGACGTCAGCGATGCGCTCCACAAATCGCTAACCAAGCAGGGCATGACGATCCTCACCAGCGCCGGGGTCGAAAGCCTTAAGGCCGACGCCAAGGGAGTCGCGGCGACGATCAAGACCGCCGACGGCAAGACCAGCGAGCAACGCTTTTCGCACTGCATTGTCGCCGTCGGCATCGTCCCCAACACTGAGAATATCGGATTGGACAAGCTCGGCGTGGCAATGGACCGCGGTTTCGTGAAGACCGACCCGCTATGCCGCACCAACGTGGCCGGCATCTGGGCGATCGGCGACATCACCGCCCCGCCGTGGCTGGCGCACAAGGCGAGCCATGAAGGCGTCATTGCCGCCGAGGCCATCGCGCAGGCTCTGGGCAACAAGGACTCGCACCCGCACGCGATGGACGCCAGGAACATCCCCGGCTGCACCTACTGTCACCCGCAGATCGCCAGTGTCGGCCTGACCGAGGCCAAGGCGAGGGAAGCCGGCCACGAGGTCCGCGTCGGCAAATTTCCGGCGATCGGCAACGGCAAGGCGATCGCGCTCGGCGAGGTCGAGGGCTTCATCAAGACGGTGTTCGACGCCAGGACCGGCGAGCTGCTCGGCGCGCACATGATCGGGGCCGAAGTGACCGAGCTGATCCAGGGCTACACCATCGGCAAGACGGCCGAACTGGTCGAAGCCGATTTCATACAGACCGTCTTCCCGCACCCGACCTTGTCGGAAATGATGCACGAAAGCGTTCTGGCGGCCTATGGCAAGGTCATCCACATTTGAAGGGCATGAGGTGAGCGAGACCGGTCATAATAACCGCACCTTGTGGATCGCATTCGCGGCCAACATGGGGATTGCGGTGTCGAAGTTCGGGGCGGCGGCGTTCACCGGCTCGTCGGCGATGCTCACCGAGGGCGTCCACTCGGTGGTCGATTCGACCAACCAGCTGCTGTTGCTGTGGGGCCGCAAGGCGGCGTTGCGCCCGGCCGACGAGCATCACCCGTTCGGCTATGGCCGCGAGCTCTATTTCTGGAGCTTCGTGGTCGCGGTGATGGTGTTCGCTCTGGGTGCCGGGGTGTCGGTCTATGAGGGCATCATCCACATGCAGCACCCGGCGCCGGCGGTGGCCCCGATCATCGCCTATGTCGTGCTGCTCATCGCTTTCCTGCTCGAAGGCGGATCGACATGGACCGCGTTCGTCGAGTTCAAGGAGGCCAAGGGCAAGCTCGGCTGGATCGCGGCGGTCAAGGCGTCGAAGGATCCGCCGGGGTTCATCGTCCTGCTGGAAAATGGTGCGGCGATGGCCGGAATCGTCGTCGCCGCAGTCGGGCTCGGCATCTCGCAACTAATCGGCGACCCGCGGTTCGACGGCGCTGCGTCGATCGTCATCGGCGCCATCCTCGGCTTGACCGCCTGGGTGCTGGCGGTTGAATCCAAGCAATTGCTGATCGGTGAAAGCGCCGACCCGGCGCTGGTCGCCGACCAGCGCGGCCTGGTCTGCGCCCAGGGCGGGGTGACAGGGGTCGGCGAGGTGCTGACGGTTCACAGCTCGCCCGACCAGATCACCGCCATGCTGTCGGTCGATTTCGACGACCATATCACCGCCGGCGAGGTCGAGCTGATCGTCCAGCGGATCGAGGACGAAGCGGCGGCGCGCTACCCGTTGGTCAAGCGGCTCTACATCCGCCCGCGGCGCGGCGCCGAGTGCGAACCGTGCATGGGCGCCGACGGGAATGCGGAACCGGCGCCGCTCTAGCTCGTATTGCTCGGTGATGGCTTCGACCCCGGATCATGACCAGATCGACGCTCGCTTCCGCGCGGCGGTAAACATGGCCCCGGCCGAGATCGAGGAATGGCTGGGCACCGAGCAAAGCCGCAAAGTCGGTTTCAGGCGGCCGGGCGAAACCGAGAGCATCGGCCATGCCAGCGGCCGTCGGATCGTCGAGATTATGCGGACTCGCAAGGCGGCGCTGAGCGACGACGACTATGAGCATATGCGCAAGGTGGTCGGCTATATCCGCCGCCACAGCGCCCAACGGCCGGAGAATATCGTCACCTCGCGGTGGCGCTACTCGCTGATGAACTGGGGCCACGACCCGTTGAAAGAGGATTGAAGATGAACGGCTTTCACGACGACATCGAGCAATTGACGAAATCGAACAGCGACTTCCGCCGGGTGCTCTACACCGGGAAGCATTTGCAGCTAGTGCTGATGAGCCTCAAGCCGGGCGAGGAGATCGGCGCCGAGGTCCACCCCGACAACGACCAGTTCTTCCGCGTCGATTCAGGGTCCGGGGTGGTCACCATCGACGGCAAGGACAGCAAGATCGGCGACGGCTTCGCGGTCGTCGTGCCCGCCGGCGCGCGCCACAACGTCCGCAACGACGGGACCGAGCCGCTCAAGCTCTACACGCTCTACGGCCCGCCCGATCACAAGGACAAGACGGTCCACAAGACCAAGGCCGACGCCGAGGCAAATCACGCCGCCGATCACTGGGACGGCAAGACGACCGAGTAAGGCGCGCTGCCCGCGGTAATTACAGCTTCACGTGGAGGAAGTTCCAGTATCGCGTCCGGGTTGCGGCCGTGCTGCCAACCGGGTCCGCCATCTGATTTTCCCCGCCTTGCCCTTCGACCAGGGAAAATTCGGTCGTTCCGGCCGGCAAGGGCTGGAACCGCAGACGCATCTGACCGCCTTGCGCATAGTCCCGCCGATCGGGACAAATGCTGATGTCCGCGCCCGAAACATAACGGTACCGCTTGGCGTTCGCGATCAGATACGGGCTGTTCGGTCCCGTCGAACTCCAACAGACCCGTGTCAGCGCGGTCTGGGCTTGAAGAACGATAATTGTCAGGCCAGCTTCCCTCCTGACGTCGGTCATGATCACCGGAACCTGGTTTTCCGCAGCTTTTTGGACTGGTTTGGCCGTCAGTGGCGCGCCCAGCGCGACACTTGCGAATATGATCCAAAGGGCTTTCATGATGCCTCCTGTCTTGACCTTGACGCTGACTGACCCGCGCGGCACCGGTCGCGCCGTTCCACGGTCGCCGGTGCGATTCTTCGCTTTGCCCCTGATAACACAGGGCGCAGCGGCGTTCACCGACTCCGTCGTGCGGCCCGCTCCCCGTTGACCTCGCAGGCAATCCTCCGTAAGGGGCCGCCTGTCCGAGCGACCGGCGATTCTTCGCGGCGCCGTTCGGGCAAGAGCTGAACATTGCTCCACGACGTGATGGCCAGGCGGCCGACAGGTTCGCCCGGGCTTCGCGCTTTTCGCGCTTTTCGGGCGGAATTGTGAGGCAAAGTAACCGCCGAGGACTTCTCGGCACAGAAAGGTGAAGGCTTCATGCCGACGATCAACCAGCTGATCCGCAAGGGTCGGGACCCGCAGAAGGCCAAGTCCAAGGTCCCTGCAATGGAGCAGAACCCGCAAAAGCGCGGCGTCTGCACTCGTGTTTATACCACTACGCCCAAGAAGCCGAACTCGGCGCTGCGCAAGGTTGCCAAGGTCCGCCTGACCAACCAGCGCGAGGTCATCAGCTACATCCCGGGCGAGGGGCATAATTTGCAGGAGCATTCGGTGGTGCTGATCCGCGGGGGCCGTGTGCGCGACCTTCCCGGCGTGCGCTATCATGTGCTGCGCGGCGTGCTCGACACCCAGGGTGTCAAGGACCGCCGCCAGTCGCGCTCGAAGTACGGCGCCAAGCGCCCGAAATAAGGTTGATCGCCGGCCGCGCCGCTTAACCGCAGGTGCGCCGCTCAAGACAAGGAATTTGCTATGTCCCGTCGTCGCCGCCCAGAAAAGCGCGTCATTCTCCCCGATCCCAAGTTCGGGGACATCACCCTGTCGAAGTTTATGAATTCGGTCATGCTCGACGGCAAGAAGTCGGTCGCCGAGAGCATCGTCTACGGTGCCCTCGAGACCGTCGAAGCTCGCCTCAAGAAGGACCCGCTCGGCGTTTTCCACGAAGCGCTGACCAACATAAAACCGGGCATCGAAGTCCGCAGTCGCCGGGTCGGCGGCGCGACCTACCAGGTGCCGGTCGAGGTGCGCGACGTGCGTGCCCAGGCGCTGGCCATCCGCTGGCTCATTACCGCCGCCCGCGCGCGGTCGGAGAAGACCATGGCCGGGCGCCTGTCGGGCGAGCTGATGGATGCTTCGCAGAACCGCGGCAATGCGGTCAAGAAGCGCGAGGACACGCATCGCATGGCCGAAGCGAACCGCGCCTTCAGCCACTACCGCTGGTAGTGGAGCCGACTGTTCCCCGGCGAGGGCCGGGGTCCAGGATTCATTGATTTTGACTGGGCCCCGACCTTCGCCGGGGAGCCGCATGGAGTAAGATCATGGCCCGCAGCCATCCGCTCGACCGCTATCGCAACATCGGCATCATGGCGCACATCGACGCCGGCAAGACGACGACGACCGAGCGCATCCTTTATTATACCGGCAAGTCCTACAAAATCGGCGAAGTGCACGAAGGCACGGCGACGATGGACTGGATGGAGCAGGAGCAAGAGCGCGGGATCACCATCACCAGCGCCGCGACGACCTGTTTCTGGGCAGCCGACGAGGGCAAAGGCCCCGAGCATCGCATCAACATCATCGACACGCCGGGCCATGTCGATTTCACCATCGAAGTCGAGCGGTCCTTGCGCGTGCTCGATGGCGCGGTCGCTTGTTTCGACGGCGTCGCCGGGGTCGAGCCGCAGTCGGAGACGGTGTGGCGCCAGGCCGAGAAATATCACGTGCCGCGGATGTGCTTCGTCAACAAGCTCGACCGCACCGGCGCCAGCTTCGAACGCTGCGTCGACATGATCAAGGACCGGCTCGGCGCGCGCCCCGCCGTGCTCTATCTCCCGATCGGCATCGAAGGCACTTTCAAGGGCCTCGTCGACCTGGTCGAGAACCGCGCCATCATCTGGCTTGACGAGAGCCTCGGCGCCAAGTTCGTCTATGAAGAGATCCCCGCCGACCTCAAGGACGCCGCCGCGACGGCGCGCATGGACCTGATCGAGATGGCCGTCGAGCAGGACGACGACATCATGGAGGCCTACCTCGGCGGCGAGGAGCCCGACACGGCGACGCTCAAGAAATTGATCCGCAAGGGCACATTGAACTTCTCGTTCGTGCCGGTGCTGTGCGGCTCGGCGTTCAAGAACAAGGGCGTCCAGCCGTTGCTCGACGCGGTCGTCGACTATCTGCCGTCGCCGCTCGACATCCCGCCGGTCGAAGGCCTCAAGATGGACGGCGTGACGACCGAGACCCGCGCCCCGGCCGACGACGCGCCGTTCTCGGCGCTGGCGTTCAAGATCATGAACGACCCGTTCGTCGGGACGCTGACCTTCGCCCGCATCTATTCGGGCAAGCTGGAGACCGCGTCGCAGGTCATGAACTCGGTCAAGGACAAGAAGGAAAAGGTCGGCCGCATGCTGCTGATGCATGCCAACGACCGCGAGGACATCCAATTCGCTTATGCCGGCGACATCGTTGCGCTGGCCGGGCTGAAGGACACCACGACCGGCGAGACTCTGTGCGCGATCAATGCTCCGATCATCCTCGAGCGGATGGAGTTTCCGGACCCCGTCATCGAGGTCGCGGTGGAGCCCAAGACCAAGGCCGACCAGGAGAAGATGGGCATCGCCCTCAACCGCCTGGCGCGCGAGGATCCGTCGTTCCGCGTGACCTCCGACCATGAAAGCGGCCAGACGATCATCAAGGGGATGGGCGAGCTCCACCTCGAGATCCTGGTCGACCGCATGAAGCGCGAGTTCAAGGTCGAGGCCAATGTCGGCGCGCCGCAGGTGGCGTATCGCGAGTATCTCGCCAAGCCGGTCAACCTTACCTACACCCACAAGAAGCAGTCGGGCGGGTCGGGCCAGTTCGCCGAAATCAAGATCAGCGTCATCCCTGGCGAGCGCGGATCGGGCTTCGTGTTCAGCGACAACATCAAGGGCGGCAACGTCCCCAAGGAATATATTCCTTCGGTCGAAAAGGGCATGCGCGAAACCGCCGAGACCGGATCCTTGATCGGCTTCCCGATCATCGATTTCGAGGTTCAGCTGACCGACGGCAAATACCATGACGTCGATTCATCGGCCCTGGCCTTCGAAATCTGTGCCCGCGGCGCGATGCGCGAAGCGGCGCAGAAGGCCGGCATCAAGCTGCTCGAACCGATCATGAAGGTCGAGATCGTCACCCCCGAGGATTACCTCGGCGACGTCATCGGCGATCTCAACAGCCGCCGCGGCCAGATCCAGGGCACCGACAGCCGGGGCAATGCCCAGACGGTCGAGGCGATGGTGCCGCTGGCAAACATGTTTGGCTACGTCAACCAGCTGCGCTCGTTCACCCAGGGCCGAGCCCAATACTCGATGCAGTTCTCGCATTACGACGAGGTTCCCGCGAACGTCGCCGACGAAGTGAAGGCGAAGCTGGCGTAACCTTGAAATAGTGGCTATGGGCGCGACCGCACGGGCGTCGCGGCCCGTTTTTTCTAGCATAAGAAGAGGCGTATAATGGCGAAGGCAAAATTTGAGCGGAACAAGCCGCATTGCAACATCGGCACCATCGGTCACGTCGACCATGGCAAGACCTCGCTGACGGCAGCGATCACCAAGGTGCTGGCTGAAACCGGCGGCGCCACCTACACCAGCTATGCCAATATCGACAAGGCGCCGGAAGAGCGCGAGCGCGGCATCACCATCTCGACCGCGCACGTCGAGTATGAGACCGCGGCGCGCCACTATGCGCACGTCGATTGCCCGGGCCATGCCGATTATGTGAAGAACATGATCACCGGTGCCGCGCAG
>JANLQS010000057.1:0-14987 GCA_031367995.1 Sphingomonas sp.
GCGCCCATTTCGCGCAATATGTCGCGGTCGAAATGCTCGTCCATGTAGGCGTCGGTGACGCGCGGCTGAAGCTTGTCCTGAGCATAAGCCTCGGCGCTGTCGCGGACCATGCGCTCCTCGTCGGTCAGCTGATGGTCGAGGTCGAACGGGTCGGCCCAGTCGAACGGCAAGATGGTGGGGTCGGCCACGAACAATCTCCGCGAAGCTAAGGTTGGCGGCGCTTTAGCTGGGGGGTCACGCGAAGGCCAGTGCGGAACCGGCTGGCGGAGAGGGTGGGATTCGAACCCACGGTAGACTTTCGCCCACGGCGGTTTTCAAGACCGCTGCCTTAAACCACTCGGCCACCTCTCCTTCAGCTTCGCTCGCCTATCCAGCGGCAATGGATCGTGCAAGGCGTTGCCGGCGTTGAGCCGGGAAGCGGAAGAGGAATGAAGCGGACGATGGGTTTGGTGATGCGTGGGATGATCGCGGCCTTTTGCGCCTCGCTGGTGGCGACCGCTTCGGCCCAGGTCGATCCGCTCGCGCCGTTGCCGACGCCCGCTCCCGCGGCACAGCAGCGGCCGTTCTACCTGCCGCCGGTGGCGAGCATCCCGGCCCCGCCGACGGGGTTCGACGGCTACAAGCTGCGCCTGGCCGATCGCGCCCGCCGTGCCGGGATACGCGAGGCGACGATCGCCGCCACCATCCCCGGCCTGTCGCTCAACAGCCGCGTCGTCGCGCTCGACCGCGGACAGCCCGGCGGCATCTACAACCCCAACGCTTACCCGCCGTTCGCGCCCTATCGCCGCAACCACGTCACCGCCGACCTCATCCGCCGCGGCCAGGCACATTATGCCGCCAACGCCGGACGCCTCGCCGCGATCGAGCGGCGGTTCGGGGTGGAGGCGTCGGTTCTGATGGCGATTTACGGCCATGAAACCAGCTACGGCACGGTCACAGGCGGGTTCGACCTGCTGCCGGCGCTGGCGACTTTGGCCTATGACGGCCGCCGCCGCGAACTGTTCGAAAGCGAATTCGTCGCCGCGCTCAAACTGATCGACCGCGGCACCCCGCGCTGGCGATTGAAGGGCAGCTGGGCGGGGGCCACCGGCTATCCCCAGTTCATGCCCTCGGCCGTCCTCCGCCTGGCCACCGACGGCGACGGCGACGGCCGCGCCGACATCTGGTCGAACGAAATGGACGGCCTCGCCTCGATCGCCGCTTACATGCGCGAAGCCGGGTGGAAGCCGGGGGTTCACTGGGGCATTCCGGTGCGGGTTCCTTATGCCCTCAACCGCGCCGCCATCGCCTCGCGCCTCACCGCGCCGCGCTGCGCCCCGGTCTATAAGCGCCACAGCGTGTGGAAGAGCCTGAGCCAATGGCGCGCACTCGGCGTCGTCCCGGTCGGCCGCACCAGCGGCATCGCGGAAGGCGAGCAATTGAGCCTGATCGAGCCCGACGGCGCCAACGCCACCGCCTACCTGCTCAGCACCAACTATCGCGCGATCCTCGATTATAATTGCTCGAATTTCTACGCTTTGTCGGTCGGGTTGCTGGCGGATGCCATCGTCGGACGGTGAGCAAGCGATGGATGTCATGGGGCTTCCCGCAACGTCGCGTCGCCCTGACTCACAATCCCGTTGGAATTGCACTATGTCGGAAGCAAGGGATCCACTGAGGAGTCCGTCCAGTGCGCCAACTTACAGCCAAATCGATCATTCTGCTCGGGAGCGCGTGCCTGTCCTCGGCGGCGTTCGCGCAAAACCGCGAACAGCAAATAGCCTCCTGCACCAGCGGCGATCCCAAGACGCTGGCCGAGAAAGTCGCCGGTTGCACGGCCCTCATTGCATCGGGCCAGGAATCGGGTGAAAACCTCGCGGTGATCTTCAATAATCGCGGCAACGGGTACGACGATCAGAATGACTTTGCCCACGCCATCGCTGACTACAACGAATCGATCCGGTATAATTCGCAGAATCCAACGGCGTATTTGAACCGCGGCTTGAGCTATTCATTTCACCATGAATATAGTCGCGCTGTCGCCGATTTGAACGAAGCGATCCGACTGAATCCAGGCTATGCAAAGGCCTATCTGGCCCGCGGCCAGGCCCAGCGCCACCTGGGCAAGGCGGCGGAAGGCGACGCCGACACCGCCCGCGGCTGCGCCTTGAACCCGGGGATGTGCTAAGTCATCATCGCGGGTTCAGTCGAAGACAACGATCACTCATCACGCTGCTAAACCGCTCGCAACCCTTACCGGTCGGCGATAGAAGCGCTGCATGCCCTCGCCATCCGGGAGACACTTCACCTCATGACTCGCGCCCTGCTGTTCGCCACCGCCGCCGTCCTCGCCCTCACCGCATCCGCCGATGCCAAGGCGCCGCCCTATGACACGCCGGCGCCGATCGCCTACCTGATCGACCTGTCGTCGGGGGCGGTGCTGTTCGACAAGGGCGCCGACCGGCGCATGCCGCCGGCGTCGCTGGCCAAGATGATGACCACCGAAGTGGCGTTCGAATTGATCGACAAGGGCCAGCTGCCGCTGACCAAGACCTGCACGGTGCGCCCCGAAACCTGGACCAAGTGGCACGGACCGCAGGCCGGATCGACCATGTTCCTCAGCGTCAACGAGCAGGTCAGCGTCGAGAATTTGCTCCACGGCATCGTCACCTTGTCGGGCAACGACGCCTCGGTCGTGCTCGCCGAGTGCATCGCCGGAACCGAGGACGCCTTCGCCAATCAGATGAACGCGCTCGCCGCGCAGCTCGGTCTCAAGAGCAGCCACTTCGGCACCGCCAACGGCTGGCCCGACGAAGGGCGGACCTATGTTACCGCGCGCGACCTGGCGACGCTGGCCCGCGCCTCGATCGAGCGCCATCCCAAGCTGTACAAGCAATTCTACGGACAGC
The DNA here is from genome assembly GCA_031367995.1 of Sphingomonas sp. Taxonomy (GTDB): domain Bacteria; phylum Pseudomonadota; class Alphaproteobacteria; order Sphingomonadales; family Sphingomonadaceae; genus Sphingomicrobium. The sequence goes on from JANLQS010000057.1 coordinate 2,889, forward strand.
CGAGCTTCACCTGGGGCAAGACGTTGGGGTCGGGACAGGACATCGTCCAGGGCAATCGCAACCCGATCCTCGGTAAAATCCCCGGCGCCGACGGGCTCAAGACCGGCCACACCGACGAGGCCGGCTATGGCTTTACCGGATCGGCCGAGCAGAACGGCCGGCGCCTCGTCATGGTGATTGCCGGCCTCAGCACCTACAACCAGCGGATCGAGGAATCGGTGCGGCTGATGAGCTGGGGCTTCAACGCCTGGTCGACCAAGCCGTTGTTCAAGGCCGGCACGGAGGTCGGCAAGGCTGAGGTCCAGCTGGGCAGCGACAGTGAAGTGGCCTTGCTCGCCCCGCGCGATCTCGCCGTCACCGTCCCCGCCGGGCTGGGCGGGACGACGGCGATGAAAATCCGCTACCAGGGGCCGGTCAAGGCGCCGATCGCCAAGGGCCAGCACATCGCCGACCTCATCGTCACCACCCCGGACACCGGCGAACAGGTCATGCCATTGGTCGCCGCGGAAGCGGTCGGCAAGGCCGGCTTCTTCGGGCGGATGTGGAGCGGCCTCAAATCCGTGCTGGGCATGGCCTGACGTCATGGCCCGCGGGCGCTTCATCAGCCTCGAAGGCGGGGAGGGGGTCGGCAAGTCGACCCAGCTCGCCGCGCTTGCCGCCGCGCTGGAGGGCAGGGGGCTGACCGTCCTCGTCACCCGCGAGCCCGGCGGCAGCCCCGGCGCCGAAGCCATCCGCGCGTTGCTGCTGGAAGGCGAGGAGGGCCGGTGGAGCCCGCGCGCCGAAGCGTTGCTGTTCGCCGCCGCGCGCGCCGATCATATCGACAAGACCATCCGCCCGGCGCTCCAGCGCGGCGAGTGGGTCCTGAGCGACCGCTTCGTCGATAGTTCGCTCGCCTATCAGGGCGAGGCCGGCGGACTTGGGATGGAGGCGGTGCGCGATCTTCACCGCTTCGGCAGCCTCGATTTCCTCCCCGACCGCACGCTTGTGCTGCAACTCGACGAATCCGAGGCCGGCGCTCGCGCCAGAACGCGCGATGGCCACCCCGGCGACCGCATCGGCTCGCGCCCGCCCAGCTATCACGCCGCGGTCGACGCCGGCTTCCGCGCGCTCGCCGCCAAGGAGCCGGGCCGGGTCAAATTGGTCGACGCCAGCGGCAGCGCCGCGACCGTCACCGCGCGCCTGCTCTACGCGCTCGGCGACCTCATCGCATGATCGAGGGCCAGAAGAAGGCGATCGACCAGTTCCTCGCCGCCTGGGCGACGCGGCGCCTGCACCACGCCTGGCTGCTCGCCGGGCCGCGCGGCGTGGGCAAGGGCAGCTTCGCCCGCGCCGCCGCCAAGCGGGTTTTGGCAGACGCCGCCGGACCGCCGCCGGGCGGGGCGGGCCTCGACGTCTCGCCCGATCACATGGTGTCGCACCTGATCGCCGCCGGAAGCCACCCCGATTACCGCCTGCTCGAGCGGCTCGAAAACCCCAAGACGGGGTCGCTGTCGCGCAACATCAGCGTGGCGCAGGTTCGCGCGCTGGGCGACCTGCTCAGCGTCACCGGGTCGCTCAGCCCGTGGCGGGTGATCGTCGTCGATGCCGCCGACGATCTTGAGCGGGAAGCAGCCAATGCGCTGCTCAAGATGCTCGAGGAGCCGCCGGCGCACACCTTGTTCCTGCTCGTCGCGCACGCGCCCGGGCGGTTGTTGCCGACGATCCGCTCGCGCTGCCGCCGGCTCGATTTCGCGCGGCTTGACGATGCCGCCATGACGTCACTGCTCGAACGGTCGTTCCCCGAAAGAAATGCGCCTGAAATCAACCAGTTGGTCAAATACGCCAACGGCTCGGCCGGCCGCGCCGTGCAGGCCGCCGCGCTCGATCTCGCCCCGTTGGAAACCGCTGCACTGTCCATCATGACCGACGGCGACCCCGACAATGCCCGCCGCGCCGCCCTCGCGTCGCAACTGTCGGGCAAAGCCGCGGCCGATCGCTACATCGCCTTCCTCGACATGGTCCCGGCGCTGATCGCCCGTGAGGCGCCGGGGTTGGCCGAGCCGCGCCGCGGCCAGGCGCTCGACGCTTATGCCCGGGCGCGCGAGACCGCCGTCCTTGCCCCGCGGCTGACGATGGATCCGGGGATGACGGTGTTCCAGCTCGGCACCATCCTCGCCGGCATCGCCTTGAAGCGCTAGGCTGGCGCGGCTAGGGCGGCAGCCATGGCCGACCCCTATTACATCACCACCGCGATCAGTTACCCCAACGGCCGCCCGCACATCGGCCACGCCTATGAAGCAATCGCCGCCGACGCCATGGCCCGCTTCCGCCGCGCCCAGGGCCGCGACGTGCGGCTGGTCACCGGCACCGATGAGCATGGCCTCAAGATGGTCCAGGCGGCGCGCACCGAAAACCGCGATACGCTCGAATATGCAGACGAAATGTCAGCTTATTTCAAAGCAATGTGTGATACTCTTGATATTTCTTACGATGCGTTCGTGCGGACCTCCGAAGAGCGCCATCACGCCGCCAGTATCGCCTTGTGGAAGGCGCTGGAGGCGGCCGGCGACCTCTATCTCGACCGCTACGAAGGCTGGTATTCGGTTCGCGACGAGGCATTCTACGACGAAAAGGAACTGATCGACGGGGAGGGGGACGAAAAACTGTCGCCGCAGGGGACCCCGGTCGAGTGGACCGCCGAGGAAACCTGGTTCTTTCGACTGTCGAAGTATCAAGAGCCGTTGCTCGCGCATTTCCGCGATCATCCCGGCTTCATCCAGCCCGACAGCCGCCGCAACGAGGTTCTGCGCTTCGTCGAGGGCGGATTGAACGACCTCAGCGTGTCGCGCACCAGCTTCGACTGGGGCGTGCCGGTGCCGGGATCGCCGGGCCATGTGATGTACGTCTGGGTCGACGCGCTGACGACCTACATGACCGCGGTCGGCTATCCCGACTGCGAGGGTGAATTCGAGCGCTTCTGGCCGGCCGACGTCCATTTGATCGGCAAGGACATCGTCCGCTTCCACACCGTTTATTGGCCCGCCTTCCTGTTGTCGGCCAAGCTGCCGCTGCCGAAACAGGTGTTCGGCCACGGCTTCCTCCTCGCGCGCGGCGAGAAAATGTCGAAATCGCTCGGCAATGTGGTCGATCCGATGGCGCTGGCCGAGCGGTTCGGGGTCGATCCTTTGCGTTACTTCCTGCTGCGCGAGATCAGCTTCGGCCAGGATGGCAGCTATAGCGCCGAGGCGATCGTCACCCGCTGCAACGCCGAACTGGCCAATAGTTTTGGCAACCTCGCCCAGCGCAGCCTGTCGATAGTGTTCAAGAATTTGGGCGGAATCCTCCCGCCGCCCGGCGAGGCGCCCGACGACAAGGCGCTGCTCAAGCAGGTTCACACGGCGTGCGAAGAGCTTGCCGTCCAGTTCGACCGCTTCGCTTTCGCCACCGGTCTGGAAGCGTGGATGGGCGCGGTGTTCGCCGGCAATGCCTATGTCGATGCGCAGGCGCCGTGGGCGCTCAAGAAGACCGACCCAGCGCGGATGGCGGCGGTGCTGGGGACTTTGGTCGAGGCGGTCAAGCAGCTGGCGACGGCCGTGGCCCCGGTCGTGCCGTCGTCGGCCCGCCGCCTGCTCGACCTCATCGCCAGCGGAGAAGGGGGCCAACCGATCGCCGCGCCGACGCCGATTTTCCCCCGCCTCGAGCTGCCCGAGGACGAAAGCCAATGAGGCTGATCGATAGTCATTGCCACCTGGTCTACGAGGGGCTGGCCGAACGGCAGAGCGAAGTGCTCGCCGCCGCCCGGGCGCGCAATGTCACCGGCTTCCTCAACATCTCGACCCGCCAGGCCGAGTGGGGCGACGTCATCGCCGTGGCGGAGCGCGAACCCGACGTGTGGGCCAGCGTCGGGGTTCACCCGCACGAGGCCGACGCCCATCCCGACCTCGGCGCCGCGGCGCTGGTCGAGGCGACCAACCACCCGCGCGTCGTTGCCATCGGCGAATGCGGGCTTGATTATTATTACGACAAGTCCGACCGCGCCGCCCAGCGCGAGCGCTTCGCGGCGCATATCGAGGCGGCGCGCGAGACCGGGCTGCCGCTGATCATCCATACCCGCGATGCCGAAGACGACACCTCTGAGATTCTGACCCGCGAAGTGGGCAAGGGGGGAGTCAGCGCGGTGCTCCATTGCTTCACCGGCAGCCAGCGGCTGGCCGACACCGCGCTCGACCTCGGCCTGTCCATCTCGCTGTCGGGGATCGTCACCTTCAAGAACGCCGCCGCGCTCCAGGAGACGGCGAAAACCATCCCCGCCGATCGGCTGCTGGTCGAAACCGACGCGCCGTTCCTCGCCCCGGTGCCCAATCGCGGCAAGGTGTGCGAGCCGGCGTTCGTCGCCGACACCGCCGCCTTCGTCGCCGGCCTGCGGGGAGTTTCGACTGAGGAATTAGCCGAAACAACCACCGCCAACTTCTTCCGATTGTTCGCAAAAACAGCCGCGTGAAAGCGATGGAGAGCATCCTGTGACCAACGACGTGATGCTCGGCAGCCTCTATATCCTGATGGCGATGATGCTGGTGCTTGGCGCGCTGATCAACCGCCGCGAGCCGTTGGCAAAGATGCTGACGATGTTCCTGGCCTGGGTGGCGATCTTCGGCGCCGGCTTCGTGCTGTTCAGCTTCCGCGACGATCTGAGTTATGTCGGCCAGCGCTTGAAGGCCGAAGCCACCGGTGCGCCGGTGGTCGAGGCAAACGGGGCCGCGGTGCGGGTGCCGATGGCGATCGACGGGCATTTCTGGGTCATGGGCGCGATCAACGGTGTGCCGACGCGCTTCCTGGTCGACAGCGGCGCGACCATGACCACCATCAACCGCGCGGCGGCTCGCGCGGCGGGCGTTACGGTCAGTAGCGGCCAAGGCCCGCTGGTGCGAACCGGCAACGGCATCGTCCGCGTCGCCACGGCGCGCGCTGAAACGCTCGACATCGCGACGATCGAGCGCCGCGACGTCGGGCTGCATATCGTCGAGGTCGATGACATGAACGTGCTGGGGATGAATTATCTGTCGTCGCTCAAGCGCTGGGGAGTCGAGGGGCGCTGGCTGGTGATGGAACCCTGACAAATGCCAGATACATTTTACATAATACATATTATCATACTAGGATTTGCCAGTGGATAACGCCGAAATCGAGGCCCCCCGTCCTCCAGCGTCCCGTGATGAAGCCCAATCGGACGCGCTGGCGCGGCTGGTTGCCATCATGGCCCGGCTGCGCGATCCCGAGCATGGCTGCGAATGGGACCGGGTGCAGAGTTTCGCGACGGTCGCGCCCTACACGATCGAGGAAGCCTATGAAGTGGCCGAAGCGATCGCCCATGGCGACATGGCCGCGCTGGTCGATGAACTGGGCGATCTGCAGCTGCAGGTCGTGTTCCACGCCCGCATGGCCGAAGAAATCGGCGCGTTCACCCTGACCGACGTCATGACCGGCATCGCCGACAAGCTCGAACGCCGCCATCCGCACATCTTCGGCGATGCCGACGCCAGCCCCGGCTGGGAAGCGCTCAAGGCCGAGGAACGCGCCGACCGCGAGGATCGAAGCGCGCTGGCCGGAGTGGCGCTCGCCCTGCCCGCGTTGGAACGCGCGGTAAAGCTGCAGAAGCGTGCCGCGCGCACCGGCTTCGACTGGCCCGATATCTCAGGCCCGAAGGCAAAAATCGTCGAGGAGCTCGACGAGATCGAGGCGGCGCCGCCCGCGGAACTGGAAGAAGAGGTCGGCGACCTCATGTTCGCGCTGGCCAACTTCGCACGCCATCTCAAGGTCGACCCTGAAGAGGCGCTGCGCAAGGCCAACCGCAAGTTTGAGGCCCGCTTCAGGGCGATCGAGGAAGTGCCTGGCTTCGCATCGATGACCCTGGACGAGCAGGAAGCTTTGTGGGTTGCCCACAAGCAGGCTCAGAGGGCGTCGTAACGCGCCCAGTTGGCGGGGCTCAGCCGCACCGCCAGATGGACGGTTTCGCCCTCCATCCTTTGGTCGAGCACCGTGCCGCGGGCGTGGAGCCAGGCTAGCCGCGTGCCGTCAGCCGCCGCGACCTTGAGCCGGCGCTGCTCGTCACCGGCGTGGAGCCGTGACGCTACCGCCTCGCGCAACTCCTCGGTACCCCAGCCGGTGAGCGCCGACACGCAGGCGACATTGTCGCGTCGCGCCGCTTCACCCAGCACCTCCTCGCGACGGTCGGCGTCCATCAGGTCGAGCTTGTTCCACACGTCGAGCCGCGGCGGACTGTCAGGCTCGTCTAGGTCGAGGCTGGCGAGCACGGCGGCGACATCGGCCGCCTGGGCGTCGCTGTCGGGATGCGCGAGATCGCGGACGTGCAAGATCAGGTCGGCGGACGCGACCTCTTCCAGGGTCGCCCGGAACGCCGCGATCAACTGCGTCGGCAAATCCGACACGAACCCGACGGTGTCGGACAAGATCGCTTTGTCGAACCCCGGCAGGCGGACGTCGCGCATGGTCGGGTCGAGCGTCGCGAACAGCAGGTCCTCGGCCATCACATTGGCCTGCGTCAGCCGGTTGAACAGGGTCGACTTGCCGGCATTGGTGTAACCGACCAGCGCGATCACTGGCCACGGCGCGCGCTGGCGGCGGTCGCGGTGGAGTCCGCGGGTGCGATTGACCTGCTCAAGCTCCTTCTTGATTCGCGCCATGCGGTCGCGAATCAGGCGGCGATCGGCCTCGATCTGGGTTTCGCCCGGGCCGCCGAGGAAGCCGAAGCCGCCGCGTTGCCGCTCGAGGTGGGTCCAGCTGCGCACTAGCCGCCCCGCCTGGTAATCGAGGTGCGCCAGCTCGACCTGCATCCGCCCTTCGGCGGTGGCGGCACGCTCGCCGAAAATTTCGAGGATCAGGCCGGTGCGGTCGATCACCTTGCACTTGGTCATTTCCTCGAGCGTTTTCTGTTGGACCGGGGTCAGCGCGGTGTCGACGATCAGCAGCCTGGCGTCATTGGCCTCGGCCAGCGCGGCGATCTCCTCGGCCTGACCCTTGCCGAACAGGCTCGCCGGGCGAACCGTACGGATGCGCATGGCACGCCGGGCGACGACCTCGATACCGATCGCCTCGGCCAGGCCGGCGGCTTCGTCGAGCCGCGCCTCGGCCGAGCGCATCGCCTGCGCCCCGCCGCGGTCGGGTAGCACGACCAGCGCCCGCTCGCCGCGCGCAATGCCGTCTGCGTCGCCGCGTTCGAACAGGCTCAGCTGCCGTCTCTCGGATCGTCGCCATGCTCGCCGCCGCCAAGATCGAGCGGGTTGGGCGGCTGGATGGTGGAGACGGCGTGCTTGTAGATCAGCTGAACCTGCCCGCCCCTCGCCAGCAGCAAGGAAAATTGATCGTGCCCGGCGACGCTGCCTTCGAGCATCACGCCGTTGACGAGGTACAGCGTCAGCGACTCCCCTCCCCGTTCGGCGGCGGCGAGAAACACGTCCTGCAACGCCGGCTTGCCCTTGCCCTGCCCCTCGGCCGCCGCGCCCAGCGCCGGCGCGGTCGCCGGCATGATGGTCGAGATGGCGTGTTTGTAGATCAACTGGGCGATGCCGTCGCGGCGCAGTAGCAACGAGAAAGGATCGAACCAGGTGACGATCCCGCTCAGTTTGACGCCCTTGATCAGGAAGATCGTCACCGAAGTCTTCGAACGGCGAACTTCGTTCAGGAAAATATCCTGCAAGGTTGGTGACTTGCCAGTCATATCTTCGATTATTCCTCGGTTTCGCGCTTGTCGCCGAGACCAAGTGCCTTGAGTTTTCGGTGAAGCGCCGAACGCTCCATGCCGATGAACGACGCGGTGCGCGATATATTGCCGGAAAAGCGGCGGATCTGGATCTTGAGATATTCGCGTTCGAAGCTTTCGCGCGCCTCGCGCAGGGGCGAGCCCATGATCGCCATCGACGTGCTCGACACGCTGATCGTCCCCTGTGTGTCGACCACCTCGGACGGCAGCAGGTCGATCTCGATCCGGTCGACGCGGTCGCCGGGCGTCATGATCATCGTCCGTTCGATGATGTTCCTCAGCTGGCGGACATTGCCCGGCCAGTCGTGCGCCTGGAGCGCGGCCATCGCGTCGGGCGACATGTCCGGCGACGGTACGCGGCGCTCGGCGGCGTAGCGGGCGAGGAAATGGATGACCAGTTCGGGGATGTCCTCGCGCCGCTCGCGCAGCGAAGGGATGCGCACCGGCACGACGTTGAGCCGATAATATAGATCCTCGCGGAAGCGCCCCGCCGCAATCTCGTCGGCCAGGTTGCGCGATGTCGCCGACAGGACTCGCACATCGATCTTGACCGGGCGCTGCCCGCCGACCCGCGTGTAACTCTGGTCGGTCAGCACGCGCAGGATCTTGCCCTGAGTGGTGATCGGCATGTCGGCGATCTCATCAAGGAACAACGTCCCGCCATGCGCCTGTTCGAGCAGCCCTGGCCGCGCGATTCCGTCGTTCTCGGAGCCGAACAATTCCTCCTCGACCCGTTCGGGACTCATCATTGCCGCCGAGACGACGATGAACGGCGCGTTGGCGCGGGGACTCCACTGGTGGATCATGCGCGCGGCGATCTCCTTGCCGACCCCGGCCGGGCCGGTAATCATCACCCGGCTGCCGGTCGGCGAGACCCGCTTCAGCGTCGCGCGAACCGTATTGATGGCGACCGAATTGCCCGACAGCGTCTCGTCGCTGCCGAACACCGCCTTCAACTCGGCATTCTCGCGCCGCAGCCGGTCGGTCTCGGTGGCGCGGGCGACGAGGTGAAGCAATTTGTCGGCCTTGAACGGCTTTTCGATGAAGTCGACCGCGCCCTCGCGAATGGCGGCGACCGCGGTGTCGAGGTTGCCGTGGCCGGAAATCATGATCACCGGCAGCGTCGGGTCGCGGCGCTTGACCTGTTCGAGCAGTTGCAGCCCGTCGAGCCGCGAGCCCTGCAGCCATACGTCGAGCAACACCAGGCTCGGCCGCCGCTCCTCGATCGCCTCCAGCGCGGTCGTGCTGTCGGCCGCGGTGCGAACCGTATAGCCTTCGTCTTCGAGCACCCCCGACACCAGCTCGCGAATGTCGGCTTCGTCATCGACGACCAGGATTTCAAGCGCCATCAGCTGGGCTCCATATCGTTCATGTCATCTCCATCGAACTCATCGTCGGGCGGTTCGTCCCCGTCGGTCGGCTGGCTCTTCCCCTCGAGCGCGGCGAGACGGTCCGCGTCGAAGGCGATCCGGACGTGGGTGCCGCCGCCCTTGCGGTCGAGGAAGGCAATTTCGCCGAGATGCTCCTCGACGATCTTCTTGACGATCGCCAGGCCAAGCCCGGTGCCGCGCACACGGGTCGTCATATATGGCTCGGTCAATCGCTCGCGGTCCTCGGGAAGGCCGATCCCGGTGTCGAACAGGTCGATCACCAATTGCTCTTCTTCGCGCCGCAGGTGGAGGTCGATGTGGTCGCCCTGCGGCGATGGCTCGCCGCGGTTGCGGCGGACCTCGATCGCCTCGACCGCATTCTTGACGACGTTGGTCAGCGCCTGGCTCAGCTGGCGGCGGTCGCAGACCATCATGATTGGCCCGGCCGACGGCTCGAGCGTGAAGCTGATTCCCGGATGCGCCACCTCATGGAGAAATACAGCGGCGCGGGCGATATCGTGGATATTCTCCTCGCGGAACACCGGCTTTGGCATTCGCGCGAAATTGGAAAATTCATCGACCATGCGGCGCAGGTCGCCGACCTGGCGGATGATCGTTTCGGTCAGCCGGGCAAAGGTGTCGGGGTCGGACTTGATTTCTTCGCCATAGCGCCGTTGCAGCCGCTCGGCGGCGAGCTGGATCGGGGTCAGGGGGTTCTTGATCTCATGGGCGATGCGCCGCGCGATGTCCGACCAGGCGGCGCGCCGCTGGTCGCTCAACTGGTCGGTGATGTCGTCAAACGTCAGCACCCCGCCATCGGCATAGCGCATGCGTTTGACGGCGAGCGTCCGCTGGCCGCTTTCGGCGCGGACCGTGACTGTCGCGTCGCGCGTCTCGCCGGCCATGAACTCTTCGAGTTCGGGCGAAACGCTTTCGATCGTCCGCCCTTCCAGGGTCTCGCTGTCGTGATGAAGCAGCGTCTCGGCCGACCGGTTGATGAGCAGGATGCGCTTGTCGTTGTCGACTGCGATTACCCCTGCGGTGACCGACGACAGCACAGCCTCGATGAACGCGCGGCGGGTATCGAGCTGGGCATTGGCGGCGATTAGAGCACCGGTCTGCTCCTGCAATCGCCCGGTCATGCGATTGAAGGCCGTGGCCAGGGTCGCGATCTCGTCGGCCGGCGGGACGACCTGGACGCGGGCGGAAAAATCGCCTTCCTCGATCCGGCCGGCGGCGTCGACCAGCTCACCGACCGGGCGAAGCAGGCGGTCGGCCAGGCGCAGCGCGGTGAAGATCGCCAGCGCGACGATGATCAGCGCCCCCAGCAGCAGCGCGAAATTGAACCGCAATTGGCTGTCCCGGCTTCGGGCGAGCAGGTCGCGATAGTCGGTCAGGACCCCGGCGGCGCGGTCGATCTGTGCCTTGAAGTCGGCATCGACCTGGCGGGCGACGAACAAATAGCTTGGCGGTCCATAAGCGATCGGCACGATCACGGCGATCCGGCCCGGCGCCTTGACTTCGCCGACCTGGCCCGCGCGCAGCTTCGCCAGCCCGCTCGCCACCTGGCTCGGGTCGATCATGCCGTCATAGGGATTGACCACGACCAGCGACTGCACCTGCCCGGTCGGCGTGATATGGATCACCGCTGCTTCGTTGAGGCTTCGGCTGTAAACCTGATAGGCGACACCGGTCTTGAACTGCTGGCTGTCGATCGGCAGCTGGGCGAGATAGCCGGCGAGATCGCCCGACATCACTAGCGCCTCATTGTTCACCCGCTTGACCTCGTGAATATAAGTCGACTGGGCGAGCTGGACGGTATTCTCGAGCATTCCCCTGGCGCGGTCCGAGAACCAGAATTCCAGGCCCGACTGGATCAAAAGCGAGGCAAAGATCGCCACCAAAACAGTCGGCACCGCGGCAATGACCGAGAACAGCGCCACTAGCCGCGTGTGCAGCCGCCCGGTGCCGATGCCCCGCCGCTCGGCCCGCGCTCGCGCCAGCTGCCGCGCCAGCAGCACCATCAGCGCGATCGCCGGCAGCAAATTGGCGATCAGCAGCAAGGCGATCAACAACGGCGGCAGCAAGGTGCCCGGCGCGGAATCGCGGCGCAGGACCGACACGGTGAACAACAGCATGGCGACGACCAGCGCGCCGCATACCCACGTCGCATAGGTGAACAACCGCTCGTTGGACCGGAACCGCTCGACCAGCCGCGACAAGCGCGGGTCGGCCCGGTCAGTCGGTTCGGATTCGGAACGGGGGGCGTGCATCGGCACTCCGCCTAGCACGGACGCGTTGCATAAAAAACACAGTGTGTGCGGCGAATCGTCAGGCGGCGCTTCGGGCCAGCCAGGGCGCGTAAAATTCGCGCAACGAGGCAATCACCGCCGCCGGATCGTCGAGCGTATTGACGCGGTTGCGGAACTCGGCCGATCCGGGCAGCCCCTTGGTGTACCAGCCGATATGCTTGCGCGCCAGATTGACCCCGGTGACCGTCCCGTAGAGCGATTGCATGGCGTCATATTGCTCGAGGATGACGTCAAGCTGCTCGTCGATGTCCGGCTCGGGCTTGTCGCCGCCGCCGGCAAGGTCGCTCATCACCTGGCCGAGCAACCACGGGCGGCCATAGGCGCCGCGCCCGATCATTACCCCATCGGCGCCCGACTGCCGAAGCGCGGTGCGCGCGTCCTCGCGGCTGCAAATGTCGCCGTTGACGATCACCGGCAGGCGGGTTGCCTGCTTGACCTTGCGCACGAAGGTCCAGTCGGCCGAGCCCTTGTACATCTGGCAGCGGGTGCGGCCGTGGACGGTGATCATGCGGATGCCGAGATCCTCGGCGATGCGCGCCAGTTCGGGCGCGTTGAGGCTCGAATGATCCCAGCCCATGCGCATCTTGAGCGTCACCGGCACCCTTACCGCCTTGACCGTCGCGGCGATGATCGACGCGGCCAGCGGCAGGTCGCGCATCAG
>JANLQS010000100.1:0-7148 GCA_031367995.1 Sphingomonas sp.
GGTTCGAGCGCGGGGTGCGGCCGATCGGCGACTGGTCGATGTCGATGACCTTGTCGAGATGTTCGAGCCCGCTGATCCGTTCGAACCGGCCGGCGAGGATGCGCGCGCCGTTGAGCTGACGCGCGGCGGCGGCGTAGAGCGTGTCGATGGTGAAGCTCGACTTGCCCGAGCCCGACACGCCGGTGATGCAGGTGAAGGTGCCGAGCGGGATCGAGGCGGTGATGTCGCGCAAATTGTTGGCGCTGGCGTGGTGGACGGTCAGCTTCTTGCCGCTGCCCTTGCGCCGGGTCGGGCGCATCGGGATGAAGCGGCGGCCCGAGAGGTAATCGGCGGTCAAGCTGACCTTGCACGCCATGAGGTCGGCGAGGGTGCCGGCGCACACCACCTCGCCGCCGTGGACCCCGGCGCCGGGGCCCATGTCGATGAGGTAGTCGGCCGAGCGGATCGAATCCTCGTCATGCTCGACCACCAGCACGGTGTTGCCGAGCGATTTGAGCCGCTGGAGGGTTTCGAGGAGGCGGTCGTTGTCCTTCTGGTGGAGACCGATCGAGGGCTCGTCGAGGACGTAGAGGACGCCCGACAGGCCGGAGCCGATCTGGCTGGCGAGGCGGATGCGCTGGCTCTCGCCGCCCGACAAAGTGCCGCTGGTGCGGTCGAGGTTGAGATAATCGAGCCCGACATTGTGGAGGAAGCCCAGGCGGGCGTTGATTTCCTTGAGGATCGGATGGGCGATCTCGCGTTGCTGCGGCTTGAGCTGTTCTTCGAGGCCTGAGAACCAGCCGAGCGCGTCGGCGACCGAGCGTCGGGCGCTAAGACTGATGTCCTCGCCGGCGATCTTGACGCTGAGCGCTTCGGGCTTGAGCCGGGCGCCGGCGCAGGTCTCGCAAGCGTGGCTCGCCTGGTAGCGCGACAACTCCTCGCGCATCCACGCGCTTTCGGTCGATGCCATGCGCCGCTCGAGATTGCCGAGCACGCCTTCGAACGGCTTCTTCACCTCATAGCTCTTGCGCCCGTCGACGAAGCGCAAGGTCACCGGCCGGCCGCGGGTGCCGCGCAGGACGACCTGCTGCGCCTCCTCCGGCAGTTCTCCCCACGGGGTGGCGAGGTCGAAATCATAAGCGCGGGCAAGGCTGCCGAGCACCTGCATGTAATAAGGCGATGGCGGGTTGGACTTGGCCCACGGCACCACTGCGCCCTTGGCGATCGACAGCGCGTGGTTGGGGACGACGAGGTCCTCGTCGAACAGCATCTTCTCGCCGAGGCCGTCGCAGGCCGGGCAGGCGCCCTGCGGGGCGTTGAACGAGAACAATCGCGGTTCGATCTCGGCGATGGTGAAGCCCGACACCGGGCAGGCGAATTTCTCGGAGAAGACGATCCGCCCGGGTGCGCCGAAGTCGAGCTTCATGCCCGACTTCTCCCCTTCCGCCTCGCGGGAGGGGGATGCGTCGGCCGGATCGAGGAAGGCTAGGCCGTCGGCGAGCTTGAGCGCGGTCTCGAAGCTGTCGGCCAGGCGGCTTTCGATCCCGTCGCGGACGACGATGCGGTCGACCACCACCTCGATGTCGTGCTTGTACTTCTTGTCGAGCGCGGGGGCGTCTTCGATGGCGTAGAACTCGCCGTCGATACGGACGCGGGTGAAGCCGGCTTTCTGCCATTCGGCCAATTCCTTGCGATACTCGCCCTTGCGCCCCCGCACGACCGGGGCGAGCAGGAAATGGCGCGAGTCCTCGGGCAGCGCCATCACCCGATCGACCATCTGGCTCACTTGTTGGGCCTCGATCGGCAGCCCGGTGGCGGGCGAGTAAGGTACGCCGACGCGCGCCCACAGCAATCGCATGTAATCGTAGATTTCGGTGACCGTGGCGACGGTCGAGCGGGGATTGCGGCTCGTGGTCTTCTGCTCGATCGAGATGGCCGGCGACAGGCCGTCGATATGCTCGACATCGGGCTTCTGCATCATCTCGAGGAACTGGCGCGCGTAGGCCGACAAGCTCTCGACGTAGCGGCGCTGGCCTTCGGCATAAATGGTGTCGAACGCCAGGCTCGATTTGCCCGACCCCGACAGACCCGTGATGACCGTCAGGCTCTCGCGCGGGATATCGACCGACACGCCTTTGAGATTATGCTCGCGCGCGCCGCGGACGGAAATATGAGTCAGCACTCGGTACACCGACGCTTCTGGATGTGGGTCAGCATGAAGCCGTTTGTTCCATATTTGTTCGCGCGCGGCAAGAGGCCGCAATCAGGTGAACGCCTGTCCCTAGATGGGTTTCCCCGTCCCTCGATCAAGCGCTGCCCAGCGGGTAAGCGGCGACCGCCTCATAAGCTGGTCCGTGGCGACCAAGCCGGCTTTCGAACAGGATCAACCTGTCGACCTCGCCGCGCGCGCCTTCGAGGCCGGCGTGGCGCGCCAGCCAGTCGCCCGGATCGGCCGCGCCGCGCCGCCGGCGGGCGAGGGTGATGTGCGGCAAATAGGCGCGCCGCTCGGGCTCCAGGCCAAGGCTGACGAGCTTCCGGTCGACCTTGGCGTGGAGCGCCGCCAGCGGTTGCGCCGGGGCGACCCGGACGAACAAGGCGCCGCGCGGCCCCTGGTCGAACCAGCCTGCCCCGGCCAGCGCCATCTCGACGGGCGGCGCCCGGATTGTGCCCAGCGCCGCGGCAATGTCCTCCGCCATCGGTCGATCGACCTCGCCGATGAAGCGCAGCGTGACGTGGAGCTGCTCCTCGTTCTGCCACGCCCAGCCTGGCGGCCCGTCTGCCATCGCCGCGAGGCACGCTGCGCGCATGGCGGCGGGGGGTTTGAGGGCGACGAACAGGCGGTGCATAGCCCGCAGGCTAGCCGCCGCTCGTCGAACAGGCGACCGGTTTTCCTTGAAGTGCCCTCGGGAAACACCGATATGTCGACAGGTGAGGGCCTCTTGCCCGCGCAAAGGAGACGAAATGCAGAACCAGTTCGACCCGCGCACGAGAAGCGTGGACCCGGCGATTGCCGTCGGCGTACCGCAAGTCGCCCGCGACGCGGGGCTTCGGTCCTACATGCTCAAAATCTACAATTACATGGCGTCGGGGGTGCTGCTGACCGGCATCGTCGCGCTGGCGTTCGCGTCGAGCGGGATGGCGGCGCAGGTGCTGACCACGCCGTTGCGCTGGTTGATCATTTTCGCGCCTTTGGGCTTCGTGTTCGCGATGAGCTTCGGCGTCAACCGGATGAAGACCTCGACGATCCAAGCCCTGTTCTGGGGCTTCGCGATCGCGATGGGCCTGTCAATGTCGGCCATCTTCCTGGTCTATACCGGCACCTCGATCGCGCAGACCTTCTTCGCGGTCACCGCCGGCTTCATGGGGCTGAGCCTTTTCGGCTACACCACCAAGAAGGATTTGTCGGGGATCGGCACGTTCCTGATCATGGGCGTGGTCGGGCTGCTGGTGGCGATGCTGATCAACATGTTCATGCAATCGACCGCGATGGCGTTCCTGATCAGCGCGATCGGCGTGCTGCTGTTCGCCGGCCTGACCGCCTATGACACGCAGAAGCTGAAATCGATGTATGCCTATGTCGCGGGGACGGACATGCTGGGCAAGTCGGTGGTGATGGGCGCGCTGACGCTCTACCTCGACTTCATCAACATGTTCCAGTTCATGCTGAGCTTCATGGGTGATCGCCGTTAGGCGATCACGCCGTTAGACTAAGCGCCAACTGACCTAGAGGGCCCGGCGGAGCGATCCGCCGGGCCTTTTTATTAGGCGTTGGCACCCTCCGCTTCGGCGATGAGCGCGGCGTCGATCTCCTTGGCGCGGCGGTAGGCCGGGCGGTCAGACATCCGCGCCGCATAATCGGTGAACACCGGCCTGGGCTCGAGCAGGTTGAACTGCAGCATGAAACCGACCATCGCGCCGACGAACAAATCGGCGGCGGTGAAGCGGCCGGCGGCGATATAGTCGCGACCGGTCAGGCCTTTTTCGAGGTTGGCGATAGCCGCGTCATAACTGCCATAACCGAACATCATTGCCCGTTCGGGCGGAATTTCGAACCCCGCGGCCTTGTTGCTGAAGGCCGCTTCGACCGGCCCCGAGGTAAAGAAGATCCAACGGTAATAGTCGGCGCGGTCGCCGAGGTCGGGTGCCAGGCCGGCCTGGGGGAAGGCGTCGGCGAGGTAGCAGCAGATCGCCGCGACTTCGGTCACCACCTTGCCGTCGTGGACGATCGCCGGGACCTTGCCCATCGGGTTGATCGCCAGATAGGACTCGGCCTTCATCGTCCCGCCATAGGTCAGGATTTCGGTGTCGTAGGGCTCGCCGACCTCCTCGAGCATCCACCGAACCGTCGCGCCGCGCGATTGCGGGTTGGTGTAGAATTTCAGCGCCATGATCGCGTTTCCTATGCTTTTTTCTTCTGCGCCGCGGTCCAGTCGCGGAAGCGGTCGATCGCGTCCGACTGGCGCAGCAATTTGTTGTCCGGGTCGACCGTCCAGGTGCTGGTGGCGGTCGGCAGGCCAACCGACCCGCGGCCCTTGTCCATCGGCACCGTCATGGTCTTTCCGTCGATCCGGACGTCCACCGGCATCGGAAACGGAATGCCGCCAGGCGTCTGCCACTGCAACGACAGGGTCTGGCCCTGCCGCGTCTCGACCAACTTGGGCAGGCGGACATGGCGCAGATAAGCGTTGAAGAACCAGCGCAGGTCGCGGCCCGATTCCTGGCTGGCGATGGCGACGAATTCGTTGGTCGATCCGAAGCGCGGCGTGAAATTGCCCGGAGCGGGATCGACCCGTCCATAGACCAGCCGCCTGAGCGAGCGGAAGAACGCCTGGTCGCCGATCAGGCCGCGCAGCGTGTGCAAGACCCAGCTGCCTTTGACGTAGATATCGCCGCCAGGACCGGTTTCCGGCTTGTAGACCTGCTCTTCCAACTGATGCCTACCCGACACCACGGGATGCGCGTTGGCGATCGTCTGGCGCTGTTTGAACATCGCCGCGTCGTACAGCATCTGGCCGCCGCGCTGCTGCAGGTAGAGCGGCTGCATGTAGGTGCCGAAACCCTCGTGCAGCCACATGTCGTCCCAGTCGCGGTTGGTCATCTGGTTGCCGAACCATTCGTGGCTGAACTCATGGTTGAACAGCCAGTCGTAGCCCTCGGGCGCCGGCTTGTAGGCATTGCCGTAGGCGTTGATCGTCTGGTGCTCCATGCCGAGGTGCGGGGTCTCGACCACGCCCAGTTTCTCGTCGCCGAACGGGTAGGGGCCGACGAGCGATTCAAACGTGTCGAGGGTCGGGCCGAATTCGGCGAACAGCGCTTTGGCCTTGTCGTCTTCACCCGGCAAATACCAGTATTTGATCGGAATGAGGTTGCCGAAGCGGCTGCGGTGGACCGCCGCCAGTTCCTTGTAGGGCGCGACGTTGAGGGCGATGGCGTAATTGTTCGGGTTGCGCGTCCGCCAGTTGAACGTGCGCCGCCCGTCGCTGGCCTCGGTCACGCTGAGCAAGCGGCCGTTGGACGGCGCGCTCAAGCCTTTCGGCACGGTGATGTGCAGATCGACCTGGCCGACCTCGACCAGGCTATTGTCGAAGCACGGCCAAAACAGGTCGCAGCCCTCACCTTCGACGGCAGTAGCGATCCACGGCTTGCCGTCCTTGGTCCGCGACCACACGAAGCCGCCGTCCCACGGCGCGCGCTTGGCGACGTGCGGGCGCCCGGCATAATCGACCGTCAATGACAGGCTGTCGCCCACGCGCTTGGCCGCCGGCAGGTCGACGGTGACCAGCCCGCCGTCGTTGCGCCACGCCTTGGCGTCGAGGGTCCGGCCGTCGGCGGCGATGGCGCGAATCGGCAATTCGGGATCGAGGTCGAACTGGATTTTCGCGATCGGCTTTTGCACGGCGAAGCCAAGCACCGCCTTGCCGGCGATGGCGCGGCGATTGGGGAAGATTTCAATCGCCAGGTCGGCGGTGCGAAATTCGACCGAACGCTGTTCGGCGGTGAGCGGCTCGCCCGATCCCACCGTTCGCTTGGCCAGCGCGGTGCGGTCGCCATGCGGAACCAGCACCAACGCAGTGGTCGCGGCGCCAAGTAGCGCCAGCACCGCCCACGGCTGCCAATCGCTGGCTGCCCGATCCTCCGCCGCCATCAACCGCGCGCGCTTCTGTCCAGCAATGCCAGGGTCAAGAAATGGCGCATAAGCGGGCCTCCGGAGGTTGGGCAGGGCGGCGAACTAGAGACCCGCCGCCCGCACCCGTCAACCCGGCCCTTTATTCGGTCGCTTCGCTCTTCTTGCCGCGTCCGGCAGGCTTGTCGGCCCTGGCCTTGTCTGCCTTGGGCTTGACCTTGCCTGGCTTGGGCGCCGCGGGGGTCACCTCGAACGAGGGCGCATTGTCCTTGATGCGAACCTTGACCTCGCCGCCGTTGACCAATTTGCCGAACAGCAATTCCTCGGCCAGCGGCTGCTTGATCTTCTCCTGCATCAGGCGGCCCATCGGCCGCGCGCCGTTCAATTTGTCGTAGCCCTTGGTCGTCAGCCACTCGCGCGCGTCATCGTCGAGCTGGATATGGACGCCGCGGTCGGCGAGCTGCATTTCCATCTGCAGGATGAACTTGTCGACGACCCGCGCGACTACCGCCGGGGGAAGGTATCCGAACGGCACCACCGCATCGAGGCGGTTGCGGAATTCGGGCGTGAACATCTTCTTGATCGCATCTTCCTGGACGTCTTCGCGGCTCAACGCCCCGAACCCAATGCCCTCGCGCGCCATGTCGGCGGCGCCGGCATTGGTGGTCATGATGAGAATGGTGTTGCGGAAATCTACGGTCTTGCCGTGATGATCGGTCAACTTGCCGTTGTCCATCACCTGCAACAGGATGTTGAACAGGTCGGGGTGGGCTTTCTCGATTTCGTCGAGCAGCAGGACGGAATGCGGCTGCTGGTCGATCGCGTCCGTCAGCAGCCCGCCCTGATCGTAGCCGACATAGCCCGGCGGCGCGCCGATCAGGCGGCTGACCGAGTGGCGCTCCATATATTCGCTCATGTCGAACCGCTGCAACGGGATGCCCATGACCGAAGCGAGCTGGCGTGCGACCTCGGTCTTGCCGACACCGGTCGGTCCCGAGAACAGATAATTGCCGATCGGCTTGTCGGGATCGCGTAAACCGGCGCG
>JANLQS010000114.1:0-16423 GCA_031367995.1 Sphingomonas sp.
AAGCGCTTGATAGTGCTTGTGGCCAAGACCTTCGAAGAAATCCATATCGACGATGGCCGCGCCCGTGGCGACGATCGCATCGACCATGTTGGAGCGGACCAGCTCGGCGTAGAGATCCATGCAGCCGCCGGCCGAGGTCGACCCGGCGATGACCAGGATGACGGCGCAATCGGGGTCGGCCAGCATCTGGTTGTAGAGGTCGGTGGCGCGGGCGAGGTCGCGGCTGGTGAAGCTCATCTTGCCCATCGCCTCGACGATCGGGCGCGCGTCGAAGCTGGTGATGTCGATATGCTCGACTTCGCTCGACAGCAATTCGGCTTTGCGCTTGTCGTTGATCTTGGGTTCGATCAGCGTTTCAGTGGTCATTCAAATCTCCATTCCCCTCCCGCTGGCGGGAGGGGTTAGGGGTGGGAATGGGGTACGCCGAGGGATTGGACAGGCCCAGCCCTCAATCCCTCCCGCTTGCGGAAGGGGAGGAATCTATAGCGTGACGACGTTGGAACGCCTCGGCGCTTCGACCGCTCCATAGAGCGAGGCCATCGGCTCGTCGTCGACGATCACCCGGTCTTCAACCCCGAAACCGTTGAAGCCGGTGCGCATCGCGCAGCCGTAGGCGCCGAGCATCCCGACCTCGATATAATCGTCGGCCTTGACGTCGGCGGGCAGGTCGAACGGGCCGGCCATATGGTCGAGGTCGTCGCAGGTTGGGCCGTAGAAGCTGAACGCGGCGTCGCGGACGGTCGAATCGGTATCGCGCACCAGCTTGACCGGATAGCGCCAGCCGAGGTGCGCGGCGTCGAACAAAGCGCCGTACGCGCCGTCGTTGATGTACAGCTCATGGCCGCGGCGCTTTTCGACACGCACCAGCACGCTGGCATATTCGGCGCACAAGGCGCGGCCGGGCTCGCACCACAATTCGGCGGAGTAGGAAATCGGCAGCGCCTCGAAGGCGTTGTGGATGACCTCGAAGTAATTTTCGAGCGGGGGCGGCTCCATGCCCGGATACCAGCTGGGAAAGCCGCCGCCGACGTCGACGATGTCGACCGTCACCGCGGCCTCGACGATGGCGTCGCGAACCCGGCTCATCGCTTCGCCATAGGCGGCCGGGCTCATTGCCTGGCTGCCGACGTGGAAGCAGATGCCGAGCGCGTCGGACGCCTGGCGCGCCGCCTGGAGCAACGGTTTCACCTCGTGCGGTTCGGCGCCGAACTTGGCGGCGAGGCTGAGCTTGGCATGGTCGGACGAGACGCGCAGGCGGACCAGCAGGTTCAAATCGGTCGCGGCGGTGCCGTCGGCGGCGGCGGTGGCGCGGACGATCTTGTCGAGCTCCTCCATCGTGTCGAGGCTGAAGGTCTTCACCTTGTGGGTGAAATAGGCCTCGGCGATGGCTTCCTCGGCCTTGACCGGGTGCATGAAGCACAAGGTCGCGTTGGGCAGCGTCTCAGCCACCAGCCGCACTTCGCCGAGCGAGGCGACGTCATAATGGGTCACCCCCGCATCCCACAGGATGTCGAGCAACGCCGGCGACGGATTGGCCTTGACCGCATAGAGCGACTTGCCCGGAAACTTCCGAGTGAAGAAGCGGGCGGCGCGCTGGGCGGCGTGCGGACGAAGGAGCGTCACCGGCTGCACCGGACGGCTCTTGGCGATCGCGGCAGCGGAACTGCCGTTCGGGGCTTTCGCTAGCCCCAGCGCGCGATGATGCTTGTGCAATTCAAGGGACCTCCAAAGGTGGTAGTTTCGACAAGGCTGCCTTGCGGTTATTGGAAGTCCCCATGGGGCAGCGGAGCGCGATATATGGATTGCTGACCCCCATGTAAAGATTTTTTGGACCCCGCGGCGCGGGCGCCCAGGTGATCCATCGGCCGTCAGCCTCGTCTCAGCGAAAATCCAAGGAGGTCAAGGAGTTGATGGACGAATCCAAGCTCGATCGTCAGGCCGTCGTAGAGGCGGCGGCGCGCCTTGCCGGGGTCGTCGTCGAGACGCCGCTGATCGCGGCGCGGATCGGCGGGCGGGCGTTGTGGCTCAAATGCGAGTGCCTGCAGACCGGCGGCGCGTTCAAGCTGCGCGGCGCGAGCAACCGCCTGCTGCGGATGAGCGCCGAGGAGCGGGCGCGGGGCGTGGTCGCATTCTCGTCGGGCAATCACGCGCAAGGGGTGGCCATCGCCGCCAAGCGCCTGAATATTGCCGCGACCATCGTCATGCCGTCCGACGCGCCCCAGCTGAAGATCGCGGGAACCCGGGCCGAGGGCGCGGAGGTTATTTTCTACGACCGTCGGACGGAGAGCCGCGAGGCCATAGCGGCGGCGCTGGCGGCGGAACGGGGGTCGATCGTGGTGCCGAGCTTCGACGATCCCGACGTCATCGCCGGTCAGGGCACGGTCGGGCTGGAGATCGTCGCGCAACTCGGCCGCCCGCCGGAGCGGATCGTCACGCCGTGCGGCGGCGGCGGGCTCGCCGCCGGGCTGGCGCTGGCCTGTCCCGAAGCGGCCATCACCCTCGTCGAGCCCGACGGGTGGGACGATATGGGACGGTCATTGCGGGGCGGGGCGATCGTCCCGGTAGGCGCGGATGCGCCGCCGACGCTGTGCGATGCACTGCAGACGCCGCGCGTGTCGCCACTGACGTTCGCCGTTTTGCGCGACGCCACGGCGCTCAGGGTCAGCGACGCCGAGGTGACGGCGGCGGTGCGGTGGGCGTGGACCGAACATCGGCTGATGGTCGAACCCGGCGGCGCGGCGGCGCTGGCGGCAATCCTTGCGGGGAAGTCGCCCATCGGCGGGGATACGGTGGCGATCCTGTCGGGCGGGAATATCGAGCCGGCGCTGCACGCCCGGCTGGTCGGCTAGGCGACGGTGCGATACTCGCCCGGCGACATTTGCGACGGCGAGCTGCGCTCGACCGCGCGGGTCAGTTCTTCGAGTTCGGCGGCAAGCGTCTGAAGCTCGGCCGCAAGCGCCTTGGGGTCGAACTGGTCGAGATTGGCCGAGGCATCGAGCAATGTGTCGAGCATCATCGAAATGCACGGCAGGATCGTCTCCTCGATGCGTTCGAACGCTTCTTCGAGCCGTCGCTGTTGCTGATCCATGCTGGTCATGGCCAAGGATATGAGACTAACCAGGTTAAGTTTTTCTGAAAGGGAGTCGCGATTTGGCTACATTTTCTGCGGCGGCGCTGGCCCTGGCGATGATCGCCGCAGCGCTGCTGGCAATATTCGGGATCAAGCTGCTGTCCCGGCCAATGGAGCGCAAGCGCGGCCTGCTGATGATCGCCGCCGCCGCGGTGCTGGTCGGCAACGTGCTGATCTGGACTCTCTAATTCACCGGATCGGACAGCTCGGGTCGAGCCGCATGTCGAGATAATCGTCGACGCTCTTCATCAGCAGATCGAGTTCGTTGGCGAAGAAGTGGTTGGCGTGCGGGATGGTGTCGTGATGGATGGTGATGTGGCGCTGGGTGCGCAGTTTCTCGACCAGCTTCTGAACCGCGATCGGGGTCACGACCTCGTCGCCCTCGCCCTGGATGATGATGCCCGAGGCGGGGCACGGGGCAAGGAAGCTGAAGTCGTACATGTTGGCCGGCGGCGCGATCGAGATGAAGCCGCGGATTTCCGGGCGGCGCATCAGCAATTGCATGCCGATCCAGGCGCCGAAACTGACGCCGGCGACCCAGGTTACTTCGGCTTCGGGATGGATCTGCTGGACCCAGTCGAGCGCCGAGGCGGCGTCGGACAATTCGCCAATGCCATTGTCGAACGTGCCCTGGCTCTTGCCGACGCCACGGAAATTGAACCGCAGCACGGCAAAGCCGCGGCGGACGAAGTCCTTGTAGAGCAATTGCACGATCTTGTTGTTCATCGTGCCGCCGGCCTGAGGATGGCTGTGGAGGATGACCGCCACTGGCGCGCGCGGCCGCGGACCGGGGTGGAAGCGCCCTTCGAGTCGGCCTTCGGGTCCGGGGAAAATGACTTCGGGCATGGGCTGGGCGCTCGCTTGGGCTGACAAAAAGGGATGCGCGGGGCAGGTGCGCCGCGACGGCGGGTCCTATATAGGGCTGGCGCTTGCTCTGGCAATCTTGAGGATCAACGCTTTCCCATGTCCCGCATCTATCTCGATCATGCCGCCACCACCGCCGTGCTGCCCGAAGCGCAAGCAGCCCTGGCGCAAGGTGTTGCCGCCTGGGCCAACCCCAGTTCGCCGCACGGCGAGGGCCGCGCCGCCCGCGCCCTGCTGGAGGAAGCGCGCGAGACGCTGAAAGCGGCACTCGGCTGGCGCCATGACGTCATCTTCACCTCGGGCGCGTCCGAAGCGATCGAGATCGCCGCCGCGCGGGCGCTGGTTCCGGGCCGGGCGCATGGCGCAACCGAACATGCCATCGTCCCTTATGCGATGGGCGAGCGTTCGACCGCGATCCCGGTCGGCCGCGACGGCCTGATCGACGAGGCGGCGCTCGAGTCGCTGCTGGGGCAGGGGCCGGCGCTGGTCGCGATCCAGGCGGTCAACAACGAGACCGGCATCGTCCAGCCGCTTGACCGCATCGCCGCCACCGTCCGCGCGGCGGGATCGCTGCTGCTCGCCGATTGCGCCCAGAGCGCCTCGAAAGCGCCGCTGCCCGACGCCGACTTCATCGCCTTGTCGGCGCACAAGCTCGGCGGCCCGCCCGGGATCGGCGCGCTGCTGGTGCGCGATCTCGCCACGCTGGCGCCGGTCGGCGGGCAGGAGAAGGGTTACCGCCGCGGCACCCAGGACATGCCCGCCGCGCTGGCCTTCGCGGAGGCGCTGGCCGCAAAGCCTTACGACATGAATCGCCTTGGCGGCCTGCGCGCCCGCCTCGACGACGGCGTAAGGGCTGCTGGCGGCGTCGTCATCGGCGAGGACGCGCCGCGCGTTGCCACCATCGGCGCGGTCGCGCTGCCCGGCGCCAGCAACGCCGCCTTGCTCGTCCAGTTCGACCTTGCCGGCATCGCCGTGTCGGCCGGCAGCGCTTGCTCGTCGGGCAAGATGAAGGCCAGCGCGGTGATGGCCGCGATGCAGATCGCGCCAGACATCGCCGGCGGCTTCCTGCGCATCAGCTTCGGTCCGTCGACCAGCGAGGCCGAGGTTGACGCCTTCCTCGCCGAATGGCGGCGGATCGCCGAGCGGGCGCAACGCGCCGTATGATCTACCTCGATTATCAGGCGACCACCCCGCTCGCGCCCGAAGTGGCGCAGGCCATGCGGCCGTGGATCGCGCAAAAGTTTGCCAATCCCCATTCCCCGTCGCGCGCCGGCCGGGAAGCGGCGGCGGCGATCGAAGTGGCACGGCAGCGGTTGAGCGACTCGATCGGGCTCTCTGGCGGCAGGCTGGCGTTCACCGCGGGCGCGACCGAAGCCTTGAACTGGGCGATCAAAGGCACCCTCGAACGCTCCGACCGGCGCAAGCTGGTGACCATCGCCACCGAACATGCCGCCGTCCTCGACAGCGCCCAATGGCTCGAAGGGCAGGGGGTCGAGGTGGTGCGGCTGCCGGTGAGCGGCGATGGCCTCGTCGACCTCGCCGCGGCCAAAGCGGCAATCGACGAAAACACCGCGCTGGTCGCGGCGATGCTGGTCAACAACGAGATCGGCGTGATCCAGCCGGTCGCCGAACTTGCCAGCCTGGCTCATGCCGCCGGCGCGCCGTTGCTGTGCGACGCGGTGCAGGGGTTGGGGCGCGTCGCCATCCCCCGCGAATGCGATCTCGTCGCCGTGTCGGCGCACAAGATCCATGGCCCCAAGGGTGTCGGGGCGCTGTGGATGCGCGAGGGGGCCGAGCCCGCGCCGTTGCTCCACGGCGGGGGGCAGGAGCAGGGGCTGCGCTCGGGCACGCTGTCGCCGGCTTTGTGCGTCGGCTTTGGCGAGGCCGCGCGCGTCGCCGCCGACCGCGCCCATGCCGACCGTTCCCATGTCCGCTCGCTGTCGAAGATCGCGCTGGCCGCGCTGGGCGATGGCTGGATCCTCAACGGCAGCGCAACCCATCGCTATCTCGGCAACCTCAACCTGCGCCGCGACGGGCTCGATGCGGCGCGGCTGCTGTCCGACTGCCGCGACATCGCGTTCGCGCTGGGATCGGCCTGCGCCTCGGGATCGGGGCGGCCGAGCCATGTCCTGCGCGCCCTGGGGTTGAGCGACCGCCAGGCGCGCGCCTCGATCCGCCTCGGCTTCGGCCGTTTCACCACCACCGGCGAGATCCGCATGGCGTGCGAGATGCTGACCGCCGCCGCCGCGGCGCAGGCGGTGTTGCCGGCATGACCCGGGTGCGCTTCTGCAAGCCCGACGGCACCCTCGACCGCGAGGTGGACGCCGCGCCGGGCACCGTCCTGCTCGATCTCGCCCAGGCCCATAGCCAGCCGCTCGAGGGTGCGTGCGAGGGGGCGATGGCCTGCTCGACCTGCCACGTCATCGTCGCCGCCGAAGATTTCGACCGTCTGCCGCCGGCCAGCGAGGAGGAGGACGATCTGCTCGACCTCGCCGCCCACGTCACCCGCACTTCGCGCCTGGCGTGCCAGCTGGTGCTGAGCGAGGAGCTCGACACGCTGACGGTGCGGATGCCGGGCGCGGCCTACAACCTCGACCGCTAGCCGCGGACGCAACCACTCAGCCTGCTCGAACATTTTGCCCTTGGACCCCCATCGAGTCCGAGGAGAGCAAATCATGAAAGTCAGCCTGACCTTCGTTCTGGCCGCCGCCGCCGCACTGGCGGCGTCGCCCGCCGCCGCCCAGGTAGCGAACACCACCCACACCGTGGTCAAGACCACCACCGTCCATCGCAACGTCACGGTGACCAAACCCGTGGAGCATCGCGCGGTCGTCACTCACCGTCACCGCAGCTGCCATCGCACCTGGCGCAACCATCACCGGGTCAAGGTGTGCCGCACGGTCAGGGTGACCAAGCGCGTCTGAAGTCGTCCCGGCCCGGTCTCGCAGCGGCTTGATCGGGCCGCCGAACTTCCCCATATGCGCCCCCGGAAGTCGGCGGACGGAGCCGTCGCCAACCTGGTCAGATCCGGAAGGAAGCAGCCACAACGATTTGGCCCCGGGTCGTCGGCTTCCACCTTTCTCGCTTCGACAAGCGCGCCGCTCACTCCTAAACAGGGGCTGATGTCCGATTCCCCCGACCCCCACGACGAGCCCGGCCTCGGCCTGGACCTGCCCGAAGCGGCGCCCAAAGCCGCGCCAGCGTCGCCGTACCGCGTGCTGGCCCGCAAATACCGCCCGCAGACCTTCGCCGAGCTGATCGGGCAGGACGCGATGGTGACGACGCTGGGCAATGCCATCGCCCGCGACCGCATCGCCCATGCCTTCCTGCTGACCGGGGTGCGCGGGGTCGGCAAGACCTCGACCGCGCGGCTGATCGCCAAGGCGCTCAACTGCATCGGGCCGGACGGACAGCAGAAACATCCGACAATTGAGCCATGCGGGGTCTGCGAGCCCTGCGTCGCCATCGCGGAAGGTCGGTTCATTGATGTTTTGGAATTGGATGCCGCGTCGAACACCAAAGTCGAGCAGATGCGCGAGCTTCTCGATGGCGTGATGTATTCGACCACATCTGCTCGATTCAAGATTTACATCATTGACGAAGTTCACATGCTTTCGAACAGCTCTTTCAATGCTTTGCTCAAGACTCTTGAGGAGCCGCCCGAACATGTGAAGTTCCTGTTCGCGACCACCGAAGTGGCCAAGGTGCCGGTCACGGTGCTGTCGCGCTGCCAGCGGTTCGACCTGCGGCGCATCCCGGCCGAGTTGCTGGTCAAGCATTTTGCCCGCGTCGCCGAAGCCGAAGGGGTCGAGGTCGAGGAGGAAGCGCTGCAGGTCATCGCCCGCGCCGCCGAAGGCTCGGCCCGCGACGGTCTGTCGCTGCTCGACCAGGCGATCGCCCACGGTGAGGGCCGGGTCGAGGCTGCCGCGGTGCGCGACATGCTCGGCCTTGCCGACCGCGGGCGCATCCGCCGGATGCTCGAGGCGGTGCTCAGCGGCGACGCGGCCGAGACATTGAGCCAGCTCGACGAGGCCCATAGCCTGGGGGTCGATCCGGCCGCGTTGTTGCGCGGGCTGATGGAATCGCTCCACGCCGTGACCCGCGCCAAGGCCGGCGCCGCCGCCGATCTGCTGCACTCCGCCGAACAGCGCGAAGCCGCCGCCGGCCTCGCCGCGCGGCTGTCGTGGGGTCAGCTTCATCGCCTGTGGCAATTGCTGCTCAAGGGCCTTGGCGACGTTGCCATCGCGCCCGACCCGCATGAAGCGGCGACAATGGCCTTGCTGCGGCTGATCCACGCCGCCGAATTGCCCGATCCGGGTGCGATTTTGAAGCGACTGGCGAGCGGGGAGGGGGTCGCCTCGGCGCCGGCTAGCGCGGCCAAGGGGGGCGCCGCGCACGCCGCTAGTCTCGACAGCTTCGCCGCGCTGGTCGAGGCGGTCGAACGCGGCGGCAAGCAATTGCTCGCGGTTCAGCTGAAGAGCCACGTCGGCCTGGTTCGCTTCGCCCCTGGCGACGTGACGCTCAAGCCGCTCAAACCGCTCGGCCCGGATTTCGTTCGCGACCTCAGCGCCGCCGCCAAGGCCGTCACCGGGAGCAATTGGGCGGTGCGCCTGACCGACGAAGCGGGCGAGCCGTCGCTCCACCAGCAGGACGAGATCGCCGAGCAACAGGTGCGCGCCGCGGTACTCGACGAGCCGGGGGTGCGCGACCTGCTCGCCGCCTTTCCCGATGCCGTTCTCGAAGATGTCACCCCGGAAGGAAGCGCCAGCGATGCCCAGCCTCGATGAAATCATGCAGATGGCGCAGGCCGCCCAGGCCGAGCTGCAGAAAGCCCAGGACAATCTCGAGCATGTCGAGGTCGAAGGCGCCGCCGGCGGCGGATTGGTCAGGATCCGCGCCACCGCCAAGGGCCGCATCCTTGCCGTCACCATCGACGACAGCCTGATCGTCCCGGCCGACAAGGCGATGCTCGAAGACCTCGTCGCCGCCGCGATCAACGACGCCCGCGCCAAGGCTGACGTCGCCGCCAACAGCGAGATGCAGAAAATGTCTGCGGGCCTTGCCCTTCCGCCAGGGCTCAAGCTGCCGTTCTAGGCCGACCGCGGAGCGCCTGCGCCCCTCTTGTGCCGGACGCCATTTGAGACGACACTGCCGCCTTGCTTCGGGGGGAGTGGGCGTCATGGACCGGCTGGGGGCGATGCAGGATTGGCCGCTACGGCTGATGCGCCTGGTCGATCATGCCGAACGCGAGCATGGCGACAGCGAAATCGTCACCGCCTGGGCCGACGGATCGATCACCCGCACCAACTGGCGAAGCGTCGCCCGCGATGCCCGGCGGATGGCCCAGGCGCTAGAGGCGCTCGGCGTCGGTCCGGGCGACCGCGTCGCGACCCTGGCGATGAACCATGCGGCGCATTTGACCGCCTGGTACGGGGCGATCGGCATGGGCGGGGTGCTCCACACCATCAACCCGCGACTGTTCGACGACCAATTGGCCTATATCGCGACCCACGCCGGCGACCGCGTATTGCTCTACGACCATGCCTTCGCGGCGGTGGTCGAGCGGCTCAAGCCGCGCTGGCCGACGATCGCGCATTATATCTGCTTCGACCCGCCCGCCGGCGTTCAGGGTCCCGACCCGTCCTTCGCCGACTGGATAGCGCCGCACGACGGCGATTACGCCTGGGTCGAGGGCGACGAGCGCGACCCGTGCGGCCTGTGCTACACCAGCGGCACCACCGGCAATCCCAAGGGCGTCCTCTACGAGCATCGCTCGACCATGCTCCATGCCATGGCCGAGATCGCCCCCGACGTATTCAACCTGTCGGCGCAGGCGGTGGCGCTGCCGATCGTGCCGATGTTCCACGCCAACGCCTGGGGCCTGCCGTGGGCGGCGCCGATGACCGGGGCCAAGCTGATCCTGTCGGCCGATTACCGCCCCGACCGGCTATGCAAATTGTTCCGCGACGAACAGGTCACCCAGTCGGCCGGGGTGCCGACGGTGTGGCTCGGCATGATCGCCCATATCGAGGCGACCGGCGAAGAGCTTGGCGCCCTTAAAATGGTCACCATCGGCGGCTCGGCCGCGCCGCGGGCGATGGTTGAATGGTTCCGCGCCAAGGGCATCGCCGTCGGCCACGCCTGGGGCATGACCGAGACCTCGCCGATCGGCACGCTTGGCGCGCCCCAGGCGGGCTGGGACGGCCTCAGCGACGAGCAGCAGGTCGCCTACATATTGCGCCAGGGCCGGGTGCCGTTCGGGGTCGAGCTGCGCGTCGTCGGTGACGACGGCGAGGTGCTGCCGCGCGATGGCAAGAGCTCGGGCAGCCTGCAGGTGCGCGGGCCGTGGGTCATCCGCCGTTATTTCGCCGAGGACCATGACGTGGTCGACGCCGATAACTGGTTCGACACAGGCGACGTCGCCTGCCTCCACCCCGACGGGACGATGCAGATCACCGACCGCGCCAAGGACGTCATCAAGTCGGGCGGCGAATGGATCAGCTCGATCGACCTGGAAAATGCCGCGGTCGGCTGCCCCGGCGTGGCCGAAGCCGCGGCGATCGGCATTGCTCACCCCAAATGGGACGAGCGGCCGTTATTGCTGGTCGTCCGCGCGCCGGGTTCCGACGTCAGCGAAGCTAGCGTTCGCAATCACCTGGCCGGACAGATTGCCAAATGGTGGCAACCCGACGCGATCGAATTCGTCGACGAACTGCCCCACACCGCCACCGGCAAATTGTCCAAGCGCACGCTGCGCGACCAGTGGCGCGCCTACCGCTTCAAGGACGCCGAAGCGATGGTCGGCCGCGACTGACATGCCGCCGCCTCGTCACCCCAGCGCAGGCTGGGGCCCATGTCATCGAGAAATAGGAAGCCGCCCGGACTTTGCGCCGACCTGGACCCCAGCCTCCGCTGGGGTGACGGCAGCGTAAAATGAAGCCAGGCTGGGTCTACATCATGACGAACAAACCGTTCGGAACGCTCTACATCGGCGTGACAAGCAATCTCGCGGCGCGGGCGTGGCAGCATCGCAACGGTGAAGGCGCCGTCTTCTGCAAACGCCACGCCCTGACCCGCCTGGTGTATGCGGAGGCCCACGAGCGCATCGAAGAGGCGATCGTTCGCGAAAAAGCGATGAAGGCGTGGAAGCGCAACTGGAAGCTCCGCCAGATCATGGAGATGAACCCGGACTGGAATGATTTGTACGAAACCCTCAACGCCTGACCGTCACCCCAGCGCAAGCTGGGGCCCGCGCCGTCACGGGTTCGCTCGGTTGGCGGATGGCCACGTTGACATGGTCCCCAGCCTGCGCTGGGGCGACACTATGGGTGGATTTGGCGAGCGCCTTCCCCTATCTGACCCTCAAATCCCACCCGCATGAAGGATCCGCGCCCCGATGGCCGCCCAGTATAGTTATGTGATGAAGGGCCTGACCAAGACCTTTCCCGGCGCGCCCAAGCCGGTGCTCAACGGCATCCACCTGCAATTCTACCCCGACGCCAAGATCGGCATCGTCGGCCCCAACGGCTCGGGAAAGTCGACCCTGATGAAGATCATGGCCGGCCGCGACACCGAATTTGTCGGCGAGGCGTGGGCCGGCGACGGGATCACCGTCGGCTACCTCGAGCAGGAGCCGCAGCTCGATCCGACCAAGACGGTGATGGAAAATGTCCGCGAAGGGGTGAAGCCGATCGCCGACATGATGGACCGCTTCAACGCCATTTCGGCGCTGATGGGCGATCCCCCGGCCGACGCCGACTTCGACGCGCTGATGGCCGAAATGGGCGAGCTGCAGGAGAAGATCGACGCGGTCGACGGCTGGACGTTGGACAACCAGCTCGAAATCGCGATGGACGCGCTGCGCTGCCCGCCGGGCGACGCCGGGGTCGACAATCTTTCGGGCGGTGAGAAGCGCCGCGTCGCGCTGACCAAATTGCTGCTCCAGAAGCCCGGAATCCTGCTGCTCGACGAGCCGACCAACCATCTCGACGCCGAAAGCGTCCAGTGGCTCGAAAAACATCTCGTCGATTATCCCGGCAACGTCATCCTCGTCACCCACGACCGCTATTTCCTCGACAATGTGGTCAACTGGATCCTCGAACTCGATCGCGGCAAATACTTCGTCTACGAAGGCAATTATTCGACCTACCTCGACAAGAAGGCCAAGCGCCTCGACCAGGAAGGGCGCGAGGACGAGGGCCGGCAGAAGGCGATCACCCAGGAACTCGACTGGATCCGGCAAAGCCCCAAGGCGCGCCAGACCAAGTCCAAGGCGCGCATCAAGGCGTTCGACCAGCTCGTCGAGGCGGCCGAGAAGCGCACGCTCGGCAAGGCCCAGATCGTCATCCAGACCCCGACGCGCCTCGGCGGCAACGTCATCGAAGCGACCGGCCTGACCAAGGCCTATGGCGACAAATTGCTGTTCGAGGATTTGAGCTTCAACCTGCCGCCGGGCGGGATCGTCGGGGTGATCGGCCCCAACGGCGCCGGCAAGACCACCTTGTTCAAGCTGATCATCGGCACCGAGACCGCCGACGGCGGCGACATCAAGGTCGGCGACACGGTCCGCCTGGGCTTCGTCGACCAGAGCCGCGACGCGCTCAACCCCAAGCATAATGTGTGGGAGGAAATCTCCGGCGGGCATGAACTGATGACCGTCGGCAAGCAGGAAATGCAGACCCGTGCCTATGTCGGGGCGTTCAACTTCAAGGGAGTCGACCAGCAGAAAAAGGTCGGCCAGCTGTCGGGCGGCGAACGCAACCGGGTGCACCTGGCCAAGATGCTCAAGGAGGGCGGTAACGTCCTCCTGCTCGACGAGCCGACCAACGACCTCGACGTTGAGACCCTGCGCGCATTGGAGGAAGCGTTGGAGAATTTCGCCGGCTGCGCGGTGATCATCAGCCACGACCGCTTCTTCCTCGACCGCCTGGCGACCCACATATTGGCGTTCGAAGGCGACAGCCACGTGGAGTGGTTCGAGGGTAATTTCGAGGCGTACGAAGAGGATAAAAGGCGGCGCATGGGGCCGGAGGCGGATCGCCCGCACCGGATGACGTACAAGAAGTTGACGAGGTAGTTACTGTTTGGCGACCACGGTCACTCTCACGAGCCGGCTGTGGCTGTGGACCTCGGACAAGGGCAACTGGCACTTCGTCACTATTCCCACCGACGACGCAATCGAGCTCAAGCTTCAGGCGATGGCCGAACCGCGGCGCGGGTTCGGGGCGGTGCGGGTGGTGGCGCGGATCGGGGCGGTGAAGTGGCGGACGTCGATGTTTCCGCAGAAGAACGGCGGCTATTTTCTGCCGGTCAAGGCCGACGTCCGCGCCCAAGCCGACATCGCCGCCGGTGACAACGTCGCACTGATCCTGGACCTGGTTTGAGCTATTCGCGCAACGCCTTGGCATTGCGGGTGAATCCAGCGGCCAGCGCGTCGAGCATGTGCGCCGTGTCGCGGTCGTTGAGGCCGTTCGACAGGCGGCGGCAGCGGCACGCCTGTTCGGTCAATGCGTCGGCCTGCTCGGCGCTGACATCGACCAGCAGATTGACCGCGCCAGTCATCGTCCCGGCGGCGTCGAATATTGGCGTGGGATAGGGGATGAAGGCCTTGCGGCTGCCGTCGGGGCGCATGGCGATGGCCACTTCGTCGCGCACCGGGCGCCGTTGCTGGATCGCCACCGCCATCGGGCACTGATCGTGGGGCAACAGCTCGTCGGTCATGGTGTGGAGCTGCCAGGTGACACACCAGCGGTCCTTGCCGAGCGTCGGTTCGCGCCCCGCGAACTCGACGCAGGCACGGTTCCAGTAAGTGACAAGCCCCTTGGCGTCTGTCGTGTAGACCGGCACTGGAAGTGCGTCGAGCGCCTTGCGCCAGCCGTTTCCGGCGGCAATGGCCTCAACCGCGCGGTCGAGATATTGTTCGGCAATCGGGGATGACATGGCTTCGTCGCGCTCACAAATTTGGTGCCATGCCAACTGCCTTAGGTGCGGGGGGTTCCACCTGTGAGGAAAGTATTTTGCGTTGTTGCCGGTCGGCCACTGCTGCGAACTTGACGTTCCTCAACGCCGCGCCCTAGCGCAGCCGCTTGACCGCCAGCCGGCCGTCGCTGCCGGTCTTGACCTGGAAATTGGGCACCGCCTTGATCAGGTCGCTCAGCCGCGTGAAGCCGTAGTTGCGGACGGCGAAGCTCGACACCGCCTTGGCCCGCTGACCCATCTCGCTCAACGACGCATACCCCTCGTCGTCGCGCTTCGACGCCTTGAATGCCGCGCCGAGCACCTGCAGCAGTTCGGCGTCGATCGCGCGCTGGCCCTCGGCCGCCGGCGGGGCTTCGAGCGCGACGTCCTTGTTGCTGGCCAGCGCAGCGACATCGAAGAAGCGGGTGCAGCTCTGCTGAAAGCTCTGGGGGGTCTTGGCGGTGCCGAAACCGTAGCACGGCAGGCCATCCTCGCGGATGCGCTGGGCGAGGGGGAGGAAATCGCTGTCCGACGACATGATGCCGAAACCGTCGACGTGGCCGCGGTAAAGCAGGTCCATGGCGTCGATCGTCATCCGCATGTCGGTGGCGCTCTTGCCTTTGACGACATCGAATTGCTGCATCGGGATGATCGAGTGGAGGCCGGTCAAATTGCCCCACCCCTTGAGGCTGGTCTTGGCCCAGTTGCCATAGGCGCGGCGGATGTTGATATTGCCTAGCTCGCCGAGCACCAGCAGCACCTCGTCGAGATGATCCGGGGAGGCGTTGTCGGCATCAATCAGCAGCGCGATGTTGAGCTCGGGCTCGCGCCGCTCGTCATGGTCGATCATCCGGCAAAACCTCCGTTTCGTCGCCTTCTATCGCATCGGCAGCGGAACGAAACCGCCTTTCGCTCGCTTGGGGTGTGGCAGGGGCGGGATGCGTATTTGAAGGAATGGACATGAACAAACTTGCATTGACCGCCGCACTGGCGACCGGACTCAGCCTATCGGCGTGCGCCACCAACCCCTACGGCTACAATGATCCATACGGCACCGGCTACAACAATGGCGGGTACACGACCGATTCGCAGGGTCGCCGTATCGCCACCGGTGCAGCCGTTGGCGGCGTGGCCGGTGCAGTTGCCGGCGCGATCATCCCCGGCGTGTCGCCGGTCCAGGGCGCGATCGCCGGCGCGATCCTCGGCGGCGTCGCCGGCGCGGTAATCAAGGGCCGCCAATATTACCGCGATACCCGCGGCTATTGCTATTACGTCGATGGCAACGGCAATGCGATCTACGATTACAATACCCGTTGCTAGTCCAATAATCGCCGTGCTTTAACGGTGAATGCTCAGACGGGGCGGAAGCAATCTTCCGCCTCGTCAAGCATGTACAGCTGACCATCGCTGATCGAGAAGTGACAGCCGACTAGTTTCAGCGTCCCGGCCGCCTCGCGCGCGGCGACGAACGGGAAGCTCCGCAAATTGTCGAGACTGCGGCGGATGCCGACCTCCTCCAGGATGCGCGCGGCGTCTTCGCCTGTACCATGCTCGGCGGCGATCGCGGCGGCCGGCGCGTCAATCTGCTCCATCCACCGGGCGAGGAAGCCGCCTTCGCCGGCCGGGGCGTCGTGAAAGCGGCCGGTCAGCGCCGCTTCGATCCCGCCGCAATGTTCATGACCCATGACCACCGCCAGTTCGACGCCCAGCTGCGTCACCGCGAATTCGAGCGCGGCGGAGACGCCGTGCCGCCCGGCGTCGGCCTCGAACGGGGGGACCAGATTGGCGACGTTGCGAACGACGAAGATTTCACCCGGATCGCTGTCGAAGATGGTCGCGGGGTCGGCCCGGCTGTCGCTGCAGGCGATGATGATGGCCTTGGGCGACTGACCCTCGGCCAGGCGGCGCCAGCGGGTCCGCTCGGCCTCGTAGCGATTCTCGCGGAACCGCCGGTAGCCCGCCAATAACCCGCCGAACTCGTCCATCTTGGTCCCCTGACTCGCCGTCGCGCCGCTATATCCCGTCCCCCGGGGGTGGCAAGGGCGCCGCCAAGTCGCTATCTGGCGCGTCATGAACGCACCGCTCGTCCCATCGCCCTCGGGCGCGCCCAAGCAGCGCAAGCCCGACTGGATCCGGGTCAAGGCCCCGGTCAGCGAAGGCTATGCCGAGACGCGCCGGCTGATGCGCTCCCTGAAACTCAACACCGTGTGCGAAGAAGCGGCCTGCCCCAACATCGGCGAATGCTGGACCAAGAAGCACGCCACGGTGATGATCCTGGGCGATACCTGCACGCGGGCGTGCGCCTTCTGCAACGTCAAGACCGGGATGCCACGCGCGGTCGACGCGCTTGAGCCGCAGCACACCGCCGACGCCGCCGCCGCGCTCGGGCTCAGCCACATCGTCATCACCTCGGTCGACCGCGACGATTTGCCCGACGGCGGGGCGAGCCAGTTCGTCAAGGTGATCGAGGCG
>JANLQS010000116.1:0-9817 GCA_031367995.1 Sphingomonas sp.
CAGCGAGGCGGCCGAAATGGGTCTTGGCCGCAGCCTCGTCATCGAGGTGGAACGGCTGCGGGTCATATTTGCGCGCGAACTCGAGCATTTCCTCGCGCGTGACGTCATAATGGCCGAACACAGTCTCGGCGTCGACTTCCAAATCTTCCCAGTAGATCATCGGTGTTTCATCGGTCCGCCTAGAATGTTCGGCCGAAGCGAAGCCCGATCGTGCGCGGCTGGGTCACGCTCGAATAGATCTTCCCGCCGATTGCCGTGACATGGTCCGGGTCGCCGCAGATCAGTTCCTTGCACTGGATCGCGCGTGACGTGATGCCACGCTTGTCGAACATGTTCTTGACGTACAGCTCGGTCGTCCACGGGCCGAATTTCAGGCCGGTGCTGGCATCCCATTGGCTGTAGCCGGGCATGTCGCCGTAGATCGCGTCCTGAATGGGTCGCACATCCCGCAGGCGGCGGCCCTCATAGCTGCCGGTGAGCTGAACATTGGCCTTCATCGTGCCGATCGGCCATTCGTAACGCGCGCGGACATTGCCCTTGAACTTCGCGGTCAGGGGAAGCCGCGAGCCGGACGGCGCTAGTAGTGCATTGATTTCATTGGAATTATCTCCAGTTATCCCGTTTCCATCCAGATCCTTGTTGATCGTGCAATCGAACGTCGGGTTGGCGATCTTGCAGAAATCATTCGTCAGCTTGCCGTCGTTAAAGGCGGCGCCGGCGTTGAACGTCAGGCCGGCCATCGGCCGGTAGTAGAAGTCGAACTCGGCACCCCTGATCCGCGCGTTACCGGCGTTGCGGATCTCGGTCAGGCCATTGGCGCCGAGGAACGACAGCTGGATAGCCTTCCAGTTCAGCTGATAGATCGCCGCATTGAAGTGCATCCGGCCGCCGGCAAAGGTCAGCTTGGTGCCGGCCTCGTAATTGCTGATGAAGTCGGGCTGGTACGGCGGCAGGCTACCGCGGCGGTTGAGCCCGCCAGGGCGGAAGCCGCGCGACGAGGTGACGTAGAACAGCGAATCGTTGCTCGGTTTCCACGTCGCATTGAGGCGATGGATGAACCCGCTTCCCGTCGTCCTCTTGTCGACGTTGGTGCACGGCGATCCAGCAATGATCGGACCGCCAAAGCAGGTTGCCACCCCCGGACCGGACGAAACATAGCCGTCGTTGAAGCCAAAATAGCCCTGCAGGCTGTTGTCATATTTGTACAGCCGGCCGCCGGCGGTGAGGGTCAGCCTGGGCAATATGTCGTAGCTGAGCTCGCCGAACACCGCATAATCGCGATCGACGCGCAGCTGCTGGGTCAGCCAGATGTCGCTGGCGGTGCCGGGCACCTTCAGCACGTCGGCGATGCCGTCGATGATATAATCCTGACGGATGTTGTGCGTCTGCCGCTGGTAGAACAGACCGCCGACCAGACGAACCGGCTTGTCGGCGGGCGAAGTGAAGCGCAGCTCGTGCGACATTTTCCCGTAGCGGTCGATGGCGTCGATCCGCTGGTTCGGGTTCACCATATTACCGGCATTGTCGACGAAGGCAGTGCCATACGACGAGATGGCGTCGTAGAAATAGGCATAGTCGGAATAATCGACCTGCGAATCGACCCGGCGGCGCAGCAGCGAGCCGGCGTAAGTCACATCGAAATTACCGAGCTTGCCTTCGATCGTCAGCGCGGCCTGGAGCCAGCGGTCGTTGGCGCCCTCGGGGTTGAACTGCATCGTCTGCAGGTCGCCCAGCCCGCTCTCCTGGGCAAAGCTGCCGTGGCTGACCTGCTTCTGGCCCATCAGGGCCGGCGTAACCGTCCAGTCGTCGCCCAGCTCAACCCGCACCGCAGCGCGGCCGCCATAGGTGTTAACGTCGTTGTAATTCCTCTTGGCGAGTCCGGCGTTGGTGATCGTAATGCCCGACGAGGGGAAGGTCAGCGAGCCGGGGATATTGTCGATGTAGCCGGCATCATGCTGGTACCAGGCGACGGCGCGCAGTGCGACGGTGCGCGACAGCGGCGTGTTGACGAACGCTTCGCCGGTGTAGCCCCAGCCGCCGTGCGCGACCTGGTTCACTTCAAGATTCGCTTCGCCATAAGTGCCGCTGGTGTCGGGCTTGTTGGTGATGATGCGGATGGTGCCGGCCTGGCTCGACGCGCCATAAAGCGTGCCTTGGGGTCCCGCCAGCGCCTCGACCCGGGCGATGTCGAACACATGAATGTCGAGCGCGCCGCTGATGGTCGTGATCGGTTGCTCGTCGAGATAAGTGCCGACGCTCGGCAGCGACGAAGAATGGTTGCCGTTTTCACCCGACGCAACGCCGCGGAAATAGACGTTCGCCGTTCCGGGACCGCCGGCGCTGCCGCCGCTGCCGCCCGACTTGAACGAAAGCGAGGGAACCAGCCGCGCATAATCCTCGAACTTGTCGATCTGCAGGTCGTCGAGGGTCTTGGTGGTCAGCGCGGTGATCGCGATCGGCACCTTTTGAAGGTCTTCCTCACGCTTGGTGGCGGTGACCACGATCGTGTCTTGCTCGTCGGCGGAGGGCTGCGTGGCAGGCGCCGGTGCCGGCGGCACGGCGGCGGCTTGCGCAAACGCCGGAGCCGTCCCGGCGATCACGGTGGAGGCAAAAAGGGCCGCATACAGGCGGCGACGCGCGATATTGGTGTCGGCGATGCTCATAAGATCCCCCAATTTCTCCGCCGATGGAGCGGGAAATCGTGGTCGATTGCAACGGGAATGTTGGCTTGGTGAAACAATTTCGCCGCACTATGGCCGCGCTGCATCATCCCAGGCTTCGAGCGCCGGGCCGAGCGCGCGCTTCAACGGGCCAAGCCATTGGTCGTACATCCGCCAACGATCGAAGGCCGCGCGGCTGAGCGGTTGGCGCACCTGTTCCGAGCTGGCGGTGCGGACAGCGCGTTTATTCTCATGGAAACGCAGGCACTGCTCCTCATAGTCGAGGCCGCAATAGGCCAGCAGGGCGCGGACCTCGTCCTCGGGATTGTCGACCAGCCGTTCGTGGATGACGCGATGGATCTTGCCCGGCTGGACGCGATCCAAATGGGCCATCAGTCGCACATAATGGCGATAGTAGCGGCCAATGTCGTCGAGCGCGTAAGCGAAGTTCTGGCCCCGGGCGAAATGCTGCTTGAAATTGGAAAAGCCGCAATCGAGCGGGTGGCGGCGAGCATCGATGATCCTGGCGTTGGGCAGGATCAGGCGGATCAGGCCGACGTGCTGCCAATTGTTGGGCATCTTGTCGATGAAGAACGGCTTGCCCTCCTGGCGGTGAATCCGGGTCCGCGCGATATAGTCGGCGCCAAGCGCGCGCAGGGCACCGGCATCGAGCTTGGCGAGGCTGGCGGGGTAGCGGTCGGCGGGCTTGGCCTCGGGACTGCTGAGCGAGCGAACGATGAGGTGGAGGTCGGGCAATTCCATCGTTCCCTCGACTAGGCTGTGGCTGGCCAATATCTGTTCGACCAGGGTCGATCCGGCGCGCGGCATGCCGACGATGAAGATCGGATCGGGGGCGGGGTCGCCCTGGCCTTTGCGCCGGTCGAAGAAGCGCCGGTCCAGGAGGTTGATCGACCGGTCGACCAGCGCCGCCTCGCGGTCCGCGCGATGCGGGTTGGCCGCCAGCCGCAGCTTGTTGCCGGCGGCATAATGGGTCCAGCTCGCCTCCGCCTCGGCCCGGTCCTCATGATATTTGCCCAGCGCAAAATGGAGGTGGAGCCGGTCGTCGTCGGCGAGGTCGGGCGCCTCGAGCGCGGCCAGCATGGCGGCGGCGTCCTGTTCGGTGAAGCGAACAGTCTTGAGGTTGGCAAGGCTCCACCACACCTCGCCGAGCGACGGTTGAAGCGCGATCGCGCGGCGATAGGCGGCAATCGACTCGGCCTGGTCGCCGATCGTCTTGAGGAGATGGGCCAGCGACATCCACACCTTGCCCTGGTCTGGACTGCGCTTCAGCAGCCCGCGATAGGAGGCGATCGCCTCGTCATAGCGACCGATCCGGCCGAGGACGGCGGCGCGCAGGCCGCGGTGGGGATCGACGGTTGCCCCGTCGGCCTCGATCTGGTCGAGCAACACCATCGCTTCGGGCGATCGGCCCTGATCGTGGAGCATCTTGGCGAGGTTGAATTTGGCCTCGGCGAAACTGGGCGCCAGCTGGATCGCGCGGCGCAGCAAGTTTTCGCTGTCGTTGACCCGGCCGATGCGCGCGGCGACTTCGGCCAGCATGCGGACCGCTGTAAAGTCATAAGGATCCTTGCGCAGCCGGTCCTTGAGCAGACGTTCGGCAATCGGCATGTCGTTGTCGATGATGGCCTGGGCGGCTTCGACCAGCGGACGGTCGAATGCCGCCGCGCCGACGGCGAGGCGCTCGGCTTCGGCCGCGCCGGGAAGATCGCCGGTCCGGCGGCGGGCCGCGCCGAGCAATCGCAGGGCGCGCGGATCGTTGGGAAATTGCTTCAGGATTTCGCTCGCCTGGCGCAACGCCATCGACCCGCTGCGGCCGAGCAGCTGGTAGCCGTGTTCAAGCGCTTCGTCCTTGGTCGCCACCGCTCGTCCCGTCCTTCAATTCGCCGCCATCCGGCACGTGGTAGCGGGCCGGCGGGGGCGGCGCCAACCCTCAAACGCTCGTCTGGTCAGACGTTGAACTTGAAGTGCAGCACGTCGCCGTCCTTGACGACATACTCCTTGCCTTCCTGCCGCAGCTTGCCGGCATCGCGCGCGCCGGCTTCGCCGTTCAGCGCGACATAGTCGTCATAGGCGATGGTTTCCGCGCGGATGAACCCGCGTTCGAAATCGCTGTGGATCTCGCCCGCGGCCTGGGGCCCTTTCGCGCCTTTCTCGACCGTCCAGGCGCGCGCTTCCTTGGGACCCACCGTGAAGAAGGTGATGAGGTGGAGCAGATCGTAGCCCGAGCGGATAACCCGGGCGAGGCCGGTTTCGTGCAAGCCCATCTCCTCGAGGAAGGCGAGGCGCTCGTCCATCGCCATGCCGACCAGCTCGGACTCGATCGCGGCCGAGACGACCACCGCATTGGCGCCCTCCGCCTTGGCCTTGGCGAACACGAGGGCCGACAGGGCATTGCCGTTGGCGGCGTCCTCCTCATTGACGTTGCAGACGTAGAGCACCGGCTTGGCGGTGATCAGTTGCGCCAAAGCGAAAACGCGCTCCTCTTCCTCGTCCTTGGGGACGGTCAGGCGCGCCGGTCTGCCCTCGCGCAAAAGCTTGAGCGCCTGGCCGAGGACGCTGGCGGCGATCTTCGATTCCTTGTCGCCCTGCTGGCCGCGCTTTGCGAGGTTGGGGACGCGTTTCTCGAGGCTATCGAGGTCGCTCAGCAGCAATTCGGTCTCGACCACCTCGGCGTCGGCGATCGGATCGATCGTGTTGGCGACGTGCTGGATATCGTCATTCTCGAAACAACGCAGGACGTGGACGATGGCATCGACCTCGCGGATGTTGCCGAGGAACTGGTTGCCGAGCCCTTCGCCCTGCGACGCGCCCTTCACCAGCCCGGCGATGTCGACGAACGCCAGCTGGGTCGGGATGATCTTGGCCGAACCCGCGATCCTTGCCAGCGTGTCAAGTCTGGGATCGGGGACCGCGACCTGGCCGACGTTGGGTTCGATCGTGCAGAACGGATAATTGGCTGCCTGCGCCGCCTGCGTTTCGGTCAGCGCGTTGAACAGGGTCGACTTGCCGACATTGGGCAGGCCGACGATGCCGCATTTGAATCCCATGAATGTTTCCCGGCGGGGTCAGAGTTGCGATGCCGATAGAGGGGGCGGGGAGGGATTGCCAGCCTCCGTCGCCAGTCCGGCGAGCGTTAGAGGGAATTTCATCCATTTCGGATACGTAAGTCGGCCCATGTTAAGTGCGAACGCCCATAGCGAAGGCATGAATTCGCCCCGTTTCACGGTTCAGGACTTGATCCTTGGCGTCGCCTATTTCTGCGCCGCGACCTTGGCGATCGTCCTCACGCGCTATGATGGCGGGGTGGCCTTCCTGTGGCTGGCGACGGCGATCCTGCTGGCGGTACTGATGGTCAGGCCGCGCCGCCGGTGGGCCGGTGCGTTCATCAGCTGCTCGATCGCCAGCATCCTCGCCACCGGCCTGTTCGGGTTCGGCTGGGCGCTCGCCGTGCCGATGGCCGCGGTCAACATGATCGAAGCTTATGCCGGCGCCCGCCTGTTCCGCCAGTTCGGTTATTCGCGCTCGCCGCTCGGCTCGATCGAATGGTTGTGGCAATTCACCCTGTCCGTCGGGGTCGTCGGCCCGCTCGCCGGGGGCATCGCCGCCGCGGCGGTGCTGGCCACCCTGGGCCTAGCGCCGACCGTCACCTTCCTCCATTTCGTCACCGGCCATGCCTTGGGCAGCTTGACCTTCGTGCCGCTCGTCACGCTCGTCGCGGGCGGGCCGATTTCCAGCCGGGTGCGGTTCACGCGGAGCCGCGGCGGGTTGGAAATTGCCGGGCTGATGGCGTTGACGTTGGGGGTCACCCTGCTGGTCTTCGCCCAGCGCGGGATGCCCTTGCTGTTCCTGCCGATGCTGCCGTTGATCCTGACGACCTTCCGCCTCGGTGAGGCCGGTGCGGCGATCGGCATCGTCATCGTCGCGCTGGTCGGCGGAGTGCTGACCTGCGCGGGCAGCGGTCCGATAATGTTCGATGCCAGCATCGGCGAACGCCTCCAGTACTTTCAATTCTATCTTGCCGCGACGGTGTTGACGGTGCTGCCGGTGTCGGCCGACCTGCGCAACCGCGCCCGGCTTCATCGGGATGTCCGGCTCAGCGAAGCTCGCTACCGGCTGCTCGCCGACCATTCGTCCGACATCCTTCTTCACCTGGCCGTTGACGGGGAAATCCGTTTCGTGTCGCCGTCGATTCGTCAGCTTGGCGGTCATGACCCGGCGCAACTGATCGGACGAAATTCGGCGACTTTGGTCGCCACCGAGCATCGCGACCGG
Organism: Sphingomonas sp.; assembly: GCA_031367995.1. GTDB lineage: Bacteria > Pseudomonadota > Alphaproteobacteria > Sphingomonadales > Sphingomonadaceae > Sphingomicrobium. The sequence goes on from JANLQS010000116.1 coordinate 6,954, forward strand.
GTGCGGGAGGCTCATCGTGCGACGATCGTCGCGCACGGGCGGACTTGCACCTTCGACTACAAGGCACAGACCAAAAGCGGTGAGCTGCGCTGGTTCGAGACGCACAGCCGCGCGATCGTCGACGAAGACGGCGCAGTCGAGAGCGTGCTGAGCATTGTCCGCGACATCACCGACCGCAAGGCTCGCGAGATGCAGCTGACGGCGGAGGCATTGACTGACGTCCTCACCGGCCTGCCCAACCGCCGCGCCTTCGACCAGTTGGTCGACGCGCGAATGGCGGAGGAAAAGAGCGAGGCTGGCCATTGTCTGGCCTTGGTCGACATCGACCATTTCAAGCGGGTCAACGACGCCCATGGCCACGACGGCGGCGATGCCGTGCTGCGCAGTTTTGCGGACCTGGCGAGGCGACTGATGCGCAAGGACGATTGCGTCGCGCTTATCGGCGGGGAGGAGTTCGCCATCCTGCTGCCGAACACGACGCTTGAGCAGGCGCGACAGATTTGCGAGCGGCTGCGTGAGGAATTGTCGGCGATGACGACCTTGTTCGCCGGCGCCGACATCCGTGTGACGATCAGTGGCGGGGTGGCCCGGCTGGGCGACGGCGGGCCGGACTTCGCGTTGCGGGTCGCCGATGCGGCGCTGTACCGGGCCAAGCATAACGGGCGCGACCAGCTGTCGATCGCCGCCTGACGCTTCAGGAGAAGTTGAAGCTGACGCTCAGCCGGTCGCCCTTGGCGTTTCCGGCGAGAACTTCGTGGCGCAGCCAGCTTTCCCACAGCAGCAGCAGGGCCGGGCGCGGCTCGATCGTGACGAACGGGCGCAAGGATTCCGGGGCGTCGTCGCGGCGCACGGGCGCGGCCATCATCAGGCCAAGCCGGGGGTCCTCGAAGCGGATCGCGCCGCTGTCCGCCGGCGCCTCGACGTAAAATGTCCCCGACAGGATCGAATGCGGGTGGATATGGGCGCTGTGGTGCCCGCCCGCCTTAAGCTGGTTGACCCACAGGCTGTCGAGCCGGGGCTTGACGGTCCACGCCAATTCGGCGGCAAACAGCACGGCTGCGCGGGTGAGGAGGCGGGCGAGGTCGGCAAATGCCGGGTCGCGCCGCGGCAAATCGTCGAGCGAGGCATAGCTGGTATAGCCTTTGTAGCGATGCTCGCGGCTCCAGCGGCGGCCGGCGGCATCGTCGGCGGCGAGGCTGCGGATGCTGTGCGCCAGCGTCCCGAGCAGCGCCGCGTCGCCGATCTCGGTCTCGAACAAGGACGTGGCAAACAAAGTGCGGACCATGGCGCAGCCCTTACGGCGCGGCGGCGGCGGGCGCAAAGATATTGCGGTGCCGGGTCCGCCCCCGCTAGGCGGGGCGCGAAGGTCACGAAAAGGGCGTCGGAACCATGGCATATTCGCTTTTTGCAATGGAAAATCTGTTTCCGCTGCCGCTGTGGCAGTTCCGGGTCGTCGAGCCTGGACTCGATGCGATTCTGATGGAGGAAATCGCGGCGCGGCGCGCGGCCGAGCCTGGCTTGCCCAACACCAACCGCGTCGGTTGGCAATCGCCACGCGACCTGTTCGACCGCACCGAGCAGGGCCATGTCCGGCTGCTTCACATCATCCGCCACCTGGTTCGCGATACGCTCCGGTCGCTACAGCCGAACCTCGATCAGGCGGCGATCAGCGTCGCGTTGAATGGCTGGATAAACGTCAATCCTCCGGGCGGCTACAATGGCCCGCACCAGCACACCGACGCATTGCTGTCGGGGGTCTATTATATTTCGGTGCCGCCCGGCGGATCGGACAGTTCCGGCGTGATCGAATTCCTCGCGCCTCACCCGGTCCGGCAGGTCGGCGGACTGATGCAGGATCCGATGTTCGCCGAACGATTCCGGATCAAGCCTGTAGCCGGCGACTTGCTGCTCTTCCCCGGGCAATTGCCGCATTGGGTTCACCCCAACGACAGCGAGGACGACCGCGTGACGATCGCCTTCAATGCCCGGGTGTCGCCGGTGGCGCGGACGCCGGCGGCTTAGCCGAGCCGCAGCGCGACCTGGTTCATGAAACTGGTATCGTCGCCGGCCGCGAGTAACGGCGCTTCGGCGGCGATGGCGCCGAGCAGATCGGTCAGCGGCTCGATCTCGCTCTTGGCATAATTGCCGAGCACATAGTTGGTGACGCGGTCCTTGTGGCCGGGGTGGCCGATGCCGATGCGGACGCGGCGGAAATCCGGCCCGAGCGCGGCGCCAAGCGAGCGCAGGCCGTTGTGCCCGGCGGTGCCGCCGCCGGTCTTGACCTTCATCTTCATCGCCGCGAGGTCGAGCTCGTCGTGGAATACGGTCAGTGCGCCGGGCTCCAATTTGTAGAAGCGCAAGGCCTGCTGCACCGCGTCGCCGCTGTCGTTCATGAAGGTCTGCGGCTTGATCAGCAGCACGCGGTGGCCGCCGATACGGCCCTCGGCGATGAGGCTGCGGAATTTCTTCTGCCACGGGCCGAAGTCATGGAGCTCCGCCATCAGGTCGGCGATCATGAAGCCGACATTGTGCCGCTGCAGCGCGTAGCTCGCGCCGGGATTTCCAAGGCCTGCCCAGATTTGCATCGGCACGGCTCTTCAAACAAAAGCGCCCACCCTGCAAGCAGGATGGGCGCTGGTGTTCGCTGGAGCGGCGGAGGAGGCGCTTAGGCCTGCTCGCCACCACCTTCGGTCGCGGGGGTGTCGCCGGCATCGCCGTCGTCGCCTTCCTCGCCGACGGTCGGGACATCGCCCGCCTCGGTTTCGGTATCGCCTTCCTCGGACTTCATCGCCGACGGCGCGACGACGGTGGCGATGGTGAAATCGCGGTCGTCGATGGCCGACTTGGAGCCCTTGGGTAGGTTG
>JANLQS010000053.1:0-1672 GCA_031367995.1 Sphingomonas sp.
TTCTATGACCGGCGCGCGCAGACGCTGGGCGTCACCCGCGCGCAATGGCGGGTGCTGGCGGTGCTGTCGCGCGAGCCGGGATTGAAGCAGGTCAACCTGGCCGAGCGGCTCGACATCGAGCCGATCACGCTGAGCCGGATCATCGACCGGCTGGAGGAGGCCGGGCTGGTCGCCCGCGCGCCCGACCCGGCCGACCGCCGCGCCTGGCGGCTGGAGCTGACCGACAAGGCACAGCCGCTGATCGCCCAATTGTTCGGGCTGGCCGAGGGCATGGCCGACGAAGTGTTCGCCGCGCTTGGCGACGACGAGGTGACCGCGATGCGCGCCGGGCTGGCGACCATCCGGAAGAATATCTGCGAACGCGCCAACATGCGGAAAGCCGTGGCATGAACGAACAGTCGAAAATCGAAACCGCCGAAAACGACGCCGCCGTCGTCAAGGTCAAGGCCAAGCGCAAGCCCAAGGCCAAGCGCTGGGGCTTGATGCTCGCGCTGCCGCTGCTAATCGCCGCGGTCGGGCTTTATTTCTATCTGACGAGCGGCAAGTCGGTCAGCACAGACAACGCTTATGTGAAGCAGGACATCGTGTCGGTCTCGACCCAGGTCAACGGCCCGGTGTCGGAGGTGTTCGTGCGCGAGAACCAGCGGGTCAACCGCGGCGATCCGTTGTACCGGGTCGACCCAGCGCCCAACGAAGTCGCGCTGATGCAGGCCCAGGCGCAATTGTCGGCGGCCGAACTGCAGACCCAGCAGCTCAAGGTCCAGGCGGCCGGCACCGGCGGCGACATCCGCGGCGCCGAGGCCAATCTGTCGATCACCCGCCGCGCGCTCGGCCGCCAGCAGGCGTTGCTCAAGGACGGCTTCACCACGCGCGCCAATTACGACGACGCGGTCAACGAGGTGCAGAAGGCCGAAACCCAGCTGGCCGATGCCCGCGCCCGCGCCGCCAACGCCTCCGCCGCGATCGCCGGCGACGGCAGCCAGCCGGCGGTCGCGGCGGCGCGCGCGACGATCGCCAAGGTCCGGCTCGACCTCCAGCACGGGCTGGTCCGCGCGCCGGCTTCCGGCGTCATCGCCAAGGCCGACCGCCTGCTGGTTGGGCAGACCGCCATCACTGGCGTATCGATGCTGTCGATCGTGCGCGACAAGGATCCGTGGATCGAAGCCAATTTCAAGGAAGGTGACCTCGCCAGGATGGCGATCGGCCAGGCGGCGACGATCAAGTTCGACGCCTACCCCGATGTGAAGGTCAAGGCCCACGTCTGTTCGATCGGGGCGGGCACGGGCAGCGAATTTTCGGTGCTGCCGGCGCAGAACGCCAACGGCAATTGGGTCAAGGTCACCCAGCGCGTGCCGGTGCGGCTGTGCTTTGACGAGAAGCCGGCGCGGCAGATGATCGCCGGACTGTCGGCCAAGGTCGACGTCAGGCTCGACGGCAAGCGCTAGGCGGTGGACGCCGACCATCCGATGGAGCCGCTCGCGCGGAACCTGCTGACCGGGGCGGTGATGCTCGCGGTGCTGCTGCAGGTGCTCGACACGACCATCGCCAACGTCGCGCGGCCGCACAGGCAGGCAGCGCTCGGCGCGACCCAGGAAAGCATCAACTGGGTGTTGACGAGCTATATCGTCGCCTCGGCGATCGCGATCCCGATTTCGGGCTGGCTCGCCGATCG
>JANLQS010000113.1:0-1507 GCA_031367995.1 Sphingomonas sp.
CCGATGATGGTCTTGCACCGGATCAGGCTCGGCCGCGGGTCGGCGACGGCTTCATCGAGCGCCTTGGAGACCTTGCCACTGTCCATTCCGTCGCATTCGACGGTGTGCCAGCCCATCGCGGCATAGCGCGCGCAGACGTCCTCGTTGCGGCTGAGCTCGGTCGGGCCGTCGATAGTGACGCGATTGTCGTCCCACATCACGATCAGCCGGCCGAGCTTGAGATGCCCGGCCAACCCCGTCGCCTCATGATTGATGCCTTCCATCAAGTCGCCGTCGCCGGCGATCACCCAGGTGCGGTGGTCGACCAGTTCGTCGCCGTAGGTGGCGTTGAGATGACGCTCGGCGATCGCCATGCCGACCGCCATCGCCACGCCCTGCCCGAGCGGGCCGGTGGTGCATTCGATCCCCTCTATCAGGAAATTTTCCGGGTGGCCGGCGCATGGGCTGTTGAGCTGACGGAAGTTGCGGATGTCGTCGATCGTCGGCTGGGCATAGCCGGTCAGGTAAAGCAGCGCATATAGCAGCATCGAGCCATGCCCCGCCGACAGCACGAAGCGGTCGCGGTCAGGCCATTTCGGGTCGGACGGATCGTATTTCAGGTGGCGCGTGAACAGCGCGGTCGCGGCGTCTGCCATGCCCATCGGCATCCCGGGGTGGCCCGAATTGGCGGCTTCGACCGCATCCATCGCCAGGGCGCGGATAGCGTTGGCGAGTCGGCGTTGCGTTGGCATGGAATCTCCCAGAGGCTCGGCCGCGTGAAGAGACTCGGCTGGCCGGTGGCTTGGTGCCTATTGTCGAGGGCGGCGGCAGCGTCAACCTTCGCGCCGCTGCTTGCCCCGCGCTTTCACTTTGCCTAGGCCTTGCGCCATGAGCCTTTCACCCCTCGATCATGCGCTCGACCGATCGGAACGCGCTTTGCTGCGGATCGAGCGCTCGCTCGACGGCCGCGCCGCCGCCACCGGCCGCGACGACGCGCTGCGATCAAAGGTCGCTGCGGTGGTCGCCGAACTCGACGACATCATTCGCGCGGCGGGGGCGCAACGCTGATGGCCGAGGTCGACATCACCATCGCCGGGCGCCCCTACCTGGTTGCCTGCCGCGCCGGGGAAGAAGAGAATCTGCGCGCCGCCGGGGCGCTGGTCGATGCCAAGAGCCGCGAGGCGATCGCTGGCCTCGGCACGCTAAGCGAATCGCGCCAATTGCTGTTCGCCGCGTTGCTGCTCGCCGACCAGATCGTCGACGAGCGCGTGGACGAGATCGATACCGGCCCCGACCCGGCGCTGGTTGAGCGCGCCGAACGGCTGGCGGAACGGCTCGAATCGCTGGCTGACACCCTTGAGAAAGGCGCCATTAGCGCCTAGATTGCCGCGTGACGGGTACTGCCTCGTACGAGCTTACGAACATCCCTGAGGCGATTAAATATCCTAGGGAGCTGTCCCTGTCCGGACCCTGGTCCGGTGCATATGGTTCCCACCTGACGTTTGTGGCGTCAGAGGATTTCATGGCA
>JANLQS010000123.1:0-7803 GCA_031367995.1 Sphingomonas sp.
CGTCTTCTGGATGCAGAAGCTGCGCGGGTCGGCCAGCCGCCCGGTGCTGTTCTTCTCATTGTCCGCCCAGCTCGAGAAGCTGCACTGCGACAGGCAGCCCATGCACTCGGCCTGGTCGCGGCGGATCAGCTTCTGCTCCTCCGGAGAGACGAAAATCAGCGTGTCGTCGGGGGTCTTCATCGCCTCAGTGAAGCCGGCCGCAAACCATTCGCGGGCGTGCTGCAAATCGCCCTTGGTCACCCAGTAATTGCGCCGCGTGCCGACGCCGACGTCGAGCGCGAAGGCATGGTCGCCAATCTCTTCCTTGGTGAAGGCGATCTGGCGGTGCGACCGCGCTTCCAGGGCGCGCAGGAACGGGTTGCGCACCGCGCTCGAATAGAATCCGGTGGGCGAGAATTTGTGGAGCAGGACGTCGCCCTCCTCCAGGGTCATCAGCCGCGCCTTCCATTCGGGCGGGATCGGGCTTTCCTGGGTCAGCAGCGGACGCGTGCCGAACTGGAACATGATCGGGCCAAGCTCGGGATTGTCGATCCACTCGTTCCATTCGTCCAGCCGCCATACCCCGCCGGCCATGACGATCGGCACGGCTTCGGACACGCCGCCTTCGCGCATCACCTCGCGCAATTCCTTGACCCTGGGATAGGGATCCTGCGGCGAGCGCGGGTCCTCGGCATTGCTCAGCCCATTATGCCCGCCGGCCAGCCACGGATCCTCATAGACCACCGCCGACAGCCATTCGGCGGCCTTCGAATAGGCCCGCTTCCACAATGCGCGAAACGCCCGGCCTGACGAAATGATCGGCAGATAGGACACGCCGTAGGAGGCCGTGATCTCCGACAATTTGTAGGGCATGCCGGCGCCGCAGGTAACGCCGCTGACCATCCCGCGGGTGCGTTCCAGCACGCCGTGGAGGATGCGCTGCGCCCCGCCCATTTCCCACAGCACGTTGATGTTGATCGCGCCCTTGCCGTTGGCCATGTCAAAGGCGCGTTTGACCTGCGCCACGGCGCCGTCGATCGCGAACTGGATCAACTCCTCGTGCCGCTCGCGCCGGGTCAGCGACTTGTAGACCTGCGGGATGATACGGCCTTCGGGGTCGTAGCTGTCGGCGTTTACCGCGCTGACGGTGCCGATGCCGCCGGCCGCGGCCCACGCGCCCGAACTCATGTGATTGGTCGCCGAGACGCCCTTTCCGCCCTCGACCAGCGGCCACACTTCGCGGCCGCCGTAAAGGATGGGCTTCAATCCTTTGAACAAGTCACTCTCCGAAACGCGTCTCTTGGAGCCGCCTATAAGCCGCGGCGCCCCGCTTGGCGCGCAAAAAATCGCCTAACGCCGCAACCCATAATCCAGGCCGATATCAACCGCCGGGGCCGACTGGGTGATCCGTCCGACCGAAATATAATTCACGCCGCTCTCGGCGATTGCCCGGATCGTCTCGAGGGTAACCCCGCCCGACGCTTCGAGCGGCACCCTTGCCGCGACCAGCGCGACCGCCTCGCGCAATACGGACGGCGGCATATTGTCGAGCAGCAGGCGGTCGGCCCCGGCGGCGAGCGCCGGTTCGATCTGGGCGATGCGGTCGACCTCGACCTGGATCGGCAATCCGGTGTCCGCTGCCTTGGCCGCGCGCACCGCCTCCGCCACGCCGCCGGCGACGCCGACATGATTGTCCTTGATCAGCAGGCCGTCGTCCATCCGCAGGCGATGATTGTGCGCCCCGCCCATCCGCGCCGCATATTTCTCGAGGGCGCGCAGGCCGGGGATGGTCTTGCGCGTATCGAGCAGCACCGCGCCGGTGCCGGCGATGGCGTCGGCATAGCGCCGGGTCAGCGTCGCCACGCCCGACAGATGCTGCAGCGTGTTGAGCGCCGAACGCTCCGCCGCCAGCATCGCCCGGGCATTCCCGTCCAGCCGCACCAGCAGTGTCCCCGCGGCGACCCGCTCGCCATCCTCGACCAGCGCCTCGACCGCGACGTCGCGATCGAGCGCGCGAAAGAAGGAGATGGCCAGCCCGATCCCGGCGACGATGATCGGCTCGCGGTTATTCATCTCGGCGGTGAAATGCGCATCGGCGGCGATCGTCGCCCGGCTAGTGACGTCGCCGCCATCGCCGAGATCCTCGGCCAGCACGCGCGTGACGAAGTCGGCCATGTCGAAGCCGGCCAAGGCGAAGTCGGTCATCGCCTTGCCCTAGGTCGGCGGGCGCGGCGCGGCAAGCTCAGGCAGCGGGAGCGTCCTCGACCTTTTCGCCGGTGCCGGCCAGTTCCCACTGCACGCCGTGGCGCTCGAATTTCTGGCTGTCGCCCGACACGAACTTTTCGCCGGTCCAGCGCTGGATCGTGACCATGCAGCCGTGCTCGTCGATATCGATGCGGTTGAAGCTCTGGCCGTCGCCGCGCACCCGGGTGGAGGTTGCGGTCCCGGCCTGGACGACCAGGCTCTTGCCGGCACCCTTGACCAGCTTGGTGGCGTCGTTGACCGATGCGCGGTGGTTGTGCCCGGCCAGCAGCAGGTCGACCCCGGCATCGGCGATCGCGTCTAGCGCGTCGACCTGGTCGTCCATCAGATGGCCAAGCTCGGGCCCGTCGCCGACCGGCAGCGCGAACAGCGGATGGTGGGTAACGAGGATGCGCGGCTGGTGCGGGTCGGTCTTGGCGAACGTGTCCTCGATGAACTTCATTTGTTCGTGGCTGACATGGCCGTTCTTGAAGGTCAGCGAGCGCGCGGTGTTGATGCCGAGCACCGCCGCGCCGGGAATCTCGATGAACGGGCACAAGGTCTCGTCGATATAGCGCTTGTAGCGGGTCAGCGGCGACAGGAAGCGGCGTAGCACGTCGTACAACGGCACGTCGTGGTTGCCGGGCACCGCCAGCACGTCATGGCCGGCATCGCGCACCCGGGAGAGGAACCGGCACGCCTCCTCGAACTGCTCGGTGGTCGCGCGCTGGGTAAGGTCGCCGGAGACGACCACCAGATCCGACGCTTCCTCGTCCAGGCGCTTCTCGAGCGCGGTGACGATCGCCGGGTCGTGCGCGCCGAAATGGAGGTCGGACAGGTGAACGATGCGGGGCATAAGGGCTTAACACCTATCGCCCTGAACTTGTTTCCGAGGCCAATCTCGCCGAAGACCCAGCACATGGACCGGACCCAGGCGAACAGCGGCACCCGCGCGGTGAGCGAGAAACTGGCGTTCGATGTCGCCGCTCTCGAACGATGGATGGCGGCCAATGTCGCGGGCTTCGCCGGGCCGCTGACCGTCAGCCAGTTCAACGGCGGCCAATCGAACCCGACCTACCGCCTCGATGCCGGCGGCCGCGTCTTCGTGCTGCGCCGCAAGCCGCCCGGCAAATTGCTTCCCGGCGCCCACGCCGTCGAGCGCGAGGCGCGGGTCATGGCGGCGCTCGGCGCGCAGGGGTTCCCGGTGCCGCGTATCGACGGCCTGTGCGAGGACGCGTCCGTCATCGGCACGCCTTTCTTCATCATGGACATGGTCGAGGGCCGCATCGTCTGGGAAGCCAGCTTCCCCGGCCTCACCGCCACCCAGCGCGCCGCCCATTTCGACGCGATGAACGCGACCATCGCTCAGCTTCATGGCTACGACCCGGCGGCGATCGACCTCGGCGACTACGGCCGCGCCTCGGGCTTCGTCGAGCGGCAGGTGGCGCGCTGGTCGAAGCAATATCGCGGCGATATCGAGGCCGGGCGCGTGCCGGCTATGGACGCGTTGGCCGACTGGCTCGAACAGCACCTCCCCGCCGATGCCGGCGACGCTTCCGTCGTCCACGGCGATTTTCGCTGCGACAATATGATCTTCGCCGCTTCGCCCGACGAGCCGCGGGTCGCCGCATTGCTCGATTGGGAGCTGTCGACGCTCGGCGATCCGGTCGCCGACTTCGTCTATCATCTGCTCATGTACCGCATGCCGGCGGGCCTGTTCACCGGCCTCAAGGGGCTCGATCTCGCCGCCCTCGGCATCCCCTCTGAGGAGGCCTATGTCGCAGCGTACTGCCGCCGCACCGGCCGCGACCATTTGCCCAACCGCGACTATCTGGTGGCGTTCGTGATGTTCCGCCTCGCCGCCATTCTCCACGGCATCAAGGGGCGGGTCGCGCGCGGCAACGCCTCGTCGGCCCACGCCGCGCAGATGGTGGCGCAGCTCGAGCCGCTCGCCGAGCTCGGCCTCGCCGAGGCCCGCGCCGCCCGGCTCTAGGCGCGCGGCGCTGGCGCGGCGTTGAAAATCCCTTAAACTGGATCAACGGCCCGGCGACTCGCCCGGGTTTGTACCCGTCATGCGCCAGGGGGTGGACTGCGTGAACCGAGGACCGCCCGTCGATCCGGCCGATGCCGTACCCGCGCCCCCGCCAGGCGACGCGGCGCATCACTGGCGCGACGAGCAGAACCCATTCGACACGGAGGACCCGCCATCGTTCGCCGCGGTCCGCCGCGACCTCGCCAAGATCCCCTTCCTGCGGCTGGCGGTGACCGCGCTGCTGCTGCTGTTCGCGCTCGGCATTGCGCGGTTCAGCTGGCAATTGCCGCTCAGCCTCTATTACGACCAGGCCGGCCGCAGCCATTATCATTTCCCCCCGCAACCCGGCGAAAGCCGCGTCGTCCCGCCGATCGCGGTCAATGCCGAGCGCTCATTGTACGACACCCGCGCTTTGGTCGCGGCGCTGCGCCACCCGGTCGAACAGGACAAAAGGGTGGTGATGATCGTCTACACCCAGGACACGCTGGCCGCGACCGCCAAGCGCTCCCCGCTCGACCGGACGATTCTCGCCAAGGCGCTCACCAATATCGACCGAATGGGCGCGAAATCGATCGGCATCGATATCCTGATCGACCAGCCGCAGCCCGAGGATCCGGTGCTGCTCGCGGCGATGAAGGCGATGAAGACGCCGGTGTGGCTGGCCTATGGCTCGAACGCCACCAACAGCGGCAACATCGAAACCTGGCAACAGGATTTCATGGACGATTGGCACCGCAAATTGGCGGGCACCAACATCCACAAGACCTCGATTCGCGGCGAGGCCGATCCCGACAATGTCATGCGCCAGTGGCCCTTGTTCGTTCCCGGCCTGCCGCCGTTCATGCCGATCGCGATGACCGGTCTCACCCGCTTCGACCGCTACGAAGGCAGCGTCCTGTTCCGCCAGCCGGTCAATCCCGAACGCCCGGTGTTCTCGCGGCTGCCGATCGACCTGTTCGCCGACCCGGCCAGCGCCGCCATGCTCGCCGGGGAGGTCAAGGACCGCTACGTCCTGATCGGCGGCGACCTGCCCGACCAGGACCGTTTCGACACGCCGGCAACCCTGCTCAACGGCGACAATATCCCCGGACTCGAAGTCCACGCCACATTGATCGCCCAGATGCTCGACGGGCGCATGCCGGGGCGGGTCGGCGGCGGCATGCTGTGGGTGCTCGCGGTGCTGGTCGTGCTGGCCGGCATGTTCACCGCGATGATCGACGTCCGGCCGTGGGTCGCGGCGCTGACCGTCCTGTTCCAACTCGCCTTCTTCGGCGCCACCCCGTTCATGTTCGAAATCATCGGCATGGACACCTATGGCTTGCCGGCGTTCGGCTGGCTCGCCGGGTGGATGCTGGCGTTCGCCGCGACCGGGGCGGCGGTCCGCGCCGTCGGCTCGGACCAGAAGAAATATGCCCAGTCGGCGCTCGGCAAATATTTGCCCCGCGACATCGCCGCGCAAATCCTGCGCGATCCCGCCAAGCTGTCACTGACCGGCGAAAAGCGCCAGCTGTTCACTCTGTTCACCGACATCGAGGGCTTCACCAGCCTGAGCCACGTCCTGCCCCCGGAACGCACCGCCAATCTGCTCAACGCCTACCTCGACGGGATGAGCGACATCGTGCTCGATCATGGCGGCACCATCGACAAGTTCGTCGGCGACGCGGTGGTATCCTTCTGGGGCGCGCCGATCGCCCGCCCCGATGACGCCGACCGCGCCATCGCTGCGCTGCTGGCGATGAACGACTTCACCCAGAATTTCAGCGTCGAGGGCAGCAACGACGGGGCGATGATGGGCCGCACCCGCGTCGGCCTGCATTACGGCGAGGCGGTGGTCGGCAACTTCGGCGGCGAGGGGCGATTGACCTACACCGCGCTCGGCGACGCCATGAACTGCGCGGCCCGGCTCGAAGGCGCCAACAAATATCTCAAGACAGTCGCTTTGGTCAGCGAGGAAGCGCTCGACCAGTCCACCAGCGACCTGTTCCGGCCGATGGGGCGAATCGCCGTGTCGGGCCGCTCGACTCCGCTGGTGGTGTGGGAACCGGCCCGCCACATGACCCTCGAGGAACGCAAATTGCTGTCCCAGTTATGGACGCGATTCGACCAGGGCGACACATCGGCACTGGACGAAATCGAACAAATTTGTTTAACGCATGGTAAAGATGTACCCCTCGCCGCCTTCGCAGTCCGTCTGCGGGAGGTCGGCCCGGGCGCCACCTATGAGTTAAGGGAGAAATAATATGGGCCGCATCGTTCGCGCATCCGCCGCCGCCATCCTGTTTCTGTCCGCCACTTCGCTGGCCGCCGCGTCGGTGCTGGTGGTGCGGTCGTCGGGCCCGTCGTCGAAGGCCTATCCGGCGGGCAAGGCGCTGCCCGACAATCAGTCGATCGCGCTCAAGGCCAACGACATGCTGGTTCTGCTCGACTCGCGCGGCACCCGGACGCTCAAGGGCCCCGGCGCGTTCAGCGCTTCGGCCTCCGCCGCCGCGTCGGGTTCGGCGCTGTCGGCGGTGACCGCGCAGAACAACAACCGCCGGGTGCGCATCCAGGCGGTTCGCGGCGGCCCGACCGGCGCCACCCAGGGCCGCAACGTGTGGCAGGCCGATCTCGGCCGCTCGGGCACGGTGTGCGTCGCCAGCCCGGCCGATCTCGGCCTGTACCGCGGTTCGGCGTCGTCGGAAGCCGACGTGACGCTGCGCGATTCGGGCGGCAAGTCGGCTTCGGTCCACTTCGAGCCTGGACAATCGATCGCGTCCTGGCCGTCGGCTCTGCCGGTCGTCAGTGGCGCCAAGTACAAGGTCGTCGGCAACGGCGCCGGTCCGACAGTGATCGAGGTGCGCATGATCAGCCCGGTCCCGGCTGGCCTCGAAGGCATGGCGCAAAGTTTCATCCGCAACGACTGCCAGGCCCAGCTCGACGTGTTGATCGACACGTTCACCTCGCCCTCGTCGAGCTAAGCCGCTACATCTCGCCGCCATGTCGATGATGGCGTTGTTCATGGCGATGTTCGCCGCTGTGCTGGCGGCGTTGCTGGTGCGCCCGCCGCGCGCCTCTCGCGGACTCGTCGCTGCGGCCGGGGCGGCCGGCGCGTATTACGGCTATGAAGCGCATGGGCCGATGGCGATGCTGCTGCCGGTGCTGGTGCTGATCGTCGCCGCCGTGCAGTCGCTCGGCGGGGTGCTCGCCGACCGCCGCACCACGCTCAACGACGATGAGGAAGCGATGCGCGCCGGCCCCCTCGCCGGGCTTGGCCGCGGCGATGTCCGTCGCTTCCTCGACCAGGGCCTGTGGATGCACGGGCACGCCGGCGACACCCTGACCCGCGAGGGCGACAAGGTCACCCACCTGTATTGGCTGGCGGAAGGCGAGGCCGAGGTCGTGGCCAATGGCGCGACGGTCGGCCGCTGCGGCCGCGGCCAGCTGATCGGCGAGGCGACCATCCTGTCGCCCGAGCCGGCCACCGCGACCGTCCGCCTGACCCAGAATGCGCGCTTCTGGTGCGCTCCGGCGAAGGACTTGAGCGCCTTTCTCGCCGCCCATCCCCACACCCG
>JANLQS010000139.1:0-9999 GCA_031367995.1 Sphingomonas sp.
TTGCGGATGACCGGCGAGGCGAACAAGGTCGAGCTGACCAGATCGGCCTTGCCGTGGACCAGTTGGGCGACGCCGGCGGGAATGCCGGCATCGGCCAAAGCGCGGAACAGTTCGCCGGTGCAGCCCGGGGTTTCCTGCGGAGGGCGGCTGATGACCGGGCAGCCGGCGGCGAGCGCGGCGGCGATCTTCTTGGCCAGCAGATAGATCGGGAAAGTCCACGGCGTGAAGGTTGCGGTCGGGCCGACCGGCTGGCGAATCACGATCGAACGCTGGCCGGTCGGGCGGACCAGAGTGCGGCCATAGTCGCGTTTGATCTCCTCGGCGTACCAATCGAACATCGACGCCGAACCGATCACTTCGGCCTTGGCCTCGGCCAGCGGCTTGCCCTGCTCTTGCGTCAGGATCGCGCCGATATGGTCGGCGCGGGTCCGCAGCAGATCGGCGGCCTTGTGGAGGATCGCGGCGCGTTTCTCAACGTCGGTGGCGCGCCACAATGGCCAGGCGCGCGCGGCGGCGGCGAGCGCTTCTTCAAGGTCGGCGGCGTTGGCAAGCGGCACCTCGGCGATGCCCCCGGCGGTGGCGGGATTGATGACGGTATGGGAGTCGCGGCCTTCGCCGGCGCGCCCACTGCCATCGATGAACAGTTTCAGGTCTGCGTCATAGCTCATGGAGTGGCAGATAGGCGCGGGCGGGGCCTACGCCAACCCCGTCTTGTCTCGCTACCCGTGGCTCGCTACGGCCATCCGCGAAAAGGAGACCCGAAATGACCAAGCCCGAACTCGCCGCCAAGATGAACGACGCCCAGGCCTGGCTGCCGGGCAAGACGGTCAAGCTCGACTTCGGCGGCGACGGCACGATCATGCTCGACGGCAAGGCCAATACCGTGACCGAGGGCGATGGCGAGGCCGACACCACGATCAAGGTTGCGTGGGACGACTGGCAGGCGATGGTTGCTGGGACCCTTGACGGAATGACCGCCTTCATGACCGGCAAATTGAAGGTCGAAGGCGACATGTCGAACGCGATGCAGCTGCAGGGCGTGCTGGCGAAGCTCCGGGGCTAACCTCATGGCCCAGAAAATTTACCCGGACGCGGAAGCCGCACTCGACGGGCTGCTGTTCGACGGCATGACCATCGCCGCGGGCGGGTTCGGGCTATGCGGAATCCCCGAGCGGCTGATTGACGCGATCGTCGCGTCGGGAGTCAAGGAGCTGACCATCGCCTCGAACAATGCGGGGATCGACAATGAAGGCCTCGGCAAGCTGCTGCGCACGCGCCAGGTCAGGAAGATGATCTCGTCCTACGTCGGCGAGAACAAGGAGTTCGAACGGCAATATCTGGCGGGAGAGCTCGAGGTCGAGTTCTGCCCCCAGGGAACGCTCGCCGAGCGGATGCGGGCGGGCGGCGCGGGCATTCCCGGTTTCTACACCAAGACCGGCGTCGGCACCCAGGTTGCCGAGGGCAAGGAAGTCAAAAACTTCGACGGCGAGGAGTTTATCCTCGAGCGCGGCATCCGCGCCGACCTCGCTATCATCAAGGGCTGGAAGGCGGACGAGGAGGGCAACCTCTTGTTCCGCAAGACCGCGCGCAATTTCAACGCGCCGGCCGCGACCTGCAGCAAGGTCTGCGTCGCCGAGGTCGAGGAGATCGTCGCGGTCGGCAAGATGGTCCCCAACTGCGTCCATCTGCCGAGCATCTATGTGAAGCGGCTGATCGACGGATCGCCGTACGACAAGAAGATCGAATTCGTGACGACGCGCGAAAGGGAAGTGGCGTGAGCTGGGACCGCAACCAGATGGCGGCGCGGGCGGCGCGGGAGTTGAAGGACGGCTATTACGTTAATCTTGGCATCGGCATTCCGACGCTCGTCGCGAATAATATTCCCGACGGGATGACCGTCACGCTGCAGTCAGAAAACGGCATGCTCGGGATCGGGCCGTTCCCGTATCCCGACGAGGTCGATGCAGACCTCATCAATGCCGGCAAGCAGACCATCAGCGAATTGCCGTCGTCGTCTTATTTCTCCTCGGCCGACAGTTTCGCGATGATCCGCGGCGGGCATATCGACCTCACGGTGTTGGGCGCGATGGAGGTCAGCGAGGGCGGCGACATCGCCAACTGGATGATCCCCGGCAAGATGATCAAGGGCATGGGCGGGGCAATGGATCTGGTCGCCGGGGTTAAAAGGATCATCGTCGTCATGGATCACAATGCCAAGGACGGCAGCCCCAAGTTCATCCCCGAATGCACATTGCCGCTGACCGGCAGGAACGTGGTTGACATGATCGTCACCGACCTAGCGGTATTCGAGCGGCCCGACCACGGCGCGCCGTTCCGGCTGATCGAAACTGCGCCCGGCGTGACCGCGGACGAGGTGAGAGCCAAGACGACCGCGCGATATGACGGAACCGGCGGCGAGTGAAGGTCGTTGGTTCGGCGAAACCTTGAGGACTGAAATGATCGACGTGCTGCGTAATCGCTATCTCGACGTCCTCGGTTCGATTTACATCTACAACGAGCATCGCGGCTATTCGAGCATCGAACGGGTGATCGCCGCCGTCCGCGCCCGCTGGCCCGGGGAGCGCACGTTCATCGCCGAGCTCGACAAGCACCGCGCCGACGAACGCAAGCATTACATGCTGTTCCGCCGCTGGTTCGAAAAGCGCGGCACGATGCCTTTGGAAGTCGATCGGACCTGCGGCCATATCGACCGGCTGGTCAGGCTGACGTTCGGCTGCCACGTCGACGACCTCGACCAGGATGCGGTGACCGCCGACCCGGCCAAGTTCGCCAAATTGTGCCGGATCATCATGCTCACCGAGCAGCGCGGCATGCGCACGGTCGAAACGCTGATCAATTCGGCAATGATCAAGGCCGACCCGCGTTTGAGCAAGATATTCAGGGTGATCGAGGTCGACGAACCGTCGCACTGGATGCCCTATGAGAAATGGTTATTGCGTCATGGCGCTGCCCACGCGCCGCTCAACGAACGGCTTGCCGACAAGCTGGTTCATGCGACGATGATCATGGTCAAATTGCCCGCGCTGTTCCTCAATCCGTTCGTGCGCCGCCGCTTGACGTGGCAGGATGCGGACGACATCCCGGTGGCACTCGCGGCTTGAGTCCTGCGAAGCGTTCAGCGTCAATGCCAATCGTCAGGGAGAGACCGATGCGCCGCACGCGCTGGACTGGTACCGCAGTATTGATCGCACTGGCCGCTTGCCGCCAGTCACCGGCCGCCGCCGACGGCAACCAGAATGCACCGGCCGCCGCGGCATCGGCCAGCGCCGCGACGACCGACTTCACCGCTCCGGCCACCGGCACGACGAGCCTCGTCCGGCTGGCCTGCGGAACAATCAAGGTCGACGATTTCAGCAAGCGCTTTTCCGACCGGCAACTGTATCCCCATGGCCCCAAGCAGCTGACGGACAGCTGCTATCTCATCACGCATAACGGGCACCGGCTGCTGTGGGACACCGGGCTTCCCCTTGCCCTGCTGAACACGCCACATGCCTATGGCGGCATGACTGCGGTGCTGGACGTGGCGCTGGTCAAGCAACTCGCGGCCATCGGCGTCCAGCCGGGCCAGATCGAGATGGTCGGCATCAGCCACAGCCATTTCGATCATACCGGCCAGGCGGTCGCATTCCCCGCGGCGACATTGCTGATCGGGCCGCAGGATTTCGATCAGGTCAAAGGCAAGGACGACCCGTTCGGCCATTGGCGCGCAAACGGCGGCAAGATCACGCCGATGCCGGGCGATCACGACATGTTCGGCGACGGCGACGTCGTGGCGTTGTTCCTGCCCGGTCATACTGACGGCCACCACGCCTTGCTGGTGAAGCTGAAGAGCGGGACAGTGTTGTTGTCGGGCGACCTGTATCACGCGACCGAAGCACGCACGCAGCGCGGCGTGCCGCCGTTCAACAGCGATCGCGCGCAAACGCTGACGTCGATGGACCGGTTCGAACGGATTGCGAAGGAGACCGGCGCGAAGGTTATCATCCAGCATGAGCCGGCCGACATCGCCAAGCTGCCGGCGTTCCCGCAGGCCGCCGAATGAAGGCATTGCGCAGCCATGCGCCGGGGGGGCCGGATACGCTAAGGCTTGACGAGGTCGACGACCCCGTTGCCGGACCCGGCGAGCTGCTGGTCCGGGTTCGCGCGGCGGCGATCAATTTCCCCGACGTGCTGATCATCGAGGATAAATATCAGATGCGCCCGCCGCGGCCGTTCGCTCCGGGCGGGGAGATTGCGGGCGAAGTCGAAGCGGTCGGCGACGGCGTCGAGGGCTGGGCGATTGGCGACCGACTGATCGCCGTCCCGGGATATGGCGGGCTGGCGGAAAAGATCGCCGTGCCCGCGGCGAGCGCTTTCAGACTGCCGGCCAACCGCAGCTTCATCGACGGCGCGGCGCTGTTGCTGACCTACGCCACGTCTATCCATGCGCTGTACGACCGGGGCAAGCTCGAGGCGGGCGAAACCTTGCTGGTACTCGGCGCGGCGGGCGGGGTCGGGCTGGCGGCGGTCGAGTTGGGCAAGGCGAGGGGTGCGCGGGTCATAGCCGCGGTCTCTTCGGAGGACAAAGCGCAGGCGGCGCGCGAGGCCGGGGCGGACGACGCCATCATCTATCCGCGCGGCCCGTTCGACAAGGAGGCGTCGAAAGCGCTCGCCGCGCAGTTCAAGGCGGCGGTCGGGCCCAACGGCGCCGATGTTATCTATGACCCGGTCGGCGGCGACTATAGCGAGCCGGCGCTGCGGGCGATCGCCTGGGCAGGGCGCTACCTGGTGGTTGGGTTTCCGGCGGGGATCCCCAAACTGCCGCTCAACCTGACGCTGCTCAAGAGCTGCGACGTGTGCGGCGTGTTCTGGGGTGCTTTCGCGGCGCGCGACCCGCGCGCCAATGCGGCGCACGTCGAAACGCTGTTCCGGCTGTGGGACGAGGGCAAGATCGGTCCGCGGGTCAGCGCGACCTACCCGCTTGAGCGCGGTGGGGAGGCGATCGCCGCGCTCGCCGCGCGCTCGGTCATCGGCAAGGTCGTGGTTACGCTCGATTGAAGCGGCCCAAGCGCGTTGCGTCGGCGGCCTGGCCCGCCTATCTGGCGTTCGACAGCAGACGAGGACGACGCATGACCCAGTTCGATGACCGCGAGCGCGCGTTCGAAGCCAAGTTCGCTCGCGACGAGGAAATGCAGTTCCGCATCACCGCGCGCCGTAACCGCCTGCTCGGCGAATGGGCGGGGCGGCTGATGGGCCTGACCGAGGTTGAGGCCGAAAGCTATGCCAAGGATGTCATCCGGGCCGACTTCGAGGAAGCCGGCGACGATGACGTAGTGCGCAAGTTACTCGGCGACCTGACCGCCGCTGGAATCGAGATGGACGAGGGCCGAATTCGCGAAGCGGTCGGCCACAAGCAGGTCGAGGCGCGGCGCCAGATGATCGAATCGAGCAAGTAAGGATGGCCATGGCCGCGGCCGAGATCGAGGCGCTGATCGTCGCGGCGATCCCCGACGCGGTGGTCGAAATCCGCGACCTCGCGGGCGACGGCGACCATTATGCCGCGCGGGTTGTCGCCGACAGCTTTGCCGGGATGAGCCGGGTGCGCCAGCATCAGCGGGTTTACAAGGCACTGGGCGGGCGCATGGGCGGCGAGCTTCACGCGCTGCAGCTCGAAACCGCAATACCTTCGGGAGACTATCAATGAGTGACGTGAAGGCGCGGATCGATGCGCTGGTCCGGAAAAACGACGTGCTGCTGTTCATGAAGGGCAGCCCATTGTTCCCGCAATGCGGTTTTTCGAGCCGGGCGATTGCCATTCTTGACCATCTCGGCGTGCCTTACGAGACGGTCGACGTGCTCGCCGACCAGGACATCCGCGGCGGGATCAAGGATTACTCGGACTGGCCGACCATTCCGCAGCTCTATGTGAAGGGCGAATTCGTCGGTGGATCGGACATCATGATGGAGATGTTCGAGAGCGGCGAGCTGAAGCAACTCTTCGACGCCACCGCGGCCTGACCGCGATCCCGGATGTGACGCATCAAAAAAGGGCGGCGCAGGGGACCAGAAACCGCTGCACCGCCCTTTTGATTTGGTTGTGGAACCAAGTGGACGCAGTTTAGAATGCATTCGCCGTGCCAACTGCATTTTCTGGCTGTAAATTGGGAAAAACAATGAACAGGTGTCGAGGTCACTGCGCGCCGACCGTAAAATTTTCCGACAGTTTCAGGCGTGCAAACGGCATCGCCGTTGCTGTTTATTAGGGTGGCCTCCGGGCGCGACACCTCGACCGGAAATCCGGGTGCCGTTCCGCTCTACGCGGACGTCACGCAGAGCTGGTCGGCGGTCGGCGGCGGAATCGGCACCTATCTGCGGCACAAGCGCCGTCATATCCTGGAAAATACCGGTGCGTCCCATTTGCTGATCGTGCCAGGCGCCGAAGATCGCCTGCTGGTCGAGGAAGGCGGCCGGGCGATCACTGTCGAGATCGCCTCGCCGAAAGTGCCGGGCAGCCCCAATTATCGCCTGCTGCTGCGCAACCGCGCGGTCCGCGCCGCGCTCGACCGCCACCGCCCCGACCTGATCGAATGCCAGGACGCCTATAATCTGCCGTGGGCGGTGCTCGCTTATGCCCGGCAAAACCCGGCCACGGCCACCGTCGCGGCCTATATGACCGACTTCCCGACCGTCTATGTTCGCCGCCCATTGACGCGCTTCCTCGGCGCTCGCGCCGGCGATTGGGCGGCGCGGCTCGGCTATGACTATTGCGGCCGTCTCTACCGCCGGTTCGATGCTGTATTCGGGATGAGCGAGCATGGCGGGGCGGCCAAGCTGCGCGCCCTCGGGGTCGAGCCGATCGACGTCGTTCCGCTTGGCGTCGAGCTTGCCGATTTCAGCCCGTCCAAGCGCGACCCAAGCCTTCGCGCAAGGCTCGGCGTGGCCGATGGCGATCCGCTGCTGATCTACGTGGGACGGCTCGACATCGAGAAGCGGCCGCAGACCGTGGTCAAAGCCTTCCTCAGCTTGCCGCAGGCGATGAACGCGACGCTCGTCCTGCTGGGCGACGGGCCGCTGCGCGAACCGATGATCGCGCTAGGCGAGGGGCGCAAACTCCACGCGCCCGGCTACGTCGGCGACCGGGCCGAGCTCGCGCGGTGGCTGGCCAGCGCGGACATCTATGTCTCGGGCATGGCCGACGAGACGTTCGGCATTTCGATCATCGAGGCCCAGGCGTCGGGGTTGCCGGTGGCTGGCATCGCCGCCGGGGCGATGCTCGATCGCGTACCGGCCGCACTTGGCCGCCTGTCGCCGATCGAGGATACGGCGGCGATGGCCGCCAACATCGTCGAGCTATGGGCTGGCGACCATCGCGCAATGGGGATGCGCGCCCGCTTGCACGCCGAGCAGTTCAGCTGGACGCAAACGATGACCCGGCTGTTCGGCGAAGTCTACACAAGGGCGATGAGGGCATCCGCACGGCGCGGTGTGGCCACGCCGGCCAACTAGCGCTTGGCGGAGGCGGGCTAGACATGCCACAGCCGATGGTGGTGGACGCTCCCAACGCCTTGGTCGACCGGTGCGAGCCCGGGATTGCCCGGATCCTCGCCGGCAATCCGTCGCCGTTCACCTTTACCGGCACGCAAAGCTACCTGGTCGGGGAGGCGGAGGTGGTGGTGATAGACCCCGGCCCGGCGATCCCCGACCATGTCGCGGCGCTGGTCGCGGCGATTGCCGGGCGACCGGTCGCGGCGATTGCCTGCACCCACACGCACCGAGACCACAGCCCGGCCAGCCGCGCGCTCAAGGCGGCGACCGGCGCCCCGATCATCGGCTGCGCGCCGTTGGTGCTGGAAAGCGTCGGGCCGCGCGCCGACGTCAGCTTCGACCGCGATTATGCACCCGACCGCATATTGTCCGACGGCGAGGCGATCGAAGTCGAAGGCCGCCGGCTGGTCGCGGTGGCGACGCCGGGCCACACCTCGAACCATCTGTGCTTCGCTGTGGAGGGCGGGGCGGGCGAGGGCGCGCTGTTCACCGGCGACCATATCATGGGCTGGTCGACCACCGTCGTGGTGCCGCCCGATGGCGACATGGGCGATTATATGCTGAGCCTCGACAGACTGCGGCAGCGCAATGACCGCATCTATTATCCGGCGCACGGTCCGGCGGTGACCAAGCCGGCGCAACTTGTGCGCGGGATGGTCGGCCACCGGCTGCAGCGCGAGCGGCAGATATTGAAGCGGCTGGCGGCTGGCGATCGCGATGTCCCAACGATCGTTGCCGCTTGCTACCCCCGGCTCGACTTGCGGCTGGTCCCGGCGGCGGGCGGATCGGTCACCGCGCATCTCGTCGATCTTGAGCGGCGCGGGCTAGTCGTTAAGGTGGGCGAGGAATGGATGACCGCTTGACCGCCGCCACTTCCCTGCCCGCCCGGCTGCGATTGGGGTGGCTGACTTTCTTCCTCATCGTCGGCTTGCTCGGGACGATTTATGGCCTGCACCGGCGCGAGCAGCGACGACAGGTCGAGGAGATGGCGCAGGTCAACGGCCTGGTGAAGGTCATTTCGTCGACATTCGCGCGGCAAAGCTCGCTCAAGGTCGGCCAGGTCAGCGGCTGGTTCGACGTCACCTCGGTCGATCCCGGAGCGGTCCCGATCCTACGGTCGGCGCAAAAGGTGAAACTGCCGTACTCGATCGATTATTCGGTCGATCTGTCGACGCTGTCGACGCGTAACTATCGGTGGGACAAGGGCAGCAGGACTCTGGTGGTCGATGCGCCGGCGGTGACCATCGGCGCCCCCAACATCGACGAAGCGCGGCGCGAGACGCTGGCGACCAGCGGGCTGTTCGTCACCCGCCAGGCCGCCGACAACCTCAGCCGCCGGGCCGCGGGCATGTCGAATCGAGCGGCGCGGGCGGAAGCCGGGAAGCCCGAGCATCTGGCCAAGGCGCGGACCAATGCCCGCACCGCAATCGCAGACATGCTCAAGGCGCCACTCGACGTCGCCGGGCTGGGCGACGTCAAGGTCGTTGTCCGCTTCCCGGAGGACGGCTATCGCGATAGCGAACGATGGGACGTCAGCCCGTCGATCGCCGAAGTGC
Organism: Sphingomonas sp.; assembly: GCA_031367995.1. Lineage (GTDB taxonomy): Bacteria > Pseudomonadota > Alphaproteobacteria > Sphingomonadales > Sphingomonadaceae > Sphingomicrobium. Next base: position 9,102 of record JANLQS010000139.1, read on the forward strand.
TGGCGAGCCACCGCCGCTGACGGAGAATGACGTGACCGCGACCACCAATCGCCTGAAAGGCGTCGACCTGCTCGCCGAGATCCAGCGGCTGAAACAGGAACGCAACGCGGTCATCCTGGCGCATTATTATCAGAAGCCGGAAATCCAGGACCTCGCCGATTTCGTCGGCGACAGTCTCGATCTGTCGCGCAAGGCGGCGGCCACCGATGCCGAGGTAATCGCATTCTGCGGCGTCCGCTTCATGGCCGAGACGGCGAAGATTTTGAGCCCCGAGAAGATCGTCATCCTGCCCGACATGGATGCCGGTTGCAGCCTTGAGGATTCGTGCCCGCCCGACCAGTTCAAGGCGTTCCGCGAGGCCCATCCCGACCATATCGCGCTGACCTACATCAATTGCTCGGCCGAAGTGAAAGCGCTCAGCGACATCATCGTCACTTCGTCCTCGGCGGACATCATCCTCAAGCAGATCCCCAAGTACCAGAAGATCATCTTCGGCCCCGATCGCCACCTGGGCGGCTACCTCGCGCGCAAGACCGGGCGCAAGATGCTGCTGTGGCCGGGCATCTGCATCGTCCATCAGGCCTTTTCGGAGACCGAACTGCTGAAGCTAAAGGCGCAATATCCCGAAGCGCCGGTCGCCGCCCACCCCGAATGCCCGCCGCACATCATCGACCATGCCGACATGGTCGGATCGACCAAGGCGATCCTCGATTTCGCTTTGTCGTCGCCGGCGCAGACGATCATCGTCGCGACCGAACCGCACATCATCCACCAGATGGAGAAAGCCGCGCCGGGCAAGCGCTTCATCGGCGCCCCGGGCGGCGACGGCAATTGCAACTGCAACATGTGCCCGTACATGGCCTTGAACACGCTCGAGAAGCTTTACGTCGCCCTGCGC
>JANLQS010000018.1:0-2068 GCA_031367995.1 Sphingomonas sp.
CGTACGCGGATTGCCAGCCCACACCGAGGCGGTGCGCGAGGAGCTTAAAGGCCCGAAAACCTCGGCGCCGCCGCAGGCGCTCGACGGCTTCCTGCGCAAGACCGGACTGACGAAGGACCAGCTTGAGGATCGCGGCGGCACGTGGTTCGCGGTCCTCGACAAGCCCGGCCGGGCGACCGCCGACGTGCTGGCCGAGGCGGTTGCCGGAATAGTCCGCGACTTCCCGTGGCCCAAGGCGATGCGCTGGGGCGCGGCATCGGCCTCGACCGCAAGCCTGCGCTGGGTGCGGCCGCTCCATTCGATCGTCGCCTTGCTCGGTGAGGACATCGTGCCGGTGGCCATCGACGCAATCACCTGCGGCGCGGCGACGCTCGGCCACCGCTTCCACCATCCCGGCCAGATCACCATCGGCGGCGCCTCCGATTACGTAGAGAAATTGCGCGCCTGCCATGTGCTGGTCGATCATGAGGAGCGCGAGGCGATCGTCCGGACACGCGCCGCCGAGCTGGCCGACGACGCCGGTTATCTGCTCGTCGCCGACGAAGGACTGGTGGTCGAGAATGCCGGGCTGACCGAATGGCCGGTGCCGCTGCTCGGCTCGTTCGACGTGGATTTCCTCGACGTTCCCGAGGAAGTGATCCAGCTCACCGCGCGCATCAACCAGAAATATTTCGTGATGCGTGAGCCGGGCGGCAAGCTGGCCCCGCATTTCATCTGTATCGCCAACATCGACGCCAACGACGGCGGGGAGGCGATCATCGCGGGCAACGAGCGGGTGCTGGCCGCCCGCCTCAGCGACGCGCGCTTCTTCTGGCAGCAGGACGTCAAGGTGCCGCTCGAGGCGCAAGCGAAGAAGCTCGAACAGATCGTCTTCCACGACAAACTCGGCACCGTCGCCGACAAGGTCGAACGGGTGGCGAAGCTGGCTGAATGGCTCGTCGCCGAAGGCATTGTGAAAGGTTGCGAACCCGCAGAGGCCAGGCGCGCCGCCGAACTGTGCAAGGCCGACCTCGTCACCGGAATGGTCGGCGAATTCCCCGAATTGCAGGGCGTCATCGGTGGCCATCTGGCCCGCGCCCAGGGCGAACCGCAAGCCATCGCCGACGCCATCCGCGACCATTACAAACCAGTCGGGCAGGGCGACGAGGTGCCGACCGCGCCGGTGACGGTGGCGGTAAGTTTGGCGGATAAGCTGGATAGCCTGGCTGCGTACTTCTATTTAAATGAGCGACCCACAGGATCAAAGGATCCATTCGCGCTCCGTCGTTCGGCACTGCATGCAATCCGCTTAATTGAGCAGTCTGGATTGCGAATGAGCCTGCTCACAACTCTCGACTGTGCGGCTTCAGTAGCTCGCAAGGACATGCCCGGCGCCAAGTTGACAGCTTCCCGCAAGCGAGAAGGATTTGCCAGAGCGCACGACCAGGGATCGTTTGACCTGCTCGACTTCTTCGCCGACCGCCTCAAGGTCCAGCAGCGCGAAGCCGGCGTTCGCCACGACCTCATCGATGCCGTGTTCGCATTGGGCGGGGAGGACGACCTCGTCCGCCTGCTCGCCCGCGTGAAGGCGTTGCAGGCGTTCGTCGAGACGGGGGAGGGGGCGAACCTGCTCGCCGGCTACAAGCGGGCGGCGAATATCCTCAAGAAGGAACAATGGGACGGTGCTCCTGCGAAAGCAGGAGCGGTGGGCGAGGACACGCCTGGCGAGGCACCGCTCCGGCCTTCGCCGGCGCACTCGGAGCCCGCGGAGACGACCCTCATCGACGCCATCGCTTTGGCCGAACGCCAGGCCGACAGCGCCGTCGCGGCCGAGGATTTCACCGCTGCCATGGCCGCGCTCGCCTCGCTGCGCGCGCCGATCGACGCCTTCTTCAATCAGGTGACCGTCAACGACCCCGACCCGGCGATCCGCGCGCGGCGCCTGACGCTCCTCGCCCGCTTCCGCGACGCGGTCCACAAGGTCGCCGACTTCTCGAAGATCGAGGGGTAGGCGCCTAGGCGTCGCGGTCGTCGATCACCCCGTCGCGGTTGGTGTCGGCCAAGGGGACGTCACGCGGCACGTCGCGCT
>JANLQS010000031.1:0-8863 GCA_031367995.1 Sphingomonas sp.
CACTGTCCGCTGGCTTGGTCTTCCCTGGGACGCGCGCCGCCCGCTCCCGCGCGCATCCGCGCGTGGCACCGTGGACTTCGTGGACTTTCGCGGCCCGCGCCCGCCCCGACCGCCGAAGCCGCGCGGCGCAATTCTTACACCTTGGCCGAGCTGATGAACCCGCGTCATTGCGCTTCCGGCTGCGACCGGCAGGCGCGTTTACTTCCCGCTAAATCTTCCTCTTGTGTATCATGCCACTAATACACTATGAGTCGTCCCGCGCCGCGCTTGACGGCGACCACCCGGGGAGTCTCATCGATGCGTATCCGTCCTGCCTTGTTCGCCGCCAACGCCGTTGTGCTCGCCGCCTCGGCCTTTGCCGCCGCGCCGCCGCCCTCGGCCACCGCGCCGACCGTCGCATCCCCACTGATCCCGCGTACCGTGCTGTTCGGCAATCCGATCAAGGCCGCCGCCCGCATTTCGCCGGACGGCCGCTTCCTGTCGTGGCTGGCGCCGCGCGCCGGGGTGATGAACATCTGGGTCGCGCCGGTCGCCAACCTCGCCGCCGCCCGCCCGCTGACCGCCGAAGCCAAGCGCCCGATCCGGTCGTACAATTGGGCGCCCGACAGCCGCTCGATCCTGTTCATCAACGACCAGGGCGGCGACGAGAATTTCCTGCTCTACGGCGTCGACATCGCCAGCGGCAGGACGCGCTCGCTGACCCCGTTCACCAAGACCCGCGTCGAAATCGTCGCCATCTCCAACCACGTCAAGGACCGCATCCTCGTCGGCATCAACAACCGCGACGCCAAATGGCATGACGTCCACAGCCTCGATCTCGCCAGCGGCAAGCTGACCCCGGTGATGATCAACGATGGCGGCTATGCCGGCTATATCGCCGACGACAATCTGGTCGTCCGCGCCGCGCTCAAGTCGCTGCCGAGCGGCGGCGGGGAATTGTATCGTGTCGCCGGCGGCAAGGTCGAGGCCAAGCCGTTCGAAAGCTACGCGCTGGAGGATTCGCAGACCACCTCGCCGCTCGGCTTCACCGCCGATGGCAAGACCCTGTACTGGACCGACAGCCGCGGCCGCGACACCGCCGCCTTGATCGCGCAGGATGTCGCGACCGGCGCCAAGACGGTCATCGCGTCGGATCCCCGGGCCGACATCGGCGACGTCGTCACCAATCCCGTCACCGGCCGGATCGAAGCCTATGGCGTCGACTATCTCACCAACGAATGGACCCCGGTCGGCAATGCCGTGCGCGGCGACCTCGCGTTCCTCAAGGCGCGGCTCAAGGGCGACATCAATATCGTCTCGCAAACCGCCGCCAACGACAAATGGGTAGTCTCGGTGGACACCGTCTCGGCCCCGGTTTCGGTCTATCTCTACGACCGCAAGGGCCGCCGCCTGACCAAACTCTACACCGCTCGCCCCGCGCTCGACGGCGTCCCGCTGGCGGCGATGCACCCGCTCGAAATCCGCTCGCGCGACGGCAAGACCATCGTTTCCTATCTGTCGCTCCCGCCGGGCAGCGACGCCAATCATGACGGCCGGCCCGACCATCCGTTGCCGATGGTGCTGTTCGTCCATGGCGGGCCGTGGGGCCGCGACACCTATGGTTACAATGGTGTGCATCAATTGCTCGCCAACCGCGGCTATGCGGTGCTGTCGCCGAACTTCCGCGCCTCGACCGGCTTCGGCAAGGCATTCATCTCGGCCGGCGACCTGCAATGGGGCCGGGCGATGCACGACGATTTGCTCGACTCGGTCGACTGGGCGGTCGCCAACGGCGTCACCACCCGCGACAAGGTGGCGATAATGGGCGGCAGCTACGGCGGTTACGCGACGCTGGCGGGGATGACCTTCACCCCCGACCGCTTCGCCTGCGGGGTCGATATCGTCGGCCCGTCGAACCTCGAGACCCTGCTCAAGACGATCCCGCCTTATTGGGAGGCCGGCAAGGCGCAATTCTACAAGCGCATGGGCGACCCGACGACCGCGGCCGGCCGCGCGCTGTTGAAGGAGCGCTCGCCGCTCTACGCCGCCAAGGCGATCACCCGCCCGCTGCTGATCGGCCAGGGCGCCAACGACCCTCGCGTCAACGTCCGCGAAAGCGAGCAGATCGTCGCCGCGATGAAGGCCAACCATATCCCGGTGACCTACGTCGTATTCCCCGACGAGGGCCACGGCTTCGCCCGCCCGCAGAACAACATCGCCTTCTTCGGCATCGCCGAGAATTTCCTCAAGCAATGCCTCGGCGGCCGGGCCGAACCGATCGGCGGATCGGTCAAGGCCAGCACCGCCAAGGTCGAGGAAGGCGCCGCGTTGGTCCCCGGACTGGCCGAGGCGGCCCGCTAACCGAATTGCGAAGGGTGGGCGGCTCCCCTATAGCCCGCCGCTCACCCGTTCGCAGGAAGGTCCGCACCCGCTCATGACCCGTCGCCGTCAGATTTACGAAGGCAAGGCCAAGATTCTTTACGAGGGCCCCGAGCCGGGTACGCTGATCCAGTATTTCAAGGACGACGCGACCGCCTTCAATGCTCAGAAGCGCGGCACCATCTCGGGCAAGGGCGTGCTCAACAACCGCATCTCGGAACATATCTTCACCGCGCTCCAGACGATCGGCGTGCCGACCCACTTCATCCGCCGCTTGAACATGCGCGAGCAATTGATCCGCCAGGTCGAGATCATCCCGATCGAAGTGGTCGTCCGCAACGTCGCCGCCGGCTCCTTGTCGAAGCGCCTCGGGATCGAGGAAGGCACCCAGCTGCCGCGCACCATCATCGAATATTATTACAAGGACGACGCGCTCGGCGATCCGTTGATCGCCGACGAGCATATCGCCTGTTTCGGCTGGGCCAGCCAGGACGAGATGAACGACATCGCCGACATGGCGATCCGGGTGAACGATTTCATGTGCGGGATGTTCGCCGCCATCGGCATCCGCCTAGTCGACTTCAAGCTCGAGTTCGGGCGCGTGTGGGAAAACGATTACGCCCGGGTCATCCTCGCCGACGAAATTTCGCCCGACGGCTGCCGGCTGTGGGACATGAAGTCGAACGAGAAGCTCGACAAGGACCGCTTCCGCCAGGACCTCGGCGGCGAGGCCGAAGCCTATCAGGAAGTCGCCCGCCGCCTGGGCCTGCTGCCCGAAGACGGCGAGGACAGCGCCGTGCTCGACCTCGAAAGCCACAGGAAGAAGCGCGGGAAGTAAGCCTGCTGAGCTCAGGTGGGCAGTTGCACAAGGTCACGTTGATCGGCGCGTTCGCTGCGGCCCCACCTCAGCACCAGCGGAAGCAATACCGCGCAGGCGACCAGCGACAGTATGGCGTCGACGGCGAACATCCCCCGAATTCCGCCGTGCCCAAACGCCTGGCCGTCGACTGCCTGCATATAAGTGATTGGAAGGGAAGTCGCGGCCTGCAGAAGGGCGAACTGCGTAGCCGCCAGCGGGTTGTTCTCCCCGATCGAACGAAACACGATCGTGCATTCGACGACGAACGCCGCCGCCTGGAACACGTTTTCGCCGACCATGGCGAGCGCGAACATGGCCGGCGTCCTCGGCAGGACGATGAGCAACAAGGTAAACGCCGCGCCGACACTGCCCACCGCAAGGTAGAGTGGCCGCGGCGCGACGCGCTTGAGGATCAGCGGCACCAGCATGATCGAGCAGATGGCTGCCACGGTAACCCCCGTTCCGGCGATGACAGCAACGAACCGCTCAGACGCGCCAAACCGCCCGCCAAGCCCACCGAGCGCGTTGGTCAGGGCGAACGACGCCGCCGGCAGGCCGAACATCAACAGCGTCCGAAGCACCACCCTCTGCCTGACCAGCTGGCCGATGTCGCGGAACAGCGCCGCGAAGCTCTCCCTCACGCCGCGCCTCAAGGTCGGGGACGGCGGAATGAACAGGCAGAGCAGCAGCGGCAGGGCGATCAGGCCGCCCATCGCCACGGCACCCAGCGGGCCGGGCAGCCACCGAACGATGGTGATAAACGAAATGGCGCCAGCGCCGAAGCCGCCGACATTGCCGATCGTGAAGCTCGCGCCGAGCCGTGCTTCGTCACCCTTGTTGACAATGTCGCCGAGCCAGCCGCCAACTGCATTGTAGAACAGGTTGGCGGCAAGGAAACCGACGACCAGCAATGCCGTAAAGCGCCCGAGATGCCCGATGCTGGCAAAGGCCATCACCGCGAGCGCGGCGGTCAGCAGGCCGAAGAAAATCGCGTAGCTTCGCCGGTTGAAATGCACGTCGAGGATGGGCGCGAGCAGGAATCCGCAGAACGTCGGGATCATCGCCGTCGCCGTGATCACCGCGATGGTCGGTTGCGGAACCCCTCTCGCGGCGAGCAATTGGGGGGCCGTGATCAGTACCGCGGCGCCGTAGAAGCCGAACGGCAGGTTGGCGAGGCCCATGATCGCCGCCGATCGGATCCGCCACCGCGCGCTGTGCCCCTGACCCATGGCTCAAATCCTTCACCGCGCGAAACCTGGACTTGCCCTCGATCGCCGCGAGGTCCCGACGAGTGGGTAACAGGCGCTACGCGAAATCGCTAATCGCTCAAAAATTTGCTGTCCTGCACAGCCGCCTTGTGCTGGTACCGCGCGAATGAGCACGACCCGTTTAGCGACTTTGCTGCTCCGCTGCCGATGAGCCTTCCCCGCACCAGAGTCGTGACCTTGAACGCCGCCCTTGGCCCGCTCGACTATCGTGTGCCCGACGGCATGACGGTTGTCCCTGGGAGCGTTGTAGTCGCGCCGCTGGGGCCGCGGCAATTGGTCGGGGTGGCGTGGGAAGCCGACCGGCTCAAGACCGAGGAGGTTGGCGACAATCGCTTGCGCGCGCTCGCCGGGCTGATCGACGTGCCGCCGATCCCCGCGCCGCTGCGCCGCCTCGCCGAATGGACTGCCGATTATTATCTGTCGCCGCTGGCGAGCGTGCTCAGGATGATCCTGCCGTCCGCTTCGGCGCTGGCCGGGCCGAAAAGCCTGATCGAATATCGCCCGACCGGCCAGCCCCCGGCCCGCCTCACCCAGCAACGCGAGCAGGCCTTGTCCCGCATCGAAGGCCGCCAGGGCACCGTCCGCGAGCTTTCCGCTTTCGCCGAGGTCAGCGAGGCGGTGATGCGCGGGCTGGTCGCGGCCGGCGCGATCGAGCGGGTCGAGGTCGACGCCGATACCGCTTTTCCCGATCCCGACCCCGACTTCGACACGCCGACGCTCAACGACGAGCAGCGCGCCGCCGCCGCCAGCCTGACCGCCGCCATCGGTCACGGCTTCGATCCGGTGCTGCTCGACGGGGTCACCGGGTCGGGCAAGACCGAAGTCTATTTCGAAGCGGTCGCCGAGGCGCTGCGCCACGGCAAGCAGACGCTGGTGCTCATCCCCGAAATCGCGCTGACCGAGCCGTTCCTGACCCGCTTCACCGCGCGCTTCGGCTGCGAGCCGGTGGCGTGGCATTCGGATCTCCGCTCATCGCAGCGCCGCCGCGCCTGGCGGGCGATCGCCAGCGGCGAGGCGAAGGTCGTGGTCGGCGCCCGCTCGGCCCTGTTCCTGCCCTATGCCAAGCTCGGTCTGATCGTCGTCGACGAAGCGCACGAGCCGAGCTTCAAGCAAGAGGAAGGCGTCCAGTATCACGCCCGCGATGTCGCGGTGATGCGCGGCCATTTCGAGGACATTCCGGTGATCCTCGCTACGGCCACCCCGGCGATCGAAACCCGCCACATGGTCGAGATCGGGCGCTACCGCGAATTACTGCTGACCGAGCGCCACGCCGGCGCGATCTTGCCGACCATCGCCGCCCTGAACCTGCTCGACGACCCGCCGCCGCGCGGGCGCTGGCTGGCCCCGAGCCTGGTTGCCGAGCTCGAGACCAATCTCGCCGCGGGCGAGCAGAGCCTGCTGTTCCTGAACCGCCGCGGCTTCGCTCCGCTAACCCTGTGCCGCACCTGTGGCCACCGCTTCAACTGCCCCAATTGCACCGCGTGGATGGTCGAGCACCGGCTGATGCACCGCCTGGCCTGCCACCATTGCGGCCATGTCGAGCCGCCCCCCCGCGCCTGCCCCGAATGCGGCGAGGAGGACAGTCTGGTCGCCTGCGGGCCGGGCGTCGAGCGCATCGCCGACGAGGTCACCGAGCTGTTCCCCGACGCGCGCACCGCGATCGTCACCAGCGACACCATCTGGTCGCCGGCCCGCGCCGCCGAGTTTGTCCGCGCGATGGACGCACAAGAGATCGACATCGTCATCGGCACGCAATTGGTGACCAAGGGCTACCACTTCCCCAACCTCACCTTGGTCGGCGTGGTCGATGCCGATCTCGGGCTGCAGGGCGGCGATTTGCGCGCGGCCGAGCGCAGCTTCCAGCAGATCCAGCAGGTCGCCGGCCGCGCCGGTCGCGGCGACAAGCCGGGCCGGGTGCTGGTCCAGACCCACGATCCGCAAGCGCCGGTCATCGCCGCGCTGGTCGCCGGCGACAGCGCCGGCTTCTACGCCGCCGAAACCGCCGCCCGCCGCGAAGCGGCGATGCCGCCGTTCGGGCGGCTGGCGGCGATCATCGTCTCGAGCGAGGACAAGGACGAGGCCGAGGCCGTCGCCCGCCGCATCGGCCGCGCCGCGCCCAGGGTCGACGACATGGCGGTATTCGGCCCCGCGCCGGCGCCGCTCGCCATGCTGCGCGGTCGCCACCGCCAGCGCATCCTCGTCCATGCCGCCCGCAAACTCGACGTGCAGGACGTCATCCGCGACTGGCTAGGCGGGCTCCACTGGGGCGCCAAGGTCCGCGTCGCGGTCGACGTCGATCCCTACAGCTTCCTCTGAGCTAAGCCGCCGCCTGACCCACCACGGGTGCATCAGCTGTCCTTGCTGAACCGCGCGGACGACCAGCCAGATGCCGGCGGCGGTGGCGATGACCAGCGCGATCACCGACGCTTCGAGCCCGAACGTCCCGCCCGACAGCAATTCAGGCCCCGACATCCTGGCGGTCACCAGCCCGTGCTGGTCGATGCCCGACACCGGCACGTCGAAGATTTCGCCCTGGGTGAAGTTCCACGCCGCGTGCAGCCCCATCGGGAACCACAATGAGCGGGTCAGCATATAGGCGCCGCCGAGCAAAATCCCCGCCTCGACCGCGATCGCGAACGACGAAAAAGCGGTCGCGCCGGGGTTGAAGATATGTCCCGCGCCGAACAAAGCCGAAGTCACGATCAACGCCGTCCAACTACCGCCGAATTCCTCGATGAAGCGGAACAATATGCCGCGGAACAGCAGCTCCTCCATGAACCCCGGCATGATCGCCATCACCACCGTCGCGGTGATCAGCTCGCTGGTCCCGCCCGGCCCGACGATGTTGTAGACGTCGAACAAGGCCGCGACCCCGACCACGGTCGAAAACAGCACCAGCCCGAACAGCAGCCCGACACCCAGTCCCTTGGCCGCGCCCGGGACCGGCAGATCGTCACGCGGGACCTCGCCCAGCCGGCGGATCGCGAGCTTGTAGGTGAACAGCACCAGCCCCAGCGCGATGGCGCCGTGGACAACCGTCTTCAGCGGCTCTCCCATCGGCGGCAGTGCCTTGTTGATGATGCTCGCCACCGCCAGCGACCCGATAAACAACGCCACCCCGATGACCATCGCGACCAGCGGGAAATCGACAATCTTCTTCCACAGCGGCCGCGTGTCGGCCCCGCCTTCGATGACTTGATCCATGAAATGCTCCCCTGACCCTTGCCACCGCTGGTGGACGGGGGCGCAGCCGGGGGCAAGGGGCTATTCGACCAATGGCAATTCGGGGGCGACCGCCTCGATCCCCTCTGCGGCGAGCAATCTGACCTTGTTGGGCAGGCCGCCGCCATAGCCGCCAAGGCTGCCGTCGGAGCGGATTACGCGGTGGCACGGCACCAGCACGGCGACGGGGTTGGCGCCGTTGGCGGTGCCGACCGCGCGCACCGCGCCTGGCGATCCGACCGCGGCGGCGATGTCGGCATAGCTGCGGGTCTGGCCGAGCGGGATCTTGCGCAATTCGCCCCACACTTTCTCCTGGAAGGCGGTGCCACGCACGTCGAGCGGCAAGCGATGGTCGCTCGGCGACGTGATCTGGGCGAGCGCGGCGGCTACCCACGGCGCGATCGTGCCGTCGTCGGGGCGAACGTCGGCGTTGGGGAAGCGGCGGTGGAGCGTGGCCTCGTCTTCGTCGAAGGTCAGCCGGCAAATCCCCTTGTCCGTGGCGGCGATCAGCAGGGGCCCAAGCGCGCTGTCGGCGACGACGTAGCGGATGATCTCGCCGCGCCCGCCATCGCGCCACGCCGACGGGGTCATGCCGAGCCGATCCTTGGCATCGGCGTAAAAGCGGCTCGGCGCGGCATAGCCGGCGTCGTACAAGGCGTGGGTCACGGGCTTGGCTTCCTTCAGATGCGCCTCGGCGCGGCGAGCCCGCAAGCCGCGGGCGTAAGCGGCCGGCGAGACGCCGATGTCGCGCGTGAACAATCGCTGGAAATGATGCGGCGCATAGCCGACCGCCGCCGCCAGCGCGTCGAGCCGCACCGGCTCCTCGGCGGTCTCGATCAGCTGCGCAGCCTTGGCCACCGCTTCTCGGTCGCGCCCGACCTCGTCGGGACGGCAGCGCAGGCAGGCCCGATACCCCGCCGCGCGGGCCTCGGCCGGCGCGGTGAAAAATTCAACATTTTGGCGTTTGGGGTGGCGCGCGGGGCAGCTCGGCTTGCAATAGATGCCGGTCGTGCGAACCGCCCCGACGAACGCCCCGTCGTGGGCGCGGTCGCGGGCTTCGAAGGCGGCCCAGCAATGATCAGCATTCATGGCAAATATCCCGTCCGTCCTGAGCCTGTCGAAGGACTGCCCTTGCCCCGGTTCGTCAGAAGAAGGA
>JANLQS010000064.1:0-7904 GCA_031367995.1 Sphingomonas sp.
CCCGACCACAGCGCCCAGGACGCCGCCGGCTTCATGCTGTCGGCCGACACCGGCGCGATCCCGGTGTGCGACGGCGACACGGTGGTCGGCATGATCACCGACCGCGACATCGCCGTGCGCGGCACGGCCAAGGGCCTCGGCCCCGACTGCAAGGTGTCGGAGCTGATGACCAGCGACGTCGTCTGCGCCCGCGATACCGACGACATCCTCGCCGTCGCCCAGCGCATGAGCGACAAGCAGGTTCGCCGCCTGCCGGTGATCGACGCCGAGCATAAATTGGTCGGCATGGTCAGCTTGGGCGACTTGAGCCGCGAGGCCCAGACCAGCGCGGCCGAAACCGCGCTCGAGGGCGTCAGCGCCTCGGGCCACCAGCACCAGCAGTCGTAGCGGGTTACAGTTTGGCGATCGCCTGATCGACGATCGCCTTATCGGCGGCGGCGTCGTTGCGGTCGGCAATGAGCTTGGCGGCGGCGGCGGTCGCGGCTTTGGCGGCGGCGGCGCGCACCGCATCGATGGCGGCGCGTTCCTCGGCGGCGATCTTGGCTTCGGCCATCTTGCCGCGCCGTTCGACCAAAGCCTCGGCGTCGGCCTTGGCCTTGGCGATGATGGCCTTGGCCTCGCCCTCGGCGCGCTGAACCATCGCCTTGGCCTCGCCGTCGGCGGCCTTGGCCTTGGCTTCATATTCTGACCTGAGCGCCTCGGCCTCGTCGCGCAGCGCCTTGGCCTCGTCGAGCTGCTCGCGGATCGAGGCGATCTTCTTGTCGAGTGCCTTGCCGATCGCCGACGGTACCTTCTTCCAGATCATCAAGAGGATGACGGCGACCATCGCCAGCGCCACCCAGCCGGCCGGATCGAAACCGAGCGCGGTCGGCTCGGCATGCTCGGCAGCGTGGCCAACCTCGGCGGCGGCGGTCGAGAGCATCACGTCAAGCATCGGCCATCACTTCTTTCACCGCTTTGGCGGCATCGTCCTTGCCGACCGTCAGCCCGGCGACCTTCCTGGCGATATCTTGCGTCAGCTCGGCCGCGACCGTTTCAATATCCTTGACCGCCGCGGCGCGGCTGCTCTGGATGCGCGCCGCGGCCGCTGCGGCCTTGGCGTTGATCGCGGCGTCGGCCTTGGCCACTTGCCTTTCCGTCGCCTTGGCCGCGTCGGCCTTGGCGGCAGCTGACAGCTTGGCCGCTTCGGCCCGGCTGTCGTCCATCCGTCGGCGATAGTCGGCTTCGGTCGCATCGGCTTCGGCCCGCGCTTGATCGGCGGCGGCGATGTCGTCGGCGATACGGCCTTCGCGCTTGTCCACGGTCGACTGAATCTTCGGCAGCATCGCCTTGCCGATCCCGAAATAGATCAGGCCGAGCACGACGAGCAGCCAAAAGAACTGCGAATAAGCGACAAGCGCGAGCTGATTAAGCTGAGGCATGGTTCATCCTTCGCGGCAGGGCGGGCACGGCGCCCCTCCCGCCGACCCTCTGCCTAGACGGCGTAGAGGATGATCATGGCGACCGCGAAGGCGATCAGGCCCAGCAGCTCGGCGGCGGCGAAGCCGATGAACAGCCGGCCCTGCTGGCCGTCGGCCGCGGCCGGGTTGCGCAGCGCGCCCTGGAGGAACGAGCCGAACACGTTGCCGACGCCGGCGGCGGCAGCACCGACGCCGATCGCGGCGAGACCGGCACCGATAACTTTTGCGGAAGCGAGATCCATGATGATTACTCCTTGGTGAAAGCGAAAAACGACTAGTGAAGATTGACCGCGTCGTTGATGTACAGCGAGGTCAACAGGGCGAAGACGTAGGCCTGGATCGCGCACACCAATAATTCGAGCGCGCTGACCCCGGCGATGAACACGAACGACAGCAGGCTGATACCGATCGACATCGTGCTTTGCGCCTGGATGCCCTGGACGATGAAGTAAGCGAACACGTCGACCAGGATGTGGCCGGCAATCATCGCCACGAACAGCCGCAGCGCCAGGCTGAACGGCCGCACCATGAACGAAACCAGCTCGATCGGCACGATCAGCAGCTTGAGCACGAACGGCGTGCCGGCCGGCACGAACAATGAGAAGAAGTGCAGCTTGTGCTTCCAGAAGCCGACGATCAGCACGATCGAGAAGCTGATGATCGCCATCAGCCCGGTGACGGTGAACTGGCTGGTGACGGTGAACGGATGAATGCCCGCGACCGCGAACGGCATCATCCCCATCAGGTTCGAAAACAGGATGAAGATGAACACGGTGAACACCCACGGCACGTACTTGCGTCCTTCGGGGCCGACATTGGTGTCGAGCATCGAAGTGATGAACCCGGTCACGCCTTCGACCGCGACCTGCCAGCGGCCGGGCACCAGCTCGCGCTTCATGCCGCCGATCATGAACAGCCATATGGCGGCAAGGACGATCATCATCCACAAAGCGCTGTTGGTGAAGGCGAACGGATTGCCGGCGTGCAGATCCCCGAACAATGGGTTGATCTGAAACTGCTGCATCGGGTCGATTTTGATTTCGGCCGCCACTATTTCTTCCTCGTGCCCTCAGATGGGTCTTGCTTCGCTGCGCGCAACACGCTCCGGACGGCGAGGCCGAACCCGAGGAACAGCATCGCCAGCATTATCCACGGCGTCGTCCCGGCCCACCGGTCGATCAGCCAGCCGATGAGGGCGGCGCCGAACGGAAGCCCGATCAGGTCGGACAGGATGCGCATTCCGACCGATCGAATCAGCCGCTGCGATTCTGCGGACGGCTTGCCGCCGGCCCGAAGCGCTTCGTCCCTTTTGGCCCGGTCGAGCCGCTCGTCGAGCGACGTCAGGCGCGAATCCGGCGGGGAATGCGTGTCCTGTTCGAACTCGTCCGCAGCCATATCCCTCGACTTCCCAAATGTGTGCGGCGCCACTCCGGTGAAGCGCGCTCGCTAAGGCTAAGGAACATGGCGGCAATCGAGCCCGCCAAGGCGCCGTCCCTTTATGAACCGGGCGGCGCTAAGTCAACTGCCCGGACACCCGCGCTTGGCCCCGCGCCAACGTCATGGCAGGGTCGAATGATGAAAAACGCCGCCCGCCTCGCCGCTTTGTCCGTCCTGACTGTGGCAGGCTGTCACCAGCCCGAGGAAAGTCGGAACATCGCGGCAATCGAGCGCAAGGCGACGGCGCCATCCACGGCGACCGTCGAAGCCCCGCCAGCGCCGTTCACCCTCGACCAGAAAAACGCCCGGCTTCACTTCGCTTATGCCTGGCCGGCCGAAGCGGCGGCGGTGCCGGCGCTGGCCGATCGCCTGCGCCACGAGATGGCGCTGGCGCGGACGGATGCGGTCGCGACCGCCGCCGACGATTTCACGTCCCGCAAGGCCAGCGGCTATCCTTATTTCGCCCACGAATTCACCCGCAGCTGGTCGACCGCTGGTCAATCCCAGGGCCTGCTCAGCCTTGTCGCGACGACCGCCGTCTACACCGGCGGGGCGCATCCCAATCACGGCAGCAGCGCCTTGCTGTGGGATCGCAAGGCGGCGCGGGAGGTCAAGCTCGAGGCGTTGTTCTCGTCACCCTCCAGCCTCGCGTCGCTGCTGGTCGGGCCGTGGTGCAAAGCCATCGCCGCGGCCCGGGCCGAGCGCCGTGGCGGGGCCGGCGCCGGCGACCTGTTCGACGAATGCCCACCGCTGTCCGACCTTGCCGTCGTCCCCGCCGACAGCGACCATGACGGCCGCTTCGACCGCGTCCGCATGCTCGCCGACCCGTACGTCGCCGGCCCCTATGCCGAGGGCGATTACGAGATCGACTTCGCGGTCGAGCCGAGATGGATAATGGCGATCAAGCCCGGCTGGCGCGCGGAGTTCGAGGCTCAGCCGCAATAATCGGGGTGCGGCGCCCGCTGGCCGGACAAGCGGCGACGCCATTGCCCGTCGGCCAGCATATAGCTTTCCCCGACCTGAACCCGGGCGAGCAATTGGCAGGCGGCGGTGACGCCGACTTCCTGCGGGCTGACCCCGCGCCGGGCGGCAAGGTCCGAATAAAGCGCGCGGCGCTTGATGTTGACGATGCCGGCGCTCGAGCGGGCCGCGGCCGACACCGCGCCAGGCAGGCCGAGGTAGCCGTCGTAACGCTCACCGACGAGGCCCGCGCCCCGCGCTGACAGTAACACCGAATAGTCCTGCGCCGGGGCCGAAGCCGGGAGCAACGCCGCCATGGCCAGCGCCAGCGCGATCGGCGGGCGGGTCATCACGGTTTCTTCTGCGGGACGGGGGCCGGCGCCTGCGGGAAGGCGTCGGGGTTCTGGTTGATCAATGTCTCGACGTCGCGCTGCAGGCGCACCAGCACCTCCTGCTTGATGTTGACGTTGAGATTGATCTCGATCGGCTTGTCGGGCGTTTTGACGGATATGCACCCGCTTAGCGGCAGCAGCAGCACTGCCGCTGCGGCGACCGCGGGCACCCTTGTCCTCATCATGGCCTTGCTCCTCATTTCTTCACGGGCGGGGGTTTGACGTCGACCTGGTCGGTGACCGGGGTCTGGGTCTGGGTCTTGGTTTCTTCGTGGCGGCGGACTTCGGTGACGATGCCCGGCACCTCGTCGAGCGGCCGCGGCAGCGCGTCGGAAATAATCGCGCGCGGGTCGCGGAAGCTCTTGGCGGTGGCGATCAGGGCGCGGAACGGCCCCTTGATCGTGACATTGAACTTGAATGGGATCTTGTTGATCGACTTGATCAGGCGCTGGGTCTTGGTGGTACTGCCCAGCGCCACCTGGTCGATCGTCAGCCGGGTCGCGAACTCGCCGTCGAGATAGCCATCGAGGCGGATGACCATCGAGCGGAAATGCAAATCCCTCAAGGCGTCGAACGCCAGCCCGCCGAACATGCCGAGGTTGGCGCGATTGACGACCCCGTTATACGACAACGTCCCGCCGCTTTCGCGGCTGTCGAGGCGGCCGCCGACGATCCGCCCGCCATTGTCGTCGAACACCATCGGCAGCACGCCGTCGAAGATGCCGCTGGCGTCGATCTCGGTGAAGCCCATCGACGACACGAAGGCGTGGGCGTCGAGCCCGACGACTTCGAACGTCAGCCGCTTGGGCGTCGGCCGGTTGAAGTTGAGGATGGTCTGCTGGAGGATGAGCTTGCCGCCCATGAACGGCCATTCGCCGCGCTCGACCTTGACCAGCTGGCCGGGCAGCAGGCTGAAGTGAACGACGCCATTCTCGACCAGGATGCCGGGGTTGATGCTGGCCACCGTCATCGATTGGCCCGGCGCGGTGACCATGTTCAACAAATCGGTGAAATGGATCGTCGTGTTGATCCCGGTGACCGGCCCGAACGGCGCCGCGAGATTGGTATTGACGACGTCGAACGCCCCGGTCGAGTCGACCTTGCCGTTGCCGCTCCAGGCGATACGTCCCTGGCCGCGGACCGTGCCGTTGACGAGCGCGATGACGCCTTCGCTGAGGCGGGTCAGATCATCGGGCTGGAACCCCGGGCGGAAGCGGATGCCGGGGACGTCGAGCAACGCCTGGCCATCGCCGGTCGACAGGCGGTGGGCAATCGTGACGTCGGTCACCGGGGTGCCCGTCCCCGGATGGTCGAGGCGGCCGGTGGCGCGGATCCAGTCCTTGTTGAGGACGAAGTGGACGTGATTGCTGTGGAGCGGTTTGAACCGCGCCAGCGCGACCCGGTCGGATACGTCCATCGCCCCGTCGAGGGTCAGTTTGTTGCCGACGAATGACCAGCTTCCGGCGGCGTTGCTGAGCAACAAGGGCACGTTGCCGATCGTCGCGCGCATCCCGCCGAAGCGGCCCGACACGCCGCGCCCGTTGAAATCGCCGACCAGGGTACCGGCGTTGACCACCAGCGGGGCGCTGGCGCGGCCAAGCCTGAGCGCCATCGTCGAGACGTCAAACCGGCGGTCGCCGAGCATCCTTACCCGCGCCGCGGCAACCCCCAGCGGCGCCTTGCCGAGCCGGCCGGCGAGGCGGAGGTTGCGGGTCTCCGCCGCCAGCCGGAGCGGGCCGCCCGGCGCCTGGCTTAGGATCGCCGGGCCGTTGGCGGGGCAGATCGGCAGCCGCGTCGGGCCGATGGCGATCACCCCGATGCGCAGCGCGGTAAAGCGCGCGTCGATGCAGCCGCGCCCGAATTCGAGCCCGCCGCGCGCCCCGAGCGTACCGCTGACCGGCAGGCGGAAGCCGGATACCCGGCCGCTGCCGAGCGGACCGTCGAGGAGCGCGATGGTTTCGACCCGGGTCGCCCCGCCCGGTAGCGCGGCGAAGCGCACCGGGGCCAGCGCAAGGCGCGCCCCCCCGGCACTGTAAGGCGCGATCTCGGCGACGCCGCTCATGCCGCCGCCGCGGCGCGGCTGATGAAGGGCAATCCGCGCGGTCGGCAAGCCGCCGCCGCGGGTGTCGATCTGGCCATCGATCCTGATCCGCCCCGATGGCCAGTAATAAGTGATGCCGTCGCCGCCGGTGACGTCGACCCGCCCGCCGCTCTTGGCATCGGCCTGGGCGGTGACGATGCGCACCCCGCCCGATCCGGGCCGGTTGACCGCCAGCAGCCGCCCGGCGACGTTGAAATCGCTCGCGGTAACGCTGATCGCCCGCGCCAGCGCGGTGGCGAGCGGCCCGACCGGCGAGCTTTTCGCGCCGATCAGCGGGCCGGTCAGCCCGGCCAGCAGCGACGGCGCTAGCGACACCCCCGCGGCGCCATAGTCGGCGGCGAGGTCGAGCGCGCCGCGCCGCGCGTCGAGCCGGTAGCGGCCGTCGAGCCGGGTGCGGCCGGCGAGGATTTCGCCGAGCCGCGCGCGCTGGGCCCCGAGCGCGATACGCCCGACGATGTCAGTCGGCGAACCCTTGAAGGTCAAGGTGCTGGTGGCGTTGGCAAGGCCGTTGGTCCCGGCGACGAGCGAGGCGAAACTCAGGCGGCCCTTGCCGTCGAAGCTGCCGAACGCCTCGGTAAACCGGCTGTCGATCTCCATCCGCGGCTGGCCGAGCGCGAGGCGGCTGACGGGGCAGGCGAAATTCGCCGCCGACAGCGGGCCGACGACATGGGGATGGCGGGCATCGACGGAGATTGCGACATTGGCGTGCAGCTCGTCGAGCGCGCAGCGGCCCGGCGCCAGCCGGTGCGAGGCAGCGGCCAACCGTCCGCGAAAGCCGCCGCTCAGATTGCCGCGCCCGGCCAGGGCCACGCCCAATCGCCCGAACGGCGTATCTAGCTTGATGGTGGTGTCGGCGACATCGACGACGATGTTGGGCAAAGTGAACGGCTTGCCGGTCGACGGGCCCATGAGGCGGTCGATCTGGCCCCAGCTGACCTTTCCGTGGACCAGCCGGCCATGCAGCCGGACGCCGCGCGCGACGATCCGGTCGACCTCGACCGAGCCGTTGAGCAGCACCCGCATCTGCACCTGCGCGATGGCTGCCGTGAGGTCGGGGTTGGCGGGATCGCCGATGACCAGGTTGCTGACCTGCTGGGTGCGCAGGCCGACGCGGTCGAGGTGATAGGTCGCCGCGACGCCGCGCTTGGACAATTCCTTGGCGATGATGTTGTTGGCGATCGGCTTGCGCGCGATCCACAGCCCGGCGCCGGCGACCAGCGCGAGGACTAGCAGGATGATCAGGCCGAGGCGGGTGATCCGCCAAGCCCAATGCCAATGGCCGCGGCTGTGCACCGCGACGGGCTCGGCCAGCCCAGCCTCGGCCAATGTCTCGCCAGTCTCCTGAAGGAGCCCCTCGTCCTTGCCTTCCATCATCCCAGCATCAAACTGCCGTCGAGCATGACCGTTCCGAACCTGTATCGAATCCTGCTTGTCGGGCGGCCCACCCCCTCCTAGCCTTGGCCCCGCCATGGCCGATGCACCGACCGACGCCAGCGGGCACCGCGCCCGCCTCCGCCAGCGCCTGTTCGACGGCGGCGGCAAGGCGTTGCTCGA
>JANLQS010000102.1:0-14900 GCA_031367995.1 Sphingomonas sp.
CAGCACGAAGCGCGCGAAGATGATGAAGAAGGCCAGGTCCTTGGTCCGGATGCCGGCCTGCTGCAGCCGCGTCTGGGTCTTCTTGATCTGGTCGTCCTGGAGCATCTTGAAGCTCGACAGGATGCCGCGCACGCGGTCCGCGGCGTGGTTCTTGTTGGTCAGCTTCTTGCGCTTGTTGGTCGAGGCGACGATGCCCGCCTTCAATTGCTCGCGGCGCTCGTTGAGAGCTTTGACGCGGCGCGCCATCGGGTCCTTGACCGTGGTCGCGGCATAAATGGCGACGAGCACGGCAAAAGTCGCGACCGCGGCCAGCATGGTCGCGACCCACATGACGTCGATGCCGAGGAGGGTGGGATGTCCGTTCATGACCGTTGTTCGCCCTCTAAATCTCGAAGTTGACCATCTTGGCCATGATGAACACACCAAGGCCCATCCAGATCATGCCGCCAAGACCCGCGACCATCAGCCGCTGGTCGACGAAAAAGCCGCCCATGTAAGTCGGGTTGATCATCCACACGAGCGTGAAGACGATGAACGGCAGCGACCCGACGATCATCGCCGAGGCCTTGGATTCCGAGCTCATGGCGCGGATCTTGAGCTTCATCTGGGCGCGTTTGCGCAGCACGTCGGCAAGGTTGCCCAGCGTCTCCGCCAAATTGCCGCCGGTCTCGCGCTGGATCGCCAGGGTGATGACGAAGAACTGGAATTCGGGCGTGCCGAGGCGGTCGGCGGTGTCTTGCAGCGCGGCCTCCATGGTGCGGCCAATCTTCATTTTGTCGCTGACCATGCGGAATTCGATTCCGACCGGGCCGGGGACTTCGCTCGAGACGACGCCGAGCGTCTCGGTGATTGGCAGGCCCGAGCGCAAGCCGCGGACCATCAGCTCGATCGCATCGGGGAAGTTGGCGTTGAACTTGTTGATCCGCCGCTTGATCATCTTGCCGATGACGAAGTGGGGCACGCCGATGCCGGCGAAGGTACCCATGAAGAAGGCCAGGAGGAACGGCGCGCCCTTGATCAGCAGCAGGACCATGACCATCGCCGCGAGGCCCAGCGAGAAGGTCGAATATTTGGCCAGGCTGATTTGCTTGCCGGTCTGCTCGATGCGCTTGCGCAGCAAGGCGGGCTTGGGAATGAGAGTCGCGGCGAGGCCTTCGGCGCGGCTTTGCCGTCCGGCCATCAGCTTGCGAATCTGGGCCTGCGCGGCGGCGGCGAGAATGCCGCCCTCGCCGTGCCGCTCGCGCACCGCGTCGAGGCGGCGGTTGAGCGCCTTCCGCTGGCTCGGGCCGCCAAGCGCCTGGGCGCCGAGGAATAGCGTGCCGCCAAGGCCGACGATGAGCAGTAGCGCGAACAGCATAGTCTCGTTCCCGTCCCGTGGTCGGTCCCGCTGAGCGGCGCGACACGCGCGCCTCTCAGCGGGGGATTGTTAGGCCGCCTTGGCTTTCGGCTTGGACAGCATCGATTTCAGATTGTCGACCAGCGACTTGCCGCCGAACGACCCCTTGGAGTCGACCTCGGCACCGTCGTCGCTGGCGTGGCTGAGCACCATGTTGGTCAGTTGCGTGAACGGCGCCGCCAGCTTGCCGGTGGCGATTTCCGCCATCGGCTTGCCGAGCTTGGCCGCCTGCGCCGCCGCCTTGCCGTCGTCGGGGAAGACGATGTCGATCGAGCGTTCGATCGACTGTTCGAAATCCTTGCGGCTGATCTCCAGCGCGCCGCCCGAGGGTTGGCGGTTGGCGACGACGATGACCTTGGTCTGCGGCGCGTTCGACTTGAGCCAGGCGAGAATGCGGATGGTATCGCGCGTCGCTGCCAGCGTCAGTTCGCTGACGACCACCGCGACATGGGCATCGTGAACCATGTGCGGATACTGGATCAGCATGTGCCGCGGCAGGTCCATGACGGTCGATTCGAACGCGTTCTTCATCTCTTCCTGGAGCTGGAAGAAGGCGGTCCCGTCGGTAATCATCGGCTGGTTGATCGGCGCTTCGGCCGACAGCACACTGAGGCGTTCGTTGGCGCGGACCATGGCGCGTTCGATGAACAGGCCGTCGATCCGGCTCGGGTTCTCGATCGCATCGGTCAGGCCGCGGCCCGGCTCGAGGTCGAGCGCCAGCGCGCCGGTGCCGAAGTGAACGTCGAGATCGAGCAGCGCGGTCGAGCGATGCGCCTTGTCGCCGAGCAGCCAGGCCAGGCTGGTCGCCAGGGTCGAGGCGCCGACGCCGCCGCGCACGCCGATGACCGCGGTCATCACGTGGGGCTTGTCGGCGGCCGCTTCGCCGCGCGGACCGGACAGGATCGACTGGGCATGGGCGAAGGTGTCGCGCAGCTGGTCGACCGTGAACGGTTTCAGCAGATAGTCGTGGATGCCGCTGGCAACGAGGTCGCGATAAAGGCGGACATCGTTGACCTGGCCCGACGCGATGACGATCGTGCCCGGCTCGCACACTTCGGCCAGGGCGTTGATGTCATTGAGCGGGTCCGCCGACTCGGTGAGGTCGACGAACAGGATGTTGGGGCTGGCCGAGACCGACAAGGACTGGACCGCGTTGCGCAGTCCGCCCTTGTTGACCTTCTCCGGGCTCCAGCCATGCTCGACCGCGACCGGACGGAGCATGTCCGCGGTGGCGTCGTCGCAGACGAAGGCGGTGAAGGGGTCACGAAGGCCCGCGCGCGCCTGGAACGGAGCGTTCATCACTGATTTCCCTTCTTGGTGGTGATATCCTTGAGTCCGGTCGTCCCCGTCGGGGGCGCCTTGCGGTAATAATCGAGTGCCTTGACCGCGGCGCGGTTGTCGCCAAGACCGCTGCCTTCGCGGCCGTGAATCAGGTCCTCCGGATTGGCGATCATCGCGGCCAGATTGGCATTCACCCCGCAACCCAAGTTGCTCATCGACTTGTTGTCGAAGTTGGGGCTCGCGGCCGTCGACCAATTGGGGCAGCCGGGGACGCTGGCGCGGGTGCGGCTGACCACCACCCGGACATTGCCGGGGCCAACCATGCCGACCGTGACGGGCGCGCCGTTGCTGACCAGCAGGCCATAATTGCCGGCAACCCGGGCGACGTCGTCGCGGGCCAGGCCGGCATAGCCGTCGATGTAGATCGAATCGCCATAGCCAAGGTCCATCGAGCGGAACCAGCTATCGAGCCGGGCCTGTTCGCTGGGCGACAGCGCGCCGTCCGGCGCGGCGAGATCGAGCGCATAGTCTGCGCGGCTGACGACCGGCTCGTTGACCGCGGAGACGCCGCGCGACGGCTGGTCGGCGCCGGTGGTCGAGCAGCCGGCGAGCGCGGCGGCGGTGATGGCAAGGGCAAGGGTACGGCTCATCGGAGCATCCTTTCGAAACGCGCGGGCGATCACAGCTTGAACCCCGGGGCAGGCGCAACGGCGACCGGAACGCCCGGCGCCGCGGGAGCGGGTGCCGGCGGGCCGGAGCGGCCGGTGAAGGACTGGCCGCCAAGCACCATCTGGGCGTCGGTCGGCGAACGGTAGCCGTCGGTCGGCAGGGCCATCTGGCCCGACACCGGCTTGACCAGATACGGGGTGACGATGATCACCAGCTCGGTTTCCGCGCGGCGATACTTGGTCGAGCGGAACAACGCGCCGATGATCGGCAGGTCGCCGAGGAACGGCGCCTTGTCGACATTGTTGGTATTGGCGTTGCGCAGCAGGCCGGCGATCATGAAGCTCTGGCCCGAGCCAAGCTCGACCGTGGTTTCGGCGCGGCGCGTGGTGAGCGCCGGCACGTCGAACCCGTTCAGACGCAGCGAGCCCTCGTTGGACAGTTCGCTGACCTCGGGGCGGACGCGCATCGAGATGCGGCCGTCGGCGAGGACGATCGGGGTGAAGGCCAGGCCGACGCCATATTGCTTATATTCAATGACCACCGAACCGAGCGCCTGCGACACCGGGATCGGGAACTCGCCGCCGGCCAGGAAGCTGGCGGTTTCGCCCGACAGAGCGGTCAGGTTCGGTTCGGCGAGGGTCGTCACCAGGCCGTCATTTTCGGCCAGGTTGAGCGTCCCGAGGATGTCGAGGCCGAGGATCTTTCCGGCGAGGCCCAGCGTGGTGCCAGTCGTGGCGATGTTGAAGCTTTTCGGAATCGCCGCCGTCGTTCCAATGGCGGGTGAACCGAACGTGCCGGCGCTGCCCTGGCCGATGCCGAACTGCGTCCCGCCCGTGCTGTCACGGCTGAGCAGGTTGACGCCGATCTGCTTGACCAGGCTGCGGTTGACCTCGGCGATCTTGACCTTGAGCATGACCTGCAGCGGGGTCGCCGAGCGAAGCCGGCTGACGACCTGGGTCGACTCGCCGACATAGGCCTGGACCAGCCGCTGCGCTTCCGACACGTCGTCGGGCGAAGCGACCGTGCCGGTAAGCAGCACGAGGTTGTTCATCGGGGTCGCCTGGATGTTCGCTTCCGGCATTGCCAGGCGCAACATCTCGCCGACCGAGCCGACATTGGTGCCGACGCGGACGTTGGCGGCATAGACGACGCGGCCATCCTTGCCCGTCGCATACACTGTCGTCTCGCCCGAGCTCTTGCCGAACACGTAAAGCTGAGTCGACGAACGGACCTGGACGTCGGCGATGCTCTCGTTGGCGACGAATACGTCGCTCATCGGCGAGGACAGCCGCACCAGTGTCCCGGTGTTCTGCGACAGGTTGAGCGTTTCCGACGGACGCGCGGACTGCGCGGCGACGGCGGGGACCGCGGCAACCGTCAGGCTGCCCGTGGTCATGGCCAGCGCGGCGAGGGCGGTGCCCAGGTATGCGCGGCTGCGATTGGTGACGTTGGTCATCTTAACGGGCTCCCACCGGAACGAGCGAGACAATGTTGCCACGGGCCACCCGCACGACGGGCCCGGAATAAACCGGCACGGCCGACGGAGCGTACGAACCACCGGAGTGGGCCGCTGCAGCCGCGGCGGCTGCCACGGCGCTGCCGGGGACGGTGCGGCGCTGGAAGCGCGAGACATCGCCACCCGTGGTGTAGGTCGTGTTGGTGTCGTTGGGCCGGTTGGCGATCGACATCAGCATGCGCCGCTCGTCGGCCGGATTGGTGCCGGCGGGGACCTTGACCTGGCCCTCGGCGACGGCGCGCTCGAGCTCGGCGGCATTGTCCGCGATCGAACGCAGCGACAGTGACAGCGAGCCCATCGATTGCGCAACGGCGATCTTCTCGGCGATGCGCGGGGTCGATTCGAGCGTGACGTTCTCGGAATATTTGGCTTCAACCTTGCCGTCGGCGTTCTTCTGATCGATGCGCTGATCGGTGGCGAGAACGCGCAGGTTGCGGACGATCGTCTCGCTGACCTTGAGCGGGGCGCCTTCGCCGCCGCCGGTCACCTGTTGGGTGAGGACCAGGTCGACTCGGTCGCCCGGGAAGACGAAGCCGGCGACGCCGCTGGCCTTGGTCACCGGCACCGTCACGGCGCGCATGCCCGGGCCAAGCGCCGCGGCAAGGAAGCCGCGATCGTTCGGGCCGACCAGGCTGCCACGCGTCAGCGGCTGGCCGGCGGTGACCGCATTGCGGACCACGGTGCCGAGTAGCTTGGTGACGTCGGCGTCAGGCGCGCCTTCGGTATAATAAGCGTTCTGGACGAGTTCCTTGGGCCATGCCTGGAAGGAAAGGCTCTCGGCGTCGACGATCGTTCCGACCGGCAACGCCTTGCGGGCGACCAGCACCTTGGGGCCCATCGGGACCGCCGGCGCGGCCGAAGCGGATTGCGCCCCGGCACCCGAGAACATGTTCTTGGCCATCACTGCGGTTACCACCGCGATGACCAGCGCTCCGATGAGCAGCGCGACTTTCTTGACGTCCATGGCGACTACGCCTCCCCTTCAGGGTCCTGTTCAATCGAAGAGACAAATCAGGCAAAATGGTTAAGAAACCGTTGGGCGAGTAACCACAAAGCGGCGGCGGCTATCGCCACGCCGTACGGAACTTCGGGTTTGCCCTGCTCAGGTTTGCCGGCGAGGCCGCGCTTGTGGTGGATGAGCGTGGCGATGCTGACGACGCCGCCGATCAACGTCGTGAGGATGAAAAATTTGAGCGTCGTCATCGGTCCGAACCACAACGCCACGGCGCCGACCATCTTGACGTCGCCGCCGCCGATTCCGCCGAGGCAGAACAGGCCGTAGAAAGCGAGGAAGATGGCCAAAGCGGCGCCGATCCGCATCGCCGCGTCGGGCCACAGGTCCATTCCCGATGCGTACCAGAACACGGGCGCGAGCAAGGCGATGGCGATGTTGACGAGGTCGGGGATCGTGCGCGTGCGCAAATCCCATGCCGCCGCCACGATCAGCAGCGCGGCCAGCCCGGCCAGCAAAACGTCGGCAAATAGGTCGTTGGTCATGCCGCACCCCTAGACGAGGGGCCTTAGCAAACCGTAACCAGCGCGGCATGCAAGCACCGACCGACCGACCATGACGTCCTGTGATGTCCTCATCGTCGGCGGAGGAATCGCCGGGGCCAGCCTCGGCGCGCGCGTCGCGGGACCAAAGCGCGTTCTGTTGATCGAACAAGAGGATTTGTGCGGGCGCCATGCCACCGGCCGCTCGGCTGCATTCTGGCAGGCGAGTCTCGGCGGCGACAATCCGGCGCGCCGCCTCAGCCTGGCGTCCAAACCGATGTTCGACGCCGGCTGGCCGGACAGCCCGTCGCCGCTGCTGCGCCGCCGCGGCGCCCTGCATCTGTGCGGACCGCACGGTGACACGCCTCCGGTTGGAAGCGATGACGGTCCTTATGCCCTGACCTATCTCGACCGCGGCGACGTGCTGGCGCTGGTCCCCGGTCTCCGCCCGCACTGGACCGGGGCGTGGTTCGAGCCGAGCTGCTCGGACATCGACGTCGCCGCCTTCCATGCTGCCTGCCTGGCCGCGATTCGCCGGGCGGGCGGCGAAGTCCGGGCGGATTGCGGGTTGCTCGGCGCCAGCAGGGTGAGTGACGGCTGGCGGGTCGAGACCGCCGGGGGAGCGATCGATACCTCGTTGCTGGTCAATGCCGCCGGCGCCTGGGCCGACGAAGTGGCGGCGCGCGCGGGCATTGCCCGATTCGGGTACGAGCCGCGGCGGCGAACGGTCGTCCAGTTGCGCGTCGGGCATGGCGGGCTGCGCGACCTGCCACTGGTCACCGACCTACACGCCAGTTTCTATTTCAAGGGCGAGGGTGAGCGCAGCGTGTGGGTCAGCCCGCTCGACGAAAGCCTCGTCGAGCCGTGCGACGCCGCCCCCGAGGAGATTGACGTGGCGATGGCGATCGACCGTTTCGAGCAGGCGGTCGATTGGCCGGTCGAAGCGGTCGAGCGGAAATGGGCCGGGCTTCGCACCTTCGCTCCGGATCGGACAATGCGATTCGGATTCGACCCGGTCGAGCCGCGCTTTTTCTGGTGCGCGGGACAGGGCGGAATGGGGATCCAGACCGCCCCCGCCGCGTCCCTGCTGTGCGCCAGCCTCATTTTTGGCGAGTCGCTGCCTGCCGAACTGGCCGGCATCGATCCAGCAGATTTTGCCTTGCGCTCGCCCGGCTAGCGGCCGCGCTGGGCCTCGGCGGCGGCGCAGGCGAGGGCATCGGCGCGATCGTTCTCGGGATGGCCGGCATGGCCTTTGACCCAATGCCATTCGACCCGGTGCGGCTCGGCGGCCTCGAGCAGGGCCAGCCACAAATCGGCGTTCTTGACCGGCTGGCGGTCGGCCGTTTTCCAGCCATTGCGGCGCCAGCCATTGATCCACTTGGTAATTCCATCGCGGACATAATTACTGTCGGTCGTCAGGCTCACCCGGCACGGCTTCTTGAGCGCATTCAAGGCGCACACCGCAGCCATCATTTCCATCCGGTTGTTGGTCGTCAGCGGCTCGCCGCCCGACAATTCCTGCTCGCGCGCGCCGAATCGCAATATCGCCCCCCAGCCGCCCGGGCCGGGATTGCCCTTGCACGCGCCGTCGGTGAAGATCTCGACCTCGGGAAGCTCCGCCATTGCGTCAGGCTACAAGGGCGCGCGGCAGTTTGAAGACCATGTCCTCGACGACATGCTCGGCTTCCTGTTCGCGCACTTCGAATCGCTCGGCGAGCGTGTCGACGACTTCGCGGACCAACAACTCTGGCGCGGATGCTCCGGCTGTGAGACCGACCGTCCCTGGTGTCCCCAGCCACTCCCAGTCGATCTCGCCGGCGCGCTGGATCAGCCGGGCGGGGACGCCGAGTCGCTCCGCGGCTTCGACCAGGCGCAACGAATTGGAACTGTTTGGCGCGCCGATCACCAGCATCCGGTCGCAGCGGGGCGCGATCGCCTTGACCGCCGTCTGGCGATTGGTGGTCGCGTAACAAATGTCCTCGCCCTTGGGCCCGAGGATTGCTGGAAAGCGCCGCTTCAGTATCGCTATCACCGCCGCCGTATCGTCGACCGACAGCGTCGTCTGGGTCAGGAACGCCAGTTTCCCGGGATCCGCGACCGCCGTCGCCTCGGCGTCGGCGACGGTTTCGATCAGCGTCATCGCGCCCTCGGGAACCTGGCCGAAAGTACCGATCACCTCCGGATGGCCGGCGTGCCCGATGAACAAGATGTGGTGGCCCATGTCGATCATCCGCTGCGCCTGACGGTGGACCTTGCTAACCAGCGGGCAGGTGGCATCGACATAGTCGAGGCCGCGCGCCTCGGCCGCGGCGGACACAAATTTGGGCACGCCGTGGGCGGAAAACACCACCGGACGGCCATCGGGCACGTCGTCCAGTTCCTCGACGAACACCGCCCCCATGCCGCGCAGCCGGTCGACGACGAAGCGGTTGTGGACGATTTCGTGGCGGACGTAGACCGGCGGACCGAACCGATCGATCGCCAGCTCGACAATCTTGATCGCCCGGTCGACTCCCGCGCAAAAGCCGCGAGGCGCGGCAATCAGCAGGTCAAGCGGGGGTCGGCGGCCGGGCATGGCGGCGATGTAAGCGATTGCTTGCAGCCAGCCAAGGCGCTTCCTATGGATGGCGACCAATCAACCGCCCCCGCGCCCACTGGCGCCGTTGGAAGGGAAAATCCTTCGTGAAAGTTCGCAGCCTCGTTTTCGCCAGCCTCGTTCTCGCTTCCGCCGCCTGCCACAAAGGCGAAGTGATGGACGGTGGCGTGTATATAACCCGCAACGCCTGCCCGCAGGTCGGGATTCCGGCGGGGACCGGCGACATCACCTTGTTCAACCCGGCGGCAAGCAAAGATGCATCGGCGATCGACGTGGTAGCGACGATCACCAACGTCCGCGGGACGTGCGCCCAAACCGCCACCGAATTGATCTCCACCGCCAGCTTCGACGTCGTCGCCACGCGCCGCGATGCCGCTGCCCCGCGGAGCGTCACCCTGCAATATTTCGATGTCGCGATGCAGGGCGGGGACCGGGTTGTCGCCAAGCGTCTCGGCACGATTGCTCTCAATTTCGCCGCCGGCAGTCAGCGCGCCATGACCTCCAGCCAGGCGACCGTCCGCGTGTCCCGCGCCGCTACCAGCCTGCCCGAGGATGTCCGTGACAAGCTGACCCGCGAGCGCAGGGCCGGCGAGGTCGATGCCGCGATCGACCCGATGACCGATCCCACCGTGCGCGCCGCCGTCGCCCGCGCGACATTCGAGCAGCTGATCGGCTTCCAGCTGACCCAGGAACAGCTGCGTTACAACGCGACGCGCTAGGCGGCGTTGACTCCGCCCGCGCGCGCCGCCAAGGCTTTGGAGGTCATCCAAACCGCTCTCGGGTGGGTCGGAAGGACGCGCGGGAGAGTCCCTGAACCGTTCGCGGCAAGGGGCGCCGAAGGAGCAACCGCCCCCGGAATCTCTCAGGCAAACGGACCGCGCGATCCTGGACATTCTGGAAAGCGCTTCCGCTCCGGTGGGGCCGCCGAAGGGGTAACCGCTGGTTCTCGACCGGTGGGAAAGCTCTCAGGTCTCAGGGACAGAAGGGGGTTCGGTCAGGGTCGCTCGTAGCGGGCAGTCCAGCCGAGCCGATTCTGGGAGAGACCGATGGCCGAGACCGACACTGCCGACATCCCGATCCTCGCGCTCGACGCCTGGCATCGCCGCCACGGTGCACGGATGGTGCCCTTCGCCGGTAATCTGATGCCGGTCCAATACGCCGACGGCATCATGGCCGAGCATCTGTGGACGCGCGAGCATGCCGGTTTGTTCGACGTCAGCCACATGGGGCAACTGACCTTTCACGGCAGCGGCGTCGACTTCGCGCTTGAAAAGCTCCTCCCCGGCGACCTGTTCGGGCTGAATGACGGGCGGCTGCGCTATTCGATGCTGCTCGATGACAAGGGTGGGATCATCGACGATCTGATGGCGACCCGTCGCGGCGACCATTTCTATTTGGTCGTTAATGGCGCGACCAAGGTGGGCGACATCGATTGCTTCGCCAGGCAGCTGCCGCGCGATGTCGTCATTGACCATATGAAGGAGCAAGCGCTGCTCGCGCTGCAGGGTCCCGAAGCAGTGGCGGTGCTCGACGCGCTCGCGCCCGGCGTCGCTGAGCTGTCGTTCATGCAGGGTGGAAGCTACCGCATCGGCGACGTGCCGGCGTGGATCAGCCGCTCGGGCTATACCGGCGAGGACGGGTTCGAGATTTCGATCGCCGCGGCGTCGGCCCAAAGCGTTGCCGACGCCATCCTCGCCGACGAGCGGGTCAGGCCGATCGGACTCGGCGCGCGCGATTCGCTCAGGCTCGAGGCCGGACTCCCGCTTTATGGCCACGATCTTGACACCGCGACCACGCCAGTGATGGCCGACCTCGGCTTCGCCATCGGCAAGCGCCGCCGGGCCGAGGGCGGCTTTCCTGGCGCGGCGCGCATCCTTGGCGAATTCGAGGACGGCCCGGCGCAAAAGCGCGTCGGCTTGCTTGTAGAGGGGCGCCAGCCCGTGCGCGAAGGGGCGCTGATCCTCGACCGCGAGGCCAATGAAATCGGGCGGGTCACCAGCGGTGGCCATTCGCCGACGCTCGGGCGGCCGATCGCGATGGGCTATGTCGCCACCGCGTTGGCCGAGCCGGGCACCCAGTTGAAACTGGAGCAGCGCGGCAAGCTGTTTCAGGCGGCGGTCGCCCCGCTGCCGTTCGTCCCCCACCGCTATCACCGCAAACCGCAGGGAGCCTGACATGACCCTTTATTTCACCCGCGAGCATGAATGGCTGCGCGTCGATGGCGACACCGCCACAGTCGGCATTTCCGACCATGCCCAGGAGGCGCTTGGCGACATCGTGTTCGCCGAGGTGCCCGAAGCCGGCAAGGTGCTGGCCAAGGGCGACGACGCGGCGGTGGTCGAATCGGTCAAGGCGGCGAGCGATGTCTATGCCCCCGCCGACGGCGAAGTCACCGAGGGCAATCCGGCGCTGGCCGACGACCCGTCGCTGATCAACCGCGACCCCGAAGGCGATGGCTGGTTTTTCAAGCTCAAGCTGGCCGACACGGCGCAGCTCGACGGGTTGATGGATGAAGCAGCCTACCGCGACTGGGTGGCGACGCTCTGAACGATCATACCGCCTCGACCAGCCAGTGGGACGCCGCGGACTATGCCCGTGTCGGCGGCTTCGTGCCGACGCTGGGCGCGGCCGCGTTCGATCTGCTCGATCCCCAGCCGGGCGAGCATATCCTCGATGTCGGCTGCGGAGACGGCACACTGACGTTGAAAATCAAGGACGTCGGTGCCGACGTGGTGGGCATCGACAACAGCCTGAGCATGATCGGCGCAGCCCGCACCAAGGGCCTCGACGCGCGGCCGATGGATGCCGCGGACCTGCGTTTCAGCGAAGCGTTCGATGCCGTCTTTTCCAACGCCACGCTGCACTGGGTGCTCGACAAGGAGCGCGCGGCCCGCGCGATCTGGTTCTCTCTCAAGCCCGGCGGGCGATTCGCGGGGGAAATGGGCGGGGAGGGGAACCTCGCCCGGCTTCGCGAAGCCCTCGATGACGAACTGGTCGCGCGCGGCTTCGGGCCGCCGACCTATGCCGCCAACTGGTATCCGAGCGTCGAGGATTTTTCCGCCGTTTATGAAAGCGCCGGGTTCAGGCAAATCGACGCCCGGCTGATCGACCGGCCGACCCTGCTTGAGCATGGCGTTGCCGCCTGGGTGACGACGTTCCGCGCCGGCTGGCTCGATCGCGCCGGGGTGCCCGCCGAGGAACGCCCGGCCATTGCCGAGGCCGTCGCCGACCGCGTCGGCCCTGACACCGCGGACTACGTCCGCCTCCGCTTCCTGATGAGAAAGCCATGACGATGCGTTACTTGCCGCTGAGTGAGGCTGATCGCTCGGCCATGCTCGCCACTATCGGCGCCAAGTCGGTCGACGATCTATTCGTCGATGTGCCCGCCGACGCCCGCCTCGACGGACCGATCCACGGCCTGCCGATGCACGCCAGCGAATTGGCGGTCGAGCGCCAGCTCGGCGCGATGGCGAAGAAGAACATGGTCGCCGGCGAGGTGCCCTTCTTCCTCGGCTGCGGTGCCTATCGCCACCACGTCCCGGCAAGCGTCGACCACATTATCCAGCGCGGCGAATTCCTCACCGCCTACACCCCTTATCAGCCCGAAATCGCCCAGGGCACGCTGCAAGTGCTGTTCGAATTCCAGACTCAGGTCGCCCGGCTGCTCGGCTGCGAAGTGGCCAATGCGTCGATGTACGACGGTTCGACCGCTTGCTGGGAAGCGATCGGCATGGCGCGCCGTATAACACGGAAAAACAAGGCAATATTGTCCAGCGGCCTGCACCCGCACTACGTTTCCGTGTGCACGACCATGGCGAAGTTCACCGGCGACACGCTCGACACCGCCGCGCCGACGCTTGAGGCCGCGACCGACGCGGATCGGCTGATCGCGGCGATCGACGGTGAGACAAGCTGCGTCGTCGTCCAATATCCCGACATCCTCGGCCGCATCGCCGACCTTACGCCAATCGCCGACGCCGCGCATGCCAGGGGGGCCTTGCTGATCGCGGTCGTCACCGAGCCGGTCGCATTGGGGCTTATCAGGGCGCCGGGCGAGATGGGCGCCGATATCGTCGTCGGCGAAGGCCAGTCGATCGGCGTCGGGCTGCAGTTCGGCGGGCCATACGTCGGCCTGTTCGCCTGCCGCGAGAAGCATGTCCGGCAGATGCCGGGGCGGCTGGCGGGAGAGACCGTCGACGCTGAGGGCAAGCGCGGCTTCGTGCTCACTTTGTCGACCCGCGAGCAACATATCCGGCGTGAGAAAGCGACGTCGAATATCTGCACCAATTCCGGCCTGTGCGCGCTGGCGTTCAGCGTCCACATGACGCTGCTGGGCGAGAAGGGATTGCGGCAGCTGGCCGAAATCAACCACGCCCGCGCCGCCGAGGTGGCGGGGCGGCTGTCGGCTATCCCGGGAGTAAGCCTGGTCAATGACAGCTTCTTCAACGAATTCACGCTCAAATTGCCGGTCGAGGCGCGGCCGGCGGTTCACGCGATGGTCGAACGCGGGGTGCTCGGCGGGGTGTCGCTCGGGCGGCTCTATCCCGACGACGCGGGGTTGCAGAATGGCTTGGTCGTGGCGGTCACCGAGACCGTCACCGACGCGGATATCGACGCCTTCGAAGTGGCGCTCAAGGAGGT
Source organism: Sphingomonas sp. (assembly GCA_031367995.1). Classification (GTDB taxonomy): domain Bacteria; phylum Pseudomonadota; class Alphaproteobacteria; order Sphingomonadales; family Sphingomonadaceae; genus Sphingomicrobium. The sequence goes on from JANLQS010000102.1 coordinate 13,594, forward strand.
ATGCCGATGACCGCCAACCCGAGCGGCTGGAAGCCGAGCGCGCCCCGCGTCGCGACCAGCGACGACGTCACGACGACCGGCAATCGCGCGCTGATGCTGGAAGAACCGCTGATCTTCGAGATTGGCGACGGCGACAGCACTGGAGTCGATTTTGCGACGATAGGCAAAACGGTCTCGCGGCTTGGCGTGCTTGCCCGCACCGCGCCGATCGGCCTTCCCGGCTTGTCCGAACCCGAAACCGTCCGCCATTACACGCGCCTAAGCCGGCAGAATTATGCCATCGACCTCGGCCTGTTCCCGCTCGGAAGCTGCACCATGAAGCATAATCCACGGCTGAACGAGAAGGTCGCGCGGATGCCCGGGTTCGCCGACATCCACCCGCTCCAGCCCCAGGAGACGGTCCAGGGCGCGCTCGAGCTGATCGATGCGCTGGCGCATTGGCTGATCACATTGACCGGCATGCATTCGGTGGCGATGAGCCCCAAGGCCGGGGCGCATGGCGAGCTGTGCGGTATCCTCGCCATTCGAGCGGCGCTGGAAGCGCGCGGCGACGCCCGGCAGGTCGTGCTTGTCCCGGAAAGCGCCCACGGCACCAATCCCGCCACCGCCGCCTTCGCCGGCTACAAGGTCGAGGATATTCCCGCGACCGCGGCAGGCCGGGTCGACCTCGACGCGCTCAAGACCCGCCTCGGCCCCGACGTCGCGGCGGTGATGATCACCAACCCCAACACCTGCGGCCTGTTCGAGCCGGAGATGAAGGCGATTTCGGACGCGGTCCATGCCGCCGGGGCTTTGGTCTATTGCGACGGCGCCAATTTCAACGCCATCGTCGGCAAGGTCCGTCCCGGCGACCTTGGCATCGACGCCATGCACATCAACCTGCACAAGACCTTTTCGACGCCCCACGGCGGCGGCGGGCCGGGATCGGGACCGGTGGTGCTGTCCGAAGCACTCAGCCCGTTCGCGCCGCTGCCTTACGTGGTCAAGACCGGCGACAGCTATAAGCTGGTCGAGGAGGAAACCGCGCGCGAGCAAGGCTCCGACAGCTTCGGGCGGATGGTCGCGTTCCACGGCCAGATGGGCATGTTCACCCGTGCCTTGAGTTATATCCTCAGCCACGGCGCCGACGGCCTGCGTCAGGTCGCCGAGGACAGCGTGCTCAACGCCAATTATCTGCTGCGCAGCCTCGAAGACGTGCTCGACGCGCCGTTCGCCGCGTCGGGACCATGCATGCATGAGGCGATTTTCAGCGACAAGGGCTTTGCCGAGGGCTTCTCGACGATCGACGTCGCCAAGGCGCTGATCGA
>JANLQS010000109.1:0-1790 GCA_031367995.1 Sphingomonas sp.
GTCCAGGCGGTGGGCGAGGGGATGCGCCCGCGCCGCGTGATCCTTGCCGGCATGGGGCTCGAAGGCCTGTCGGGCTGGCTCCAAAGATCGCAATTCTTCCTCGACGCACTCGACCTCCACGACAGCGCCAGCCGCGGCGACCGCCACTGGCTTGCGATCCAGTTCATGAAGACGATGAAGGTCGACCGCGCCGCGGCCCGCCTGCTCCTGCCTAGCTTCTCCGATGCCGGGCCCGAATGGCTCGCCGCCTTGACGATGGAAACGATGGTGCTGTGCGGCACCGAGGATGACGACAACGGCTCGGCCGCCAACCTCGCGGAGGCGCTTCCAAACGCCACTCTCGTCGAAGTGCCGGGAACCCATATGAGTTCGGTCTCCAAGCCCGAGTTCGGCCGGGCCATCGCCGACTTTTTCGCCCGCCCTTGACCTTCCCGGCGTGCGGTTTCACTCAGCCGCGACGCGACCCATCAGGATGAGGACATAGACCGATGAAATTCGCTACTTCCGTTTCGCTTGCCGCGCTGGCGCTGGCCGGCTGCGCACCAGCCGCCCAGATGGCCGGTCCGGCACCGCTGGCGCCGGCCACCGCCGCGACTGCCGATTACCCGCTGACCCCCGATGGTGCGCGCGCCTTCGTCGCGGCGGCGGAAAAGGACCTGCTCGATTACGGCACGATCTCGCAGCAGGCGGCGTGGGTCAACGCCACCTACATCAACGACGATACCGACGCGCTCAACGCTTACTTCGGCACCATCGGCACCGAAAAGGGCGTCAAATACGCCACCCAGGCGGCGCGCTATGCCGCCATTCCGGGCCTCGACTTCGACACGTCGCGCAAGCTCAACCTGCTGCGCGGCGCTTTGGTCATGGCCGCGCCGACGACGCCCGCCGCCGCCGCCGAACTCAACACCATCTCGACCCGCCTCGCCTCGACCTACGGCAAGGGCAAGGCGACCTTGAACGGCAAGCCGATCGCCGGCGACGATGTCGAGGCGGAGATGGGCACCAACCGCAATCCGGCCCAGCTCGCCGAAATGTGGAAGAGCTGGCACGAGAATGTCGGCCGCCCGATGAAGTCCGATTATGTCCGCATGGTCGACATCGCCAATCAGGGTGCCAAGGAACTGGGCTACGCCGACACCGGCGCCATGTGGCGTTCGCAATATGACATGAGCCCGCAGGACTTCGCGGCGATGTACGACCGGCTGTGGAATGACGTGAAGCCGCTCTACAACCAATTGCACTGCTACACCCGGACCAAGCTCAACCAGAAATACGGCAACACGATCCAGCCCGACAGCGGCCCGATCCGCGCCGATCTGCTCGGCAACATGTGGGCGCAGGAATGGGGCAACATCTATGACATCGTCGCGCCCAAGGGTGCCGGTGACATCGGCTATGACGTTACCGACCTGTTGGTAAAGGCGCACTACACGCCGGAGAAAATGGTCCGCACCGGCGAGGGTTTCTACAAGTCGCTCGGCCTCGCGCCGCTGCCCGAAAGTTTCTGGAGCAAGAGCCAGATCACCCGCCCGGCGGGCCGTGAGGTCATCTGCCACGCCTCGGCGTGGGACGTGAACAATGTCGACGATTTGCGCATCAAGATGTGCACCAAGGTCAATGGCGACGATTTCGTCACCATCCACCACGAGCTCGGTCATAATTATTATCAGCGCGCCTATAACGACAAACCCTACCTCTACCTCAACGGCGCCAACGACGGCTTCCATGAGGCGATCGGCGATTTCGTCGCTCTGTCGATCACGCCCGAATATCTCGCCCAGATCGGC
>JANLQS010000121.1:0-10632 GCA_031367995.1 Sphingomonas sp.
CGCGCCAGCCTGGTGGTGATCGCCGCGACGCTGTCGATGTTCCACATCCCCGAGGCCGGGCTGCTGCTGATCCTCGCGGTCGACCATTTCCTCGACATGGGGCGCAGCGCCACCAACGTCGTCGGCAATGCCGTCGCCAGCGTGGTCGTCGCCAAATGGGAAGGCACGCTGGATCCGCCGCTGCCGGCCGACATCGAACCGCGCCACGCGCCGAGCCACGTGCCGCCGCCGCCGCCGGGCAGCGAGCCGCGTCCCTAGCAACGCCCGGCGGTTGCGCCGAGCGCCGGTTTAGGCCAGCGAGCCGCGATGTTCGACGAGACCCACGCGGCGCGCTCCACCCGCCCTTTGCCCGGCCGGCGCGAGACCGTCGCATTGCTCGCCGGGCTGATGGCGCTGAATGCGTTTGCCATCGATGCGATGATCCCGGCGCTGCCGGCGATCGGCGCGGCGCTGGGCGTGGCGCACGAGAACGACCGCCAGCTGGTGGTCGTCGCCTACATGCTCGGGTTCGGCGCCTCGCAATTGCTATGGGGCCCGCTCGCCGATCGCTTCGGGCGCAAGCCGGTGCTCGCCGCCGGGGTCGGCATGTACGCCGTGTTCGCGCTGGCCTGTTCGCGGGCGCCGAGTTTCGAACTGCTGATCGCCGCACGGGTGGCGATGGGCGCGTCGGCAGCGGTCAGCCGGGTACTGGTCACGGCGATGGTCCGCGACCTGTTCGAAGGCGACGCCATGGCGCGCACGATGAGCCTCATTTTCATGGTATTCATGGTCGTACCGGTGGTGGCGCCGAGCGTCGGCCAGGCGATCTTGCTGGTCGGCCGGTGGCAGACGATTTTCGATGTGCTCGCGGTTTATGCCGCGGCGATGCTGGCGTGGGCGATGTGGCGGCTGCCCGAGACGCTCCACCCCGAATATCGCCGCAGCCTTGAGTTCAAATCAATCCGCGACGCGGTGCGCGAGACGCTGCGCGACCGGCTGTCGCTCGGCTACACGCTGGCCGCGACGATGATCTTCGGCGGGCTGACGGCCTACATTGCTTCGATCCAGCAAATCGTGTTCGACGTGTTCGGCCAGCCGCAGGCGATCGGGCTGGTGTTCGCCGCGGTCGCCGCGCCGATGGCGCTCGCCGCGTGGACCAATTCGCGGATCGTCGGACGGTTCGGGTTGCGCCGGGTCGGCCATGCCGGAGTGGTCGCCTTCGCCGCCATCACCGCCGCGCATTTCGCCGCCGCATCGCTGCTCGGCGAGCAATTGCCGATGTTCGTCGCGTTCCAGGCGCTGGTGATGATCGCCTTTGCCATGTCGAGCGCCAATCTGTCGACGCTGGCGATGAACAACATGGCGCGGGTCGCGGGGACGGCATCGTCGGTTCAGGGGGTTATGGGTTCGGTCGGCGGGGCATCGATCGGCCTAATCATCGGCCGCCAGTTCGACGGGACCCAGCTGCCGTTTCTGGCCGGAGTGGCGCTGGCCGGCAGCGCCGCGCTGGCGATCGTCATCATTACCGAGCGCGGGCGCCTGATGCGCGCCGGTACCGCGCTGCGCAATTAGGCGCGCCGACCGCCGCGACAATAGGAAGGAGCGGGAAGCGCTCGGCTGCCCCCCGCCCCTAACTGAATGCTCGATTGGACGGGCCGGGGATCCGCCGCGGCGACCGATTATTCGCCGTCGTCGTCGGGCTCGGGGCCAACCATCAGCGCTTCGCCGACCTCATCGGTGCGGCCGCGCACGGCATTCTCGATCTTGAGCGCCATGTCGGGGTTGTCCTTGAGGAAGATCTTGGCGTTCTCGCGTCCCTGGCCGATGCGCGTCGAGTCGTAGCTGAACCAGGCGCCCGATTTCTCGACGATGCCGGCCTTGACGCCGAGGTCGAGGATCTCGCCGACCTTGCTGACGCCCTCGCCGTACATGATGTCGAATTCGACCTGCTTGAACGGCGGCGCGACCTTGTTCTTGACGACCTTCACGCGGGTGGTGTTACCGACGATATCGTCGCGGTCCTTGATCTGCCCGGTGCGGCGGATATCGAGCCGGACCGAGGCGTAGAATTTGAGCGCATTGCCGCCGGTCGTGGTCTCCGGATTGCCGTACATCACGCCGATCTTCATGCGCAGCTGGTTGATGAAAATGACGATGCACTTGGAGCGGCTGATCGACCCGGTCAGCTTGCGCAGCGACTGACTCATCAACCGCGCCTGGAGGCCGACGTGGCTGTCGCCCATCTCGCCCTCGATTTCGGCCCTGGGCACCAGCGCGGCGACCGAATCGATGACCAGCACATCGATCGCGTTCGAACGCACCAGCGTATCGACGATCTCGAGCGCCTGCTCGCCGGTGTCGGGCTGCGACACGATCAGCTCGTCGATGTCGACCCCGAGCTTTTTGGCATAGCCCGGGTCGAGCGCATGTTCGGCGTCGACGAAGGCGGCGGTACCGCCGGTCTTCTGCGCCTCGGCGATGACGTGCAGCGCGAGCGTCGTCTTGCCCGAGCTTTCGGGCCCGTAAATCTCGATCACCCGGCCGCGCGGCAGGCCGCCGACGCCGAGCGCGATGTCGAGCCCGAGGCTGCCGGTCGAAATCGTCTCGATCTCGATCTTCTCGCGGCTACCGAGCTTCATCGCCGAGCCCTTGCCGAAGGCGCGGTCGATCTGCGCGAGCGCTGCTTCCAATGCTTTCTGCCGGTCCGTGCTCACGATGTCTCCGCCCTTGTCGACGACCTTGAGTTGCGTTGCCATGCCCTTGTTCCCTTCGTCCACTGGGCGGCGCCGAGCCATCCCGCGAAGGTCCCTGTGTATCCCCTTTGTTCCATAAGAACAAGTAGGGAACGCACGATCAATTTTCGGCGGTGCCCACGGTTTTAAGGGCGGCCTCGATAATCGGGCTGACGCGGTCGATGGTGTACGGTTTTTCAATCATCGCGATGTTGGCGAACTCGCTCGGCGGCGGTTCGACATGGCCGCCGCTGGCAAGCACGAACGGGATGCCGCGGGCCTTGAGCGCGCTCGCCACCGGCCACACGCTTTCGCCCTTCAGATTGACGTCGAGGATGGCAAGATCGAACGGCTGGCCGTCGAGCGCGGCGAGCGCCTCGGCGACGCTTTCGCACGGCCCGCGCACGTCATGGCCGAGCGACAGGATGAAATCCTCCAGCATCATGGCGATGAGCGGTTCGTCTTCGACGATCAGGATGCAGCGGGCCTCGGTCACCGAGTGACGAATAGCAGCGCTTGAGCGCGATAAAAGCCTTATTTTTCGGGGCTTGTTACGGCCGGATGTTCGGCCAGCACGCGGCGCACCGCTTCGGCCAGTTCCTGGACCGAGAAGGGCTTGGGCAGGAAGGCGACGTCGGCGATGCCGATCGACTTTCTCAGCTGCTCCTCGGCATAGCCCGACATGAACAGGATCGGCAGGCTGGGATGGCTGATGCGCGCCTCGCGGACCATCGTCGGCCCGTCCATCAGCGGCATCACCACGTCGGAGATCAGCAAGGCGATGTCCTCGTCGCCGCGGCCGAGCAACTCGAGCGCTTCCTCGCCATTGGTTGCCGTAAGCACCTTGTAGCCGTGACGGGTCAGGGCCCGTTCGGCGACGGTGCGGACCATCGGCTCATCCTCGACCAGCAGCACGGTGCCGCTCCCCCATAATTCCGATTCGGGTTCCTTGGCGATCGGCACCGCGAGCGCCAGGCCCGCCGTGTCCTCGGCATGATGGACCGGCAAATAGATGGTGAAGCGGGTCCCCTGCCCGACCTTCGAATCGGCGAAGATGAACCCGCCCGACTGCTTGACGATGCCATAGACGGTCGACAGGCCGAGCCCGGTGCCCTTGCCGACCTCCTTGGTGGTGAAGAACGGCTCGAACACCTTGCCCAGCACATTGGCCGGGATGCCGGTGCCGGTGTCGCCGATCGACAGCGCCGAATAATCGGCCACCGGCAGGATGTCGGAGCCGAGGTCGGCGACCTGGTCGGCGCGCACGGCGTAGGTATGGATGGTCAGCACGCCGCCGCCCTTGGAGGCCATCGCATCGCGGGCGTTGACGGCGAGGTTGACGATGACCTGCTCGAGCTGGCCCGGGTCGGCGCGCACCGGGCCGACCGTGCGCCCGTGCTTGACGACCAATTGGACGGTCTCGCCGAGCAGCCGCTTGAGCAAATGCGATACTTCGCTGACCACGTCGGGCAACTGCAGCACCTGCGGGCGCAGCGTCTGCTGGCGGGAGAAAGCGAGCAATTGCCGGGTCAGGCCGGCGGCGCGGTTGGAATTCGACTTGATCTGCTGGATGTCGTCATAGTCGCTGTCGCCCGGCGTGTGGCGCATGCCCATCAGGTCGCAGTGGCCGATGATCGCGGTCAGGATATTGTTGAAATCGTGGGCGACGCCGCCGGCCAGCTGGCCGACCGCCTGCATCTTGGTCGCCTGCGCCACCTGGCGCTTCAACTTGGCTTCCTCGCTATTGTCCTTGAGCAGCAGCAGCACCGCCGCGTCGCCAAGTCCGCGCAGGCCGGCGACGGTCAGCGCCACCGGTTCCCCCGCCTGGTCCTTGAGGCGGATGGCGAGGTCGCCCGACATCGCCGGTCCGCGGGCGTTGCGGCGAATGGCGTCGGCGACCGCCGCTTTGTCCTCCTTGGCGACCAGATCGCCGGGATAGGACGGCATCGCCTCCCCGGCGATCCCGCCGGCCGCGCGGAACGCCTTGTTCATCGTCAGGAAGCGGCCATCGCGGTCGACCAATGCCAGCCCGATCGGCAGCATCTCGAGCAGCACCTGGACGTTGGCGGAACTAGCCAGCCCGGCGCCTTCGCGGGTCTCGAACATCAGCATCGTCCCCGCCCCACCCTCGCGCGTCGGGTCGATCGGGACGTGGACGCCGCGTAGCAGCGGCGCGGTATCGCCCTCGCTGGCCAGGCGGATGCCGCCGTCGTCGTCGATGGCAATGAGGTCGGTCAGCAGCAGCGGCCGGTCGTCGCGCGGTCCGTTGCCCAGGGCACGGTCGGCGAACGGCTTGTTGGCGGCCAGCAGCCGGCCTTCGGTATCGACCAAAGCCGCCAGCACTCCGGCCGAAGCGAGCCGTTCGCCCGTCACCCCGGCAACCCGCCGCGCCGCGACGCTGAGCACGTCGGGCTTGGCGGCGTCCGGGAAACGCCACAGCAGCAGATCGCCGTGGGTGCCGACCCGCTCGATCTCGATCGATACCGCCCCGCTGGCGGTTTCGATCTGCACCGCGCAGGCGATGCCGTCGCGCCACGCCGTCGCCCGCGCGTCGTCGAGCGCCGCCTTGGCGTCGGCACCCGACCCGATCGCCAGCGGCGCCTCCAGCCCCGGGAAACGCTCGCGATAGGCCGCATTGGCGACCCGCATCGCACCCTTGCCGTCAGTCAAAGCGGCGGCTTGCCCGGCAAGGTCGAGCGCGGCGCCGAGCAGCGCATAATCGGGCACGGCGCGGGTTTCGACATGCGGCGCACGCTGCGCCCTTCGGTCGACGACGAACGCCGCCACCAGCATGGCGATGAAACCGGCGAAAAAGAGTCCGGCGAACATCGGCTGGCCGGCGATGAGGAACAGCAGCCCGCCGCTCGCCGCGACCGCCGCAACGAGCGCCGGCACCAGCCAGCGAACGCCTCTATCGAGCGGCTGCGCGTCGAGCGGAGCAAGATCCTGGTGAAGCACCTGCCACCAGTTACGCACCTTGTCAGCGGACGCAAGGCAGAGCTGCGGCCCGATTGCCCGCCTGATGCCTTATTCGCCGCCCTCGCGGGGGCGCCGTGCCTGGCGTCGGGCGCGCCACTGGCTGCCGACCCACAACCGCCACAGCAATGCGCTGACGACGTAGCCGCCGACCGCCGCGCCCAGCGCCAGGGTCAGGATGCCGATTGCGATCGGCCCCGACGCATGGTGGATCCAGAACAGCATGCGCGACAATTCGCCGGTGGCGTGAGCGGCCTGGCCGAGGTCGACAATCGTCTCCTGGCTCAGCTCCCACGCGCCAATGTGGTAGGCGGCATAATACATCGCCGGGATGGTCAGCGGGTTGACCACCAACGTGGTCGCCGCCGCCACCGCGACATTAGCCCGCGCGGGAATGGCGAACAGCGCGGCGATGATGGTGTGCATGAACGGGATGATCATGCCGATGCCGAGGCCGATGGCCACCGCGCGCGGCACCGAGCGGTGATTGAGCCGCCACAAGTTCGGCTGCGACAATTGTCGCGCGAACGGGCGCAGCAGGCGGTAATGATGGACCGTGTCCTGCCGCGGCAGATGGTCGGTGACCCAACGCCGGCGAAGCCGGGTCCACAGGCTGCCCGGCTCAGCCATTGTGGCGCAACAGCCGGCCCTGCTCGCGCTTCCATTCGCGCTCCTTGATCGTCTCGCGCTTGTCGTGGTCCTTCTTGCCCCGTGCCAGCGCCAGCTCGACCTTGGCCTTGCCGGCCCCGTTGAAATAGACCGACAGCGGGATCAGCGTCAGTCCCTGGCGGGTGATGGCGCCGTGCAGCTTGGCGATTTCGCGGCTCTTGAGGAGCAATTTGCGCTTGCGCCGCGGTTCATGGTTAAGGCGATTGCCGTGGCTATATTCGGGGATGGTCGAATTGATCAGCCACACCTCCTCCTCGTCGACCAGGGCATAGCTTTCGGCGATCGACCCCTGCCCGGTACGCAGCGCCTTGACCTCGGTGCCCTGCAGCGCGATCCCCGCCTCGAACTTCTCCTCGATGAAATAATCATAGTGCGCGCGCCGGTTCTCGGCGACGACCTTGGCCTTGTCGAAGGCGGCGGGGAGCGGCTTGGCCATTGGGTTTTAGACAAGCCCGGCATGCGCCAGCGCCGCGTCGACGGCCGTTTTCGAGGCAGTGGACGGCGGCGTCATTGGCGCGCGAAGCTCGGCCGAAAAGCCCGGGCGGACTTTCGACAAAGCATATTTGACCGGACCCGGCGAGGCGTCGCTGAACAAAGCGGCGTGGAGCGGGAACAGCCGGTCCTGCAACGCCAGCGCGTCGTTCCAGCGGCCTTCGCGCATGGCCGCCTGGAACTGGCCGCACAGCTTCGGCGCGACGTTGGCGGTGACCGAGATGCAGCCGACCCCGCCCATCGCGCTGAACCCGAGCGCTATGTCGTCGTTGCCGCTGAGCTGGATGAATTCCGCCCCGCAAGCGATGCGCTGCGCCGACACCCGCGCCAGATTGCCGGTGGCATCCTTGACCCCGATGACATTGGGCAGATGCGACAGCCTGCCCATCGTTTCGACCGAAATGTCGGTGATGGTCCGCGCCGGGACGTTGTAGAGGATGACCGGGATATCCTGATCGGCGACGGTCGCCAGGTGGAGGTAGATGCCGTCCTGGTTCGGGCGGTTGTAATAAGGCGGGACGTGCAGCGCGGCGTCGGCGCCCGCTTCCCTGGCAATCTTGGTCAGCGCGACGGCGTGGGCGGTGTCGTTCGACCCGCAGCCGGCAATCACCGGCACCCGCCCCCGCGCCACCTCGACGGTCCGCCTGATGAGGTCGCGCTGCTCGTCGATCGACAGCGTTGCCGCTTCGCCGGTGGTGCCGCACGGGACCAGCCCATTGGTGCCTTCGTCGATCTGCCATTCGACCAGGTCGCGGAACGCCGCATGATCGACACGGCCTGCCGCAAATGGAGTCACAAGCGCCGGAATCGAGCCAAAAAACATGCGGTTAGTCCTTTCCGAACGGCGCGTTGCTCGATTAGGCTGGCACCGGCGCGTCGTTCAGCGCCTGATAAGGACGAGGCGGGTAAGATGTCCAGCATGACACGAATTGCGGCGATCGCCCCCTTGCTGATGGCCAGCGCCGCCGCGACCGCGATGCAGTCCGCGCAACCGGCCCCGACCTATGGTGGCGCGATGACGCCTGCCCCGTCGCAAGCCCCGGTCGTGCAGTTCGGCCAGCCGAGTCCCGTCGCGGCGGTTTATGCCCCGGCCTATTCGAGCGCGACGGTCGCCGCCGGGATCGATAGCTGGCGGCGGCTGCGACAGAGCGATTCCTATCCTTTTTCGAGCTACGCGACATTCCTCGCCGCTTTTCCCGGTTTTCCTGGCGAAAGCGGGCTGCGCAAGAGCGCCGAGCGGGCCATGCGACCCGGGGAAAGCGCCTATCAGGTGATCGGTTTCTATAATGCCGACAAGCCGCGTAGCGGCAATGGCTGGGCGCGGCTGGCCGAGGCCTATGCCCAGACCGGCCGCCAATCCGACGCGCTGGACGCGGCTCGCGCCGCGCTCGGCTCGAGCGACCTCAGCGCGGTCGACGAAGCCAGCCTCATGGGCCGCTTTGCCGCGCAGTTGACTCCGGCCGACCGAGACCGGCGGATCGACGCCTTGTTGTTCGACAAGAAGACCAGCGACGCGGCGCGGTTGATCGGCATGGCCAGTCCCGCCCGCGGCGCCGCCTTCCAGGCGCGACTGGCGATGCAGCAGGGCACGCCCGACGTCGAACCGCTCTATGCGCCGGTTGCCGGCCTGGTGACGAGCGATGCCGGCCTGATGATGGATCGCGCCCGTTACCTCCGCGACCGCGGCTATGAGCTCGCCGCTCGCCAGCTCGCCGCGCGTCCCCACGCCTTCGCCGTCCGCCCGGCCAGCGTTGAGCGCTTCTATGACATGATGGTCATCCTTGCCGGCGGCGCCGTCGCCGACCGGCAGTGGCAAACCGCATTCGACATCGCCCGCCAGCTCGACGACAGCTTGGCGCCGGGCAGCGATGTCAGCCGCCAGCCTTATGCGGTGCGAGACGATTACACGACCCTGGCGTGGCTCGCCGGATCGTCGGCGTTACAGATCAACCGCGCCGCATCGGCGATGGCGATGTTCGACAAATACGCCCACGGCGGCCTGTCGCTACAGGTCTTCGCCAAGGGGAAATATTGGGCCGGCCGCGCCGCGCTTCAGGCGGCCATGCCGACCCAGGCGATGCAATATTTCGGTCAGGCCGCGGCCACCCCCGAACTATTTTACGGACAGCTCGCGCTCGAACGCCTCGGCCGCGCCGTGCCGCCCCCCGCCGGGCTGCCGACATCGCTCGTCACCCCCGCCCAGCGCATGGCGTTCCAGGCTCGCCCTTTGGTCGCCGCGGTCCGCCTGCTCGGGGCTCAGGGCAACCGCTCGGACCAGGCGCTGTTCGTCCGCGCCCTCGCCGAATCGCTCCACACCGACTCCGAGCGCGTTCTGGCCAGCGAACTGTCGCTCGCCATCGGCCGTCCCGACCTGGGCGTATGGGTCGCCCGCGCCGCGCGCAATTCGGGTTCGGCTTTCTATTACAGGCCGGCCTTCCCGACCCACAGCTATGCCGCTGCCAGCGGCCGATTGTGGTCGCTGGTCCACGGCATCACCCGCCAGGAATCGTCATTCGACCGGACCATCATCAGCCACGCCAACGCCCAGGGGATGATGCAGATCGTCCCCGGCACCGGGCGCGAGCAGGCCGGCAAGATGGGCATCGACTTCGACACCGCCCGGCTGACCAGCGACCCGGCGTTCAACGTGATGATCGGCACGGCATACTTCCAGCGGCTGCTCGACACGTGGGGGGGCAGCTACCCGCTGGCGGTGGCCAGCTACAACGCCGGCCCCGGCAACGTCCGCAAGTGGATCAACCTCTATGGCGACCCGCGCAGCCCCGGTGTCGACATGATCGGCTGGATCGAGCGCATCCCGTTCGAGGAGACCCGCGGCTATGTCCAGCGCGTACTCGAGAACAGCGTCGTATACGATACCATCAACCCGACCGCATCGGCGGCGGGCGCGATTCACTTGTCGAGCTACCTCGGCAAGGCCAATCGACCGGGCTGAAGGCCGTTAGTCATTTGCAGCGCTGGAACCACGGCGGGTCGGCGGAGTTGCCCTTGCCGTTCAGGATATAGGCCTTGCCGCCTTGCGCGACCGACCGCCATGTCTTCTCCCGATTGCCTTCGATCTTGAACAGAATGTCGAACGCCTGTTGATTTTCGTCCATCATCGTAAAGACAAACCAGCTCGCGGAGATGGCCTGGACATTGCGCATCTCCCTGACCTTTTCGCTCTGCGGCGTTCGCAAAGTCTGCACCGGGCTCCCGTTCGGGCCCACGGAATAAGACGCATAATAGTTGCTGGCGCTCATCGGTTTTGAACAATCCACGGCCCAATGACTGCCGATCAGGCCGTATCTAGTTAGCACCGCAATATCGTCGTTGCTTGCGAACGCGGGCGCAGCGAAGAATAGCGCACCCGCTAGAACCATCGTGCCTCGCATCATGGTTTCGCTCCTACGTTGCGGCTCTTCGAGCCCGTTTCTTTCGGATGGAACCACGGCTAAGTCCAGCGAGTGAGTGAAATCGAGCGGTTCATCACGCCGGCCGGCCTGGCGACCCTGCGCGCCGAATATGAGATATTGTTCGGCAGCGAGCGGCCCAAACTGATCGAGGTCATCGCCTGGGCCGCGGGCAATGGCGACCGCTCGGAAAATGGCGATTACATCTATGGCCGCAAGCGGCTGCGCGAGATCGACCGGCGGTTGTCGTTCCTGGCCAAGGCGATGAAAGACGCCAAGGTGGTCGACCCGGCCGGCCAGGCGGAGCGCGACCGCATCCGCTTCGGCGCGACGGTCGATCTGGCCGACGAGCAGGACGAGCGCCGCACCCT
>JANLQS010000135.1:0-24176 GCA_031367995.1 Sphingomonas sp.
GCCGGGCTGCTGGCCTTCGCGCTGGCGACGGGGCGGCCGTTGCTCAAGACCGTGCTCGGCGGCGCCTATCCCGGGCTCGATGCGGAAGGGTGGCGCAAGCTGACCCGCAACTGGGCGTTGTTCTTCGCCATCATGGCGATCGCCAACGAGGCGGTGTGGCGCAACACCTCGACCGACGTCTGGATCAGCTACAAATTGTGGGGCGCGATCCCCGCTACCCTGCTGTTCGCGCTGGCCAATGTGCCGATGCTGATGCGCCACGGCCTCAATCGCGACGAGGCGGTCGCCGCGTCCGAACCGGCGCCGGTCGAATGAGCGACGCGATCCTCTCCATCCGCGGGCTGCGCAAGGCGTACGCCAGCGGCACCGAGGCGCTGATGAGCGTCGACCTCGACATCCGCCGCGGCGAGATTTTCGCTCTGCTCGGCCCCAATGGCGCGGGCAAGACGACGCTGATCAACATCGTCTGCGGGATCGTCACGCCGTCGGGCGGGACGGTGCTGGTCGATGGCAAGGATCATCTGACCGATTATCGCCATGCCCGCGCCCGTATCGGCCTGGTGCCGCAGGAATTGACCACCGACGCGTTCGAAAGCGTGCTGTCGACGGTCAGCTTCAGCCGCGGGCTGTTTGGGAAAGCCCGCGATCCCGCCAAGATCGAGACATTGCTCAAGCGGCTGTCGCTGTGGGACAAGCGCAAGGCCAAGATGATGGAGCTGTCGGGCGGCATGAAACGCCGGGTGATGATCGCCAAGGCGCTCAGCCACGAGCCCGACATATTGTTCCTCGACGAGCCCAGCGCCGGCGTCGACGTCGAATTGCGCCGCGACATGTGGGCGCTGGTCCGCCAGCTCAGGACCGACGGAACGACCATCATCCTCACCACCCACTACATCGAGGAAGCCGAAGAAATGGCCGACCGCGTCGGGGTTATCTCGCGCGGCGAGCTGATCGCCGCCGAGGACAAAAAGGTGCTGATGCGCAAGCTTGGCCGCAAGACCCTCAAGCTGACCCTCAACGAGGCGATGACGGCGATCCCGCCCGAGCTGGCCGAGTGGAATTTGGCGATCGAGGATGACGGCCACGTGCTGTGCTACCAGTTCGACGCCAACGCCGAGAAGACCGGAGTGCCGTCATTGCTCCGCCGGGTCAGCGACCTCGGCATCGGGTTCAAGGATCTGTCGACCCACCAGTCGAGCCTCGAAGACATCTTCGTCGGGCTGGTCCACGAGGAGCGCGGAGCATGAGGAACGGCGGCTTCAACGGCGAGGGCGTGCTCGCCATCTACCGCTTCGAGATGGCCCGCGCGACGCGCACCCTGTGGCAGAGTCTGGTCACTCCGGTGATCACCACCGCGCTTTATTTCGTGGTGTTCGGCGCGGCCATCGGCGGGCGCATGGCGGCCATGGACGGGATCAGCTTCGGGGCCTTCATCGTCCCCGGCCTGACCCTCCTGTCGGTGTTCATGCAGTCGATCTTCAACGCCAGTTTCGGTATTTATTTCCCGAAGTTTACCGGGACGATCTACGAACTCCTGTCAGCCCCGATCTCGAGCCTGGAAGTGGTCCTGTCGTACGTCGGCGCGGCGGTCACCAAGTCGATGGTGCTGGCGCTGGTCACGCTGGCTACGGCGACCCTGTTCGTCGCCGTCAGGATCGAGCATCCGGCGATGATGGCGCTGTTCCTGCTGCTGATCACCACCGCTTTCTGCCTGCTCGGCTTCGTCATCGGCATCTGGGCCAAGAATTTCGAGCAATTGCAGATCATCCCGATGCTGATCGTGACCCCGCTGACGTTCCTCGGCGGAGCGTTTTATTCGGTCACCGCGCTGCCCGAGCCGTGGCGCACGGTGACCCTGTTCAACCCGGTCGTCTATCTCGTCAGCGGCTTTCGCTGGACTTTCTTCGGCAAGGCCGATGTGCCGGTATGGTCGAGCGTGGCGGTGATGATCGGGATCATCGCCGCCTGCCTCGCCGCCATCACCTGGGTGTTCAAGACCGGTTACCGCCTCAAGCAGTAGCCAGGTCGGCCGCCGCTGCGGCCTTTTGGTCGGCGCGGTCGAGGCCGCGGCCGTCGAGGTTCTCGGCGACGAAGTTCCAGTTGATCAGCTGACCGAGCACCGACTTGACGAACTTCGGCCGCTCGTTGCGGTAATCGATGTAATAGGCATGCTCCCACACATCGAGCGTCAGGAGGGGAACGAGGCCGTTGGTGGCGGGTGTGTCGGCGTCGTGCAGCGAAGTGACCTTGAGCTTGCCATTGTCGAACACCAGCCAACCCCAACCACTGCCGAAATGAGCAATGGCTTCGGCGCCGAGCGTGTCCAGCAGCGCCTCGGCCGAGCCGAAATCGCGGTAGATCATGACCTGGAGATCGCGCGAAGGCCGGGTCGAGTTTGCCGGCGCGAGGCATTGCCAGAAGAAGCTGTGGTTCCAGATCTGCGCCGCATTGCTGAACAACGGCTTGTCGCCGCGATCTTTGGCCTGGCGGATGAGATCGACGAGTGACAGGTTATCGAGCCGTTTCTCGCCAACCAGGGTGTTGACCTTGTCGACGTAGGCCTGGTGATGCTTGCCGTGATGATATTCGAGTGTCTCGGCCGACATTAATGGCGCGAGCGCGTCCTTGGCGAACGGCAGTTCGGGAAGGGTGAAAGCCACGGGCGATCCTTTCAAGCATGACCAGAAGGGCGACGCCCGACCAACTCCCCGCAAACGCTTCGGCTCCTCGCTTCGCCGCCCGCGCGCTCGTTTCACCGCAAAAGCTTGCCCGCTACCAGCCGGGCGGGTAATTCGTCGGGCAATCGGGCGGCCGCGACGACCGCTCGCCGAACAGGGGAACATCCATGGGCAAGCTGCTTGAAAATCTGAACATCACTTTGCTGATCGGGCTGGCGGCGGCGATTGGGCTGATGATGGGCTTTCACGCCAACACGCTGACCGCGGTGGTGCTGGTCACCTACCTCCACGTATTTTTCGGCATCCTGTGGATCGGTCTGCTCTATTATTTTAACTTCGTGCAGATCCCGACAATGCCGACGATCCCGGCCGAACTGAAGCCTGGCGTCAGCAAGTATATCGCGCCCAAGGCCTTGTTCTATTTCCGCTGGGGCGCGGCGCTGACGGTGCTGACCGGACTGACGGTGGCGTGGCTCAACGGCTATGAAAAGGAAGCGCTGACGCTGCGCCCGGGGTTCCAGCTGATCGGCATCGGCATGTGGCTGGCACTGATCATGGCGGCTAACGTGTGGTTCGTCATCTGGCCGAACCAGAAGAAGGTGCTGGGGCTGGTCGAGGCCGACGACGCGGCCAAAGCCAGGGCGGGGCGCATTGCGATGCTCGCCAGCCGCACCAACACCTTGCTGTCGATCCCGATGCTTTACGCGATGTCGACGTTCAGTCCGCTCGGCAGCTAAACGAAGAGGGCGGCGTCCACGCCGGACGCCGCCCCCCTTTTGTCCTCACGGAACCCGCGAACGCGCTAGTTCTTGCGA
Source organism: Sphingomonas sp. (assembly GCA_031367995.1). Lineage (GTDB taxonomy): Bacteria > Pseudomonadota > Alphaproteobacteria > Sphingomonadales > Sphingomonadaceae > Sphingomicrobium. Next base: position 3,494 of record JANLQS010000135.1, read on the forward strand.
ACTACCTGGTAGCGGGCCAGCTGCGCCGACGGATCCTGCCATTGCGGCTCGATCCGGCGGGCGTTCTGGAGGTCGTTGTAGGCGGCGCGGAGATTGCCCGTATCCTCATTGGCGAGACCGCGCACATAATAGGCCACCGCCGGCCGGTTGGTGTGTAGCGCCAACGCCCGATCGGCATAGCGCATGGCGGAGGCACTGTCGCCGGTGCGGAAATCGTTGACGCCCTTGTTGAGCCACGCCTCGGCCAGGTTGGGATTGATTTCCAGCGCGCCATCGAAATCCAGATTGGCGTTGATCGGTTGCTTCGCGAGCATGCGGATGATGCCGCGGTTGACCAGGGTCCCGGCGCGTTCGTCGCTCGTCATGTTGAACGTGTCGAGCGCGACGGTGCAGGTGTCGATGGCCGCCGGGCTGCGCACCCTGCCCTGCGCATACTGGTAGCAAAGCTCCATTGCGGCTCTGCCGAACACCAGGGATTCGCGGGCATTCGCGGCGGACGGAGCGACGGAAACGAGGCCGATTACGGCCAGAACAGACAAGGTCTTCATGAACACCTCCTCTTGGTAGTTATTTAGATACTCCTTTGCGCACCGAATCGCACGAAGATTCATCATGGCGCCGCCGCCGCGTTTTCCTGATCGAGCAGCTTGTGGCGTTTGAGGGCGTGGCGCAACTGATCGTAGCTCAATCCGAGGGCGGTCGCGGTGGCGCGCTGGTTGAAGCGATTGCGGCCCAGCGCATCTTCGAGCAGCATCCGTTCATAGACCGTCACCGCCCCGCGCAAATCGTCGGTCGAGGTCGGGAAGCCCGCGGCGGGCGTGGACGCGGGCGGCGCGTCGGGGCGGACATGGTCGGGATCGGCGACCGCGGCGGAGGCGACGCTGCCCTCCTCAAGCACCCACGGCGAGCGGAACGGGTCGAACTGGATCTCCTCGATCGCCCGCTCGGGATCCTCGTGGCGATAGACCGCGCGCTCGACGACATTGCGCAGCTCGCGGACGTTGCCGGGCCAGCTGTAGGTTTCGAGCCGCTCCTGCGCGGCGCGGGTGAAGCCGGGCCAGTTGGGCCAGTCGAGCTCGACCGCCATGCGCCGCCCGAAATGCTCGCCGAGCAAGGAAATGTCGCCTTCGCGGGCGCGCAGCGGGGGCAAAGTGACGACCTCGAAGCTCAGCCGGTCGAGGAGATCGGCGCGGAACCGGCCCTGGTCGACCAGCCGCGGCAGATGCTCATTGGTGGCGGCGACGATGCGGACGTCGACGCTGATCGGCTTCGACGCGCCGATGCGCGTGATCTCGCCATATTCGACCGCGCGCAGCAACCGATCCTGGGCCGGCGACGACAATGTCGCCAGCTCGTCGAGGAACAAGGTGCCGCCGTCGGCCTCCTCGAACCGCCCGTGGCGGGTCTTGACCGCACCGGTGAAGCTGCCCGCTTCATGACCGAACAATTCGGCCTCGATCAGATTTTCGGGGAGCGCGGCGCAGTTCATCGTCACCAGCGGCCCCGACCAGCGCGACGACAGATGGTGGAGCCGCTCGGCGATCAGCTCCTTGCCGGTGCCGCGCTCGCCGATCACCAGCACCGGCCGGTTCAACGGCGCGGCGCGGCTGGCCCGCTCGACGGCGTCGAGGAAGGCCAGGCTTTGTCCGACGAACTGATTGGTGCGTTCCATCAAAACCCCTTGATCAGGCCCAAGACTTGGTGGCAAATCCCACCATCTGGCAAGATGTTTCCGACCGCCGTTGGTCGAAAATCAGCGGTTTTTCTAGGAAAGTCTCGATAACGCGAAATTGGCACCACCCTTGCAAAGCTTTAGGCGACAAGGCCTGTGACACTGGAGTCGCTTGATGAGCATTTTTTCCCGCACGCGGGATATTTTCGCAGCCAACATGACCGAGCTGCTCGACCGCGCCGAAGATCCGGCGCGGATGATCCGCATGATCATCCTCGAGATGGAGGAAACTTTGGTCGAGGTGCGGGCGTCCGCGGCACGGTCGATCGCCGATGCCAAGGAAATGCGCCGCGCGCTCAACCGGCTCGACGAAATCCAGGCGAGCTGGACCGAGAAGGCCGAACTGGCGCTGTCCAAGGACCGCGAGGACCTGGCCAAGGCGGCCCTGCTCGAGCGGCAGAAGGCAGCCGATATGTCCGAGGGGCTGCGCAGCGAGATCTCCGTCATCGAGGATACGCTGAAAAGCTATGAGACCGACATCGCCAAGCTTCAGGGCAAATTGCGCGAGGCGCGGGCTCGGCAGAACGCCATCGCCACGCGGATCGAAAGCGCGGTGACCCGGGCCAAGGCGCGCGAATTGCTCAACGGCGGGCGGACCGAGGACGCTTTCTCGCGCTTTGACATCCTCGAACGCCGCGCCGATCTGGCCGAGGGCCGCGCCGACGCGCTGGGCATGACCGGGCCGAAAAGCCTTGAGGAAGAAATCTTCGATTTGAGGTCGTCCGACAAGGTCGATGCCGAATTGGAAGCGATGAAGGCCGCGCTCAAGGCCAAGGGGGAATAATGGAACGCGATATCTTCGGCATCATGATGGGCGGCCTGGCCGTCCTCACCCTGTTCATCGGCCTGCCGTGGCTGGTGTTTCACTATATCACCAAATGGAAGACCGCGGCCCGGCTGACCGGTTCCGACGAGAAACTGCTCGATGAGCTGCACGACGCCGCCCGCCGGCTCGACGACCGGCTGTGCTCGATCGAGCGGATCATGACCGCGGAAAACCCCGAATGGCGCCGCAGCTGCCTGCCCGAGGAGCAGGTGATCCGCGAGCGCCTGCTCAGCAGCCGGGAGGAGGTGCGATGAGCCAGCCGCCAAGCCGCACTCGATTCTACCTCGACAAGCGCCGGGGAAAAATCATGGGCGTCTGCTCGGGCATCGCCAACTACACCGGGCTCGACGTCACGCTGGTGCGGATCATGATGGCCAGCGCGATGTTCATGAGCGGTTTTTCGATCCTGCCGATCTATTTCATCGCCGGCTGGATCGCCGACGACCAGCCGCGCGAAATGTCGCACGACAGCCAGGAAGACCGCCGCTTCTGGCAAGGCGTTCGCGCGTCTCCGGCGCAAAGCGCGCGCGACATCCGCTCGCGGCTGCGCGCGATCGACCGGCGACTGGGCGACATCGAGCAATATGTGACCACCGAAAATCGCAGCCTGGCGCGCGAAATCGAACAATTGAGATAAGCCCGCCGGCATCAGGAAAGGATTTCACATGGATTTGGGGGGCCGAATTTCGTCATCGCGTTGGTCTTGATCTCGACGATCGGATGGGTCGTCACGACCGCCATCCGCGCGCGCCACGGCTATCCGCTGGAAGGCGAATGGGGCGGATCGGTCAAACGCTACGACCCCGCGGGGGACGAAACGACCAAGACGCTCAAGGCGGAGAATGAGCAGCTGCGCGCCACGGTGGGAAGGCTTGAGGACCGGTTGAAGGTGCTTGAGCGAATTGCCACCGATCCGTCGCGCAAGCTGGCCGACGACATCGAACAACTGAGATAGGAACTTCACGACCATGCAAGAAGGTGACCTGATCGGCCTGCTCATCGCGTTGACGATGCCCTCGCTGATCCTCCTCTACACATTGCGGCGGTTCTTCAGCCTGCGTGAGAAACGGCTCGAGATCGAGGCTGCGCAGGTGGCCGAGAAAGCGGCGCAATATGTCGCCGGCAACAAGGATATCGAGCAACGGCTGGCGGTGCTCGAACGGATTGCGACCGACCAGCCGCACGCTTTGGCGCGTGAAATCGACGCTCTGTCGATCGCCCACCAGGCCCAGCCCAAGAAGGACCTCGCATGAGCGACTTCCTCGACAAGCTGAGCGACATCTTTTTCGTCGTCTTCGTGTTTGGCATTCCGGCGCTGCTGATCTTCGGGCGGCCCTATTACCGGCAGTGGATGGGGCTCAAGGAAAAGCAGCTCGAATCCGAGGGAAGGCTGGCGGCGGAGAAAGCGGCGCAATATGCTACCGCCAACACCCAGCTGGAGGCGCGAGTCCGCGTGCTCGAGCAGATCGTCACCGACCGCGGCGCCGAAACCGCCAACCAGATCGAGGCGCTGCGTGCGCCGCGCCTCACCGGGGGAGACCCATTGAAATGAATCCGTTCGAGTTCGTCCTGGCGATCATCGCCATCACCACCATCGGCGGGATCATCCGCCATCGCCAGGCCGCCAAATACGGCCTGCGCGAGCGCGGCGGCCGGTGGAGCGGGCTGCCCTTGATGGGGCGGCGCAACGCCACCGACGACGACGGGTTCGAACCCGACGACAGCGGCGAAACCCGCCGGCTGCGCGACGAGGTCCAGTCGCTCAAGCAGCGCATCCAGACGCTCGAGCGGATCGCGGTCGACAAGGAAAATAGTCTGGCGCGCGAAATCGACGACCTGCGCAAGCCCTGATGGCGGTCGCGGCCGGTCGCTGCTAGGCGCTTGCCCGATGACCGCCCTGCCCGCTTTGTCCGACATCGCCGATGAATATGCGTTCCTCGACAGCGAGGACCGCTACCGGCTGTTGATCGAGCTTGGCCGCAAGCTGGCGCCGATGCCCGACGCGCTCAAGACCGAGGCGACCAAGGTGCGCGGCTGTTCGGCGTCGGTGTGGGTCTATCCCACCCAATCCGCCGACGGCCGCCTGACCTTCCTCGCCGATAGCAATGCGGCGATCACCAAGGGCGTCGTCGCGCTAGTGCTGGCGGTGATCCAGGGCAGGCCGGCGGCCGAAGTCGCGGCGACCGACATCGCCGCCGCGCTGGCGCCGTTCGAGCTCGCCCGTGAACTGTCGTCGAACCGGACGCAGGGCGTGCCCAACATGATTGCACTGGTCAGATCGACCGCGGCGCGGCTGGCGCCGGGCGCATGACCGACAGCCCCGAAGCCGACGCCGCCCGCTTCGCCGGAAAATTCGACCCCGAGCGTTTCTTCGCGCTGGCCCGGTCGGTCGGGCACGGCCGCGCGTTGGGCCTCGAGTTTCGCGGCTCGGGCGACAAGTGGATCGAGCTGGCGCTGCCGTGGCGCGAGGAACTGGTCGGCATGCCCGACAACGGCTTCTTCGCCACCGGGGCGATCGTCAGCCTGCTCGATACCTGCGGCGGCGCGTCGGTGTGGATGGCGCTCGGCCATTTCCAGCCGAGCGCGACAATCGACCTCAGGCTCGATTATCTGCGCCCGGCGCCGCGCGGGGCGACGGTCGTGGCGCGCTGCGAATGCTACCGGCTGACCCGCCAGATCGCGTTCGTCCGCGGCACCGCCCATGCCGGCGACCCCGAGCGCCCAGTCGCCCACGCCACCGGGACCTTCATGCTCAATCCTTGACCTCGGCGCGCCTTTCATCAGCGCGGCGCAGGACGTCATAGGCGGCCTGAACCTGCTGGAAGCGCAGGGCGGCGGCGTCGTCGCCCTGGTTGACGTCGGGGTGGAATTGCTTGGCCAGGCGGCGGTAGGCGGCCTTGACCGCGCCGGCATCGGCGTCGGTTTCCAGTTCAAGCGCGTCGAGCGCCCGCATTTCGTCGCGGCTGCGGCTGCCGTCGCCGGGGCCGGCCCATTGGTAATGCGCGCTCTTGCGATAGGCCGACGCCTCGCCTTCTTCGGCGGCGGCGCGGCGGGCGGCTTCCTCGGGCGTCAAACCGGCGAAATAGTCCCAGCCCTTGTTATATTCGGCGGCGTGCGCCTCGCAGAACATCCACCGTTCCTTGCTGTGCGGGGCCTTGGGCGCGGGCCGGTCTCCGGACGCATTGCAGCCTTCGCGGTCGCACAAGCGGATGCGCACCGCGTCGCGGCCCTTGGCGCCGTACGGGCGCCAGCGGGGAAATCCCCAATCGTCGGAGCGGGTCGAGCGGGCCATCACTTCTTTACCTAGTGAAGCGCGGCAGTGACCGCCAGCGCTACGAAAAAAATGCCAGGGGACCTGTAAGCCGGGTTCTGTCCACCCACCGTCGCGCAAGGCTAAGGCGGGATGGGCGACCATTCCTCTAGGACGAAGATCGCTCTTCGCCTCAAGCGACCAACCCGGGCGACGAGGCGGAAACCCCATGTGTCGCCCCTATTCGGTCTTGCTCCCGGTGGGGTTTGCCGTGCCGCCGCTGTTGCCAGCTGCGCGGTGCGCTCTTGCCGCACCCTTTCGCCCTTACCCGTCCGAAAACGGGCGGTTTGCTTTCTGTGGCACTGTCCCTGACCCGCCGTCGCGCAAGGCTATGGCGGACCGCCGGGAGTTATCCGGCACCGTTGTTCCGTGGAGCCCGGACTTTCCTCGCCGGATTTGCATCCGCCGCGGCCGCCCGGTCCCCTGGCGAGGAGCCATATAGCGAAGGCTGTCGCGGTTTAGAAGGCAGTGTCCGCAATGGGTGGAAAGGGGACACTGGCGAGCGAGCATGAGACGCGTTACCGGTGCTACGGCGAGGTATATTGAGAGGAGGGGCCAATGACGAAATCGCTAGTGCTACTTTCCATCGCGACGCTGCTGCTGTCCGCGTGCCAGGCAGGAGAGAAGCCTGCAAACGACGCCGCCGAAGTGAATAGCACCGCTGCTGTCGACACTCGGGCGGATGAGCAGGCAATCCGCGGGCATGTCGCTCACTGGCTTCAGCTCGTGAAATCCAAGAATGCCGCAGGGATTGCCGAACTCTATGCCGAGGACGGCGCGGTGATGCCACCCAACGCGCCGATCAGCAAAGGACGCGCGGCGATCCAGCAAACTTGGGCATCGATGATGCGGACGCCCGGCTTTGGTCTGACCTTCGCTCCGGAGCAGATCGTTGTGTCATCGTCGGGTGACATGGCGCTCGATCGTGGGACGTATAGTCTAACGATTGCGCCCGCCGGCACCACAAAGACCGACACCGGCAAGTACGTCGTCGTCTGGCGGAAGATCGGCGGCGAGTGGAAAGCCGCGGCGGACATCCTCAACAGCGACCTGCCAGCCAGCGGAGGCTAATTGGCCTCCGGCCGCCGCATCGTTGCGCAAGGCCTGTCCGGCAGAGGTTGCGGATCTACATCCGGACCGTGGTCTGAATGCCAACGCCGGTGAACTGCTACTGTCGAGCGTAATGTCCGCAATGGGTCGCATGCAAAACGTCCGCTACTGCGGGCGCGGGAGCAACAAAGCGAGCAGCTTGGCGCGGCATTCGCCGTCGACGATGCCGTCGATGAGGTCGGGGCGAAAGCGGCGCTGGAAGGCGATCACCGCTTTCTGCCCGTCTGTGACGTCATAGCCGAAGCGTTCGAGCGCGAGGAGGAAGCCGGCGTCGGTCCAGTAAGGATCCATCAGGTCGCGGCTCGGGCTGGGCAGCGCGAGGCGGCGCTTGGCCAGCTCCCACCACGGGAACAGCTCCCCCGGGTCGTCCTTGCGCGCCGGGGCGATGTCCGAATGGCCGACGACGTTGCCGCGGCTGATGCCGTGGCGGGCCTTGATGTCGCCGATCAGCGGGATCAGCGCGGCGACCTGCTCGTCGGGGAACGGGCGATAACCGAATTCGTGGCCGGGATTGACGATCTCGATCCCGACGCTGGCCGAATTGACGTCGGTAACGCCGCGCCAATAGCTCTTGCCGGCGTGCCACGCGCGCTGCTCCTCGTCGACCAGGCGCAGCACGCTGCCGTCCTCGTCGACGCAGTAATGAGCGGACACCTTGGCCTCCGGGCTGGTCATGCGATCCAGCGCGCTCTGGGCGTCAGGCATGCCGGTGTAATGCAGGACGATCATCGACACCGGCAGCTTCCGCTCGTCGTAATTGGGCGATGGGCGGTCGAGCGCGGTCATGCACGCATCGCTACGCGCGCACGGTCGGCGGTCAAGCCCTAGCCGGCGGCGGCGCGGCGCTCGGTCTCGTCCGGCGGGCCGCGCTTCTCGATGCGGTAGAGGCCGCGCCACTCGCGGTCGGCCACCAGCCGGTCGGTCTGGCCGATGACGGTCTCGCCCGCCCCCAGCATCAGCATGCCGTCGGGCGCCAGCGCCGACGCCAGCCGGTCGAACGCCAGCCTTTTCTTGTCGGCGCTGAGATAGAGCAAGACGTTGCGGCACAGGACGATGTCGAACTGGCCCTCGCCGGGATGCGGCGGCGCCTCGAGCAGATTGTGAAGCTGGAAGCGGACCGGCTTGCGCAAGGCTTCGGCGGCGCGCCAGCCCGAGTCGGTTTCCTCGAACCAGCGGATCATCTGGTTGATGCCGAGTCCGCGCTGGACTTCGAACTGCGAGTAAGTGCCGAGCCGCGCGCGATCGATCACGCCTTCGCTGACGTCGGTACCGAGGATGTCGATGGTCCAGCCGGCCCAGCGCGCCGGATCCTCGGCGAACAGCATGGCCAGCGAGTAAGCTTCCTGGCCGGTCGAGCAGCCCGCCGACCAGATCCTCAGCCGCTTCGATGCTCCGCGTTTTTCGGCCAGTCGCGGCAGCACCGTCTGACCGAGTTGGTCGAACGGCGAGCGGTCGCGAAAGAAATAGGTTTCGTTGTTGAGCAGCGCCTCGACCACCCGTTGCGACAGGTTCGGCTCCTTGCCCATGACGAGAATGGTGATCAACTCGTCGAGCGTGGCGATGGCGCGTTCGCGTAGCAACGACGATAACGCGGTCTCGATCCGCCAGCGGCGGCTCATCGTCAGCTGCTGTCCGGTGCGGGCTTCGAGGAGGCCGGCGAGGATCCGGCTAGAACTGTCGCTTACCTGCACGAAGCCTCCTCGGCGCGAGACGCGATACATTCGGCGATCCGGGCCGGCGGCAAGACGGCGCAGGCCAGCCCGGCCTCCGCCACCGCGCGCGGCATGCCCCACACCGCCGAACTGATTTCGTCCTGGGCGATGACTGCGCCGCCGCAGGCGACCAATTTGGCTGCGCCCTCGGTGCCGTCGCGGCCCATGCCGGTCAGCACCACGCCGAGCGCGCCCGCCCCTAGCAAGGCGCCGATCGAGGCGAACATCGGGTCGACCGATGGCAGGCAGCCCGACGTCGTGCGTTGAGTCGCTAGCCGGATGACGAGCCGGCCGCCGTAGCGGTCAACCGTCAGATGGGCATCGCCCGGCGCAATGAAGATCGCATCGTCGACCAGCCGCATGCCATCTTCGGCGACGGTCGCGGTGCGGCCGGCGGTATTGCCGAGCTGACGCGCGAACACCGGCATGAACGGCGCCGGCAGATGCTGGGTGACGAGGATCGGGACGCCGACCTTTTTCGGCAGATTCTCGAAGAAGGCGCCGAGCGCGTGGATGCCGCCGGTCGAGGCGCCGATCGCCAGCAATTCAAGCGGCGCGTCGGGCATAGAACGCAGCGCGATGAGGCCGGGGCGGCGCGGCGAGGTTGACGCCGTTGCCGGCGCCTCCGCGGCGTACCGCGTCGGGCTGTGGCTGGCATAGCCGAGCGCGCGCAACTTGCTCAGCAGGATTTCCGAGAAGCGGCCGTTAAAGCGGCCGGTGCCGGGCTTGGGCAGCGTGTCGGCGGCGCCGAGCGCGAGCGCAGCGACGGTGTCCTCGGCGCCCTCCTCGGCCAGGCTGGAAACGATCAACACCTTGGCGCCCCGGGCGGCGTCGAGAATGCGCGGGATGGAATTGAGACCGCCGGCGCCGGGCATTTCAAGATCGAGCAGGATGATGTCGACGCGAACCTGGCCGAGCGCCTCGATGGCGTCCTCGGCGGTCCCGGCGACGGCCGCGATCTCGAACGTCGGGTCGATCGCCACCATCCGCGACAGCACGGCGCGGGCAACCATCGAATCATCGACGATCATCAGCTTGATCGGGCGCCGAACCGCCGATCCGGCGTTCCGCGAAGAGGCGAGCGCGCCCTTCATCGCGGGCCTTTACGCGACGCCGACGAGCTGAAGCTTGATGTGCAGCGTTTCGCGGTCGAAGGGCTTCATGACATATTCGTCGGCGCCGGCCTCTAGCGCGGCGCGGATATGGGCCATGTCGTTCTCGGTCGTGCAGAAGACGACCTTGGGCTGGTCCGAATGGCCGCGCTGGCGCAGCAATTTGAGGAATTCCATCCCGCTCATCACCGGCATGTTCCAGTCGAGCAGGACGACATCGGGCATACTGGCTTCGCAGCGATCGAGGGCTTCGCGGCCGTCACCCGCCTCCTCGACCTGAAATTCGAGGGTTTCGAGGATGTGACGGGCGACCTTGCGGATCACCTTGCTGTCATCGACGATCAGGCAGGTCTTCATGAGGTGGGCTTCCCGTTCTCGTTCGACGGCCTGTGTAGCGGCCAGTGGTAACCAAGGACTTAAGCGGCGGCGGCAATTCGATCAGCGGGCGGGCCGGCGATCAGCGCGGCGACGTCGACCAGCAGCAGCGGACCTTCTTCCGTTTCGACCATGCCGCGCGACACGCGTTCCCAGCCCGGGCCCATCGCGGCGCGCACCGGCGCCGGATCGGACAAGGCTTCGACGACATCCTCGACCGCATCGACGGTCAAAGCGAAATGATGGCTGTCGAGTTCGACTACCGCGGCTTCGCGCAGGCCCGACTTGGCGTTGACCTCGGTCGTGCCGAGTTCAAGGCTGCGCTTGCAGTCGATCACCGTCAGCACCCGGCTGCGCAGCGCCGACAGGCCGGCGACATGGGCAGGCGCGCGCGGCACCGGGATCAAGGTGTCGAGTTCGACGACGCTTTCGACCTGGTCGGCGGACAGCGCGACGCGGCTGCCGGCGATGGTCACGATCAGCAACAATTCGTTCATCAGGCCGCCCTCCCCGCGCCCGCGGACTTGAGCGCGATGAGCAGCCCGGCGCGGTCGTATCGATAAATGCTGTTCTTGCCGTCGGCGGTGTCGGGGTCAGCCGACAGGCGCAGCACGCGCCCGCCCTCGACCGAAGCGGTCGGCGGCGCGGTATCGGAGGTGATGACAAGGTCGGCGGCGAGTTCGTCGCCGTCGCCGATGACGATATAGCCGGCGGCCTCGACGATCGGGCGCAGCATGTTCTGCATCCACGCATCGTCCGACGGCAGGCGGCAGACCAATTGCACCGACGGCCGCGCGACGGCGCCGAGATGCTCGGAGAACAGCCAGTGGGCGTCGATCAGCTCGGCCGGCTCGCCGCCGATCAAGGTGACTCCGGCGACCTGGCCGGGATTGCCGGCGGGAATGACGTCATGGTCGATGGTCATCAGGTCGATGACCTCGGAAAAGGCATAGCCGATCTCGCAGGCGCCATCGTTCAGGCGGAACACGCGGACTTTGTCGCCGAACTGCGCTTCCTCGCCCGACCCGACGCCGGTGAGCGGCAGGATTGCCTCACCCAGCTGGACGCGCAATTGGCCGGCGCCGTGGCGGACGCAATCGGCGGGAACTTCCTCGATGCGGTCGACGACGCCGAGGCGCAGCGCGCGGCGGCCGCCGTCGAGGCCGCGGAACAGCAATACGGCGACGTCGGGGTCGACGATCGCCTTGTCGGCATCGACCACGCGCGCGGTGCGCTCCTGGACTTCGAAGCGGACGCCGCCGACCGCCGCCAGACCGGCGGGGTCGAACAACAGGATCGGGCTGCCGTCATCGGCAAGTGTCGTGCCGGCATAAAGGCCGGTGGCCATGACCGCAGGCGCGGCCGGCTTGACCACCAATTCCTCATGGTCGTGGATGCGGTCGACGGCGAGCGCGAAGACCTCGCCACCGGCGGGCTTGAGCACGACCAGGGTGCGCTCCTCGTCGGTCAGCGCGCTATCCAGCCCGAGCACATCGGCCAGCGCGATTTCTGGAACCCGCCGGCCACGAATGGTGGCGATGCCCGAGCCGCCGATGCGCTCGAGCGTGACCGACGTGCCATTGGCGCGCACGATCTCCTCGATCGCGGCGCGCGGGATGGCGAAATGCTGGCTGCCGATCGACACCGTCAGTGCCGGAATGATGGTCAGGGTGAGCGGTACCCGCAGCGTCATGCGGGTGCCCTTGCCCGGCGTGGAATCGACTTCGACCACGCCGCCGATGCGCTCGACGTTGGAGCGGACGACATCCATGCCGACGCCGCGGCCGGAAATGGCGGTGACCGACTGGGCGGTCGACAGGCCGGCCTCGAAAATCAAGGCGAGCTTTTCGCGCGGCGACAGAGCGGCGGCCTCTTCCTTGCTCATCAGGCCGCTGGCGACGGCCTTTTCGACCAACCGATTGCCGTCGATGCCCTTGCCGTCGTCGACGATGTCGATGAGAATCTGATTGCCCGACTGGCGCGCCGAAACAGCGAGGATACCGATCTCGCGCTTGCCGCCCTTGAGCCGTTCAGCCGGGGTCTCGATGCCATGGTCGACCGCGTTGCGGATGATGTGGGTCAACGGATCGCGGATCATCTCGATCATCTCACGATCGAGCTCGACGTCGCCCCCTTCGATATCGACCAGCACCTGCTTGTTGAGTTCGCTCGACAAGTCACGGACCATGCGCGGCAAGGCGACGAACAGATTTTCGATGCGCTGCATGCGGGTGCGGGTAATGGCGTCGCGCATCTCGGCGATGATGCCCGACAGTCGCTCGAACGCGCCGTCGACGGCGACATCGCCCGAGGCCTCGCGCAGGCGGCGGGCAAGCTCGTTGCGGGCGAGCACCATGTCGCTGACGCCCGACATCACCCGATCGAGCAATTCGACCGACAAGCGGATTGTGCGCGGCGTGGCGTTGGTGAAACCTTTGCCGCCGCCCTCACCTTGCAGAGCGGTGGCGGGCTGAACCGCGACCGGTTCGGCGCCGGCGGCGAGCGCTTCGATCAGCAGGCTGTCGTCACCGGCCGGGAACTCCTCTCCGGCATCGATCGCGGCAACCATTTCGCCGATCCGGTCGATGACCGCGAGCACGGCGCTGACCAGCGACGGGTCGGGCGAGCGGCGGCCGGCGCGGCAATCGGCCAGCGCGTCCTCGGCGGCGTGGCTGAGCGCTTCCAGCCGGGGGAAATCGAAAAACCCGCAATTGCCCTTCACCGTGTGGACGAAGCGGAAGATGCTATCCAATCGCGCGCGATCGTCGGGACTCGCTTCCCAGGCGACGATTTCGCCACCCAGCGATTCGAGCATTTCCCGGCACTCGGCCACGAAATCGGCAATCAGATCGTCCATCGGCTTGGCTGGCCCCGCATTATCGTTCGACAGCCTCTATGCAGCCAAGGTGTTAACGCGGCGTTATCCGTGACCCGGCTTTTAACGCCGGTTCAGCGTCGGGCGGGGAGCGTCACGCCGATCAGCAGCACTTCGTCGGCGGGGTTGCTGAGCTGGATCGACCCGCCGGCCTCCGCCGCCAGGCTGTGCGCCAGCCAGGCGCCGGCAGCGCGCGGTTCGACCCCGCCGTCGGCCTCGCCGCGGGCGATGGTCTCGCGCAGCTTGGGATCGAGCAGGATGCGCGGCCCCTCGGCGCGGATGACCAGCTCGATCGCGCCGTCCTCACCGCGCTCGCCGCCGACATCAAGCCGGCCGCCGCGAACCAGCGCGTCGCCGGCGATCATCGCCAGATTGAGCAGCAGCTTGACCGCGCCTTTGGGCAAGGTTTCATCGGGCACCATCCAGCCCAGCTCGATGCGTTTTTCGGGGCCATAGAGCCCACTCAAAGCGGCATGCGCCTCGCGGGTGTCAATCTCGTCGCCAAAACCACCCGCGGCGCCGAATGCCAGGCGGAAGAATTTCAGCTTGTTGGCACTGGCCAGCGCGCTTTCGGCGAGCAATTCCATGCACCGCTCGCGCATCGCCGGGTCCTGCTCGTCGGCGAGCAGCTCGATACCGTTGTTAAGCGCGCCGACCGGCGACAGCAAATCGTGGCACAGGCGGCTGCACAGCAAGCTGGCAAGGTCGGTCGCGTTCATCCGGTCGCCTGATGCAAGGAACTCCAACCTGAGGCAAGTGGCGCGCGCTTGAAGCCACTTCGCCGCCATCCCATATCGCGCGGCTGATGGGGGGACATACGACAATCGCGGTGGCGTTGACGCCCGCCCACGCCGGCTGGCGGCTCGACCGGGCACTGGCCGACGCCGTGCCGACCCTGTCGCGCGAGCGATTGAAGGCATTGGTGCGCTCCGGCGCGCTGGGCGATGCGGACGGGGCGCTGCTGCGCGATCCGGCGACCAAGGTGCAGGGCGACGAAGCGTTGACCCTCTCAATCCCCGCGCCCACCCCGGCGCATAACGAGCCGCAGGACATCCCGCTGACGATCGTGTTCGAGGACGAGCATCTGCTGGTCGTCGACAAGCCGGCCGGGCTGGTGGTCCATCCAGCCGCCGGCAATTTCGACGGGACATTGGTCAATGCCCTGCTCCACCATTGCGGCGGCTCGCTGAGCGGCATCGGCGGCGTGGCGCGGCCCGGCATCGTCCACCGCATCGACAAGGATACGTCGGGGCTGCTGGTAGTGGCCAAGACCGACCCAGCGCACGAAGGCCTCGCCCGGCAATTCCACGACCACAGCATCGACCGTCGCTACAAGGCTTTGGTATCGGGCGTGCCGCGAATGCTTCAGGGCACGATTGATGCCCCCCTCGCCCGCTCGGCGCAGAACCGCAAGAAGATCGCGATTGTTGAGGCGTCGAAGGGAAGACGCGCCGTAACGCATTGGAAAGTAGAACGAACGCTGCGCGATGCGGCGCTGGTCGAATGTCGGTTGGAGACCGGGCGGACGCACCAGGTACGGGTCCATCTGGCGTCGATCGGCCACCCGTTGCTCGGCGATCCGGTTTATGGCCGTGCGCCCAAGCAGCGGCTGCGCGAGTTGTTGTTGCGGCTCGGCTTCAAGCGGCAGGCGCTGCACGCCGCACACCTGGGTTTCGTCCATCCGGTGACAAAAGCCCGTTTGTCGTTCGAAAGCGCCCTTCCGTCGGACATGCAGGAACTGTTCAGCGCGCTTGGTGTATAGGATTTAAGCGGCTAGGGACGGCGACCGACCGCCCGGCCTGGGAGTGAACGAGATCATGGCGAAGGCAATTGGTGGTAAGGCGAAGCGGCTTGTGTCGATCCCCGCCTCGGGGGGCGAAGCAGGCCTCAATCGCTATCTCACCGAGATCAAGAAGTTTCCGATCCTCGCCCCCGAGGACGAATATATGCTGGCCAAGCGCTGGCGCGAGCATGGCGACACCGACGCTGCCGCGCAGCTGGTCAATTCGCACCTGCGCCTCGTCGCCAAGATCGCCATGGGCTACCGCGGCTATGGCCTGCCGGTCAGCGAGCTGATTTCCGAAGGCAACATCGGCCTGATGCAGGGCGTCAAGAAGTTCGAGCCCGAACGCGGTTTCCGCCTGGCCACCTACGCCATGTGGTGGATCCGCGCGTCGATCCAGGAATTCATCCTGAGGTCGTGGAGCCTGGTCAAGATGGGCACCACCGCGGCCCAGAAGAAATTGTTCTTCAACCTTCGCCGGATGAAGAACCAGATCGACGCGTTCGAGGAAGGCGATCTCAAGCCCGCCGACGTCACCAAGATCGCGACCGACCTTGGGGTGACCGAGGCCGAAGTCATCTCGATGAACCGCCGCATGGGCCATGGCGGCGACACCAGCCTCAACGCCCCGTTGAAGGGCGACGAGGGCGGCGAAGGCCAGTGGCAGGACTTCCTGGTCGACAACGGCCCGTTGCAGGACGAATTGCTGGCCGACGACGAGGAACGTCGCGTCCGCCACGATCTGCTGACCGAGGCGATGGACAGCCTCAACGACCGCGAAAAGCATATCCTGACCGAGCGCCGGCTGATCGACGAGCCCAAGACGCTCGAGGATTTGAGCCAGGTCTATAGCGTCAGCCGCGAGCGCATCCGCCAGATCGAGGTGCGCGCGTTTGAAAAATTGCAGGCCGCACTGTTGCGGCTGGCGACCGAGCAACGTTTGCTGCCGGCGGCCTGACTTCCCGTCATTGCGAGCAAATCGAAGCAATCCACCTTGCAAACTGGATTGCTTCGTCGCTTGCGCCCCTCGCAATGACGCCGCCCCCTTGCATTTCTCCGCCCCGAGTCCGACGCTCATCGGCTTGAGAGCGCTGGCCGCTCGTGCGCGACTCGGCGCCCCCGCCAACACCGGAGGTAGGAGAATCGCATGCCCAAGGACCATGACGGAGAATCCAACGGCACTCGAGTGATCGCGCTGGTCGGGCCGGCCGGCGCGGGCAAGACCGGCCTGGCCGAAGCGATGCTGTTCGCCGCCGGCGCAATCGACCGGCAGGGGTCGACCGGCAACGCCAACAGTCTTGGCGACAGCAGCGCCGAAGCACGCGCTCGCGGCGGGTCGACCGAAACCAACCTGTTCAACTTCACCTACCTTGGCGAACCATTCGCGATCATCGACGCACCCGGATCGATCGGTTTCGCGGCCGATGCCGCGCGCGCGGTGGCATTGGCCGATCTGGCGATCGTCGTCGTCGATCCCGACCCGGCCCGGGCCGCGCTCGCCGCGCCGGCGCTGAGGATGCTCGACGAGCATGGCATTCCCCATCTCATTTTCGTCAACCGCATCGACCAGGCGCACGGCCGCATCCGCGACCTGTTGACCGCGCTACAGCCGATGAGCGTGTCGCCGTTGATCGCGCGCCAGCTGCCGATCCGGGACGGCGACAAGGTCACCGGCTTCATCGACCTGGCGCTCGAACGGGCGTTCCAGTACGTCCCCGGCAAGCCGAGCGAGCAGATCGAACTGCCCACCGACCTCGCCGAGCGCGAGGCGCAGGCCCGCACCCACATGCTCGAACAGCTGGCCGACCATGACGACCGGCTGCTCGAGCAATTGCTGATGGACCAGGCGCCCGAACCCGGCGCCATCTTCACCGACCTGGCGCGCGAGACGAGCGACAATCTGGGCGTGTCGGTATTGTTCGGATCGGCCGATAATGGCTGGGGCGTGCGGCGGCTGTTGAAAGCGCTGCGCCACGAGGCGCCGGGGCCGAAAGCCACGGCGCAGCGGCTGGGGGTCGAGGCGCCGTCGCTACACGGCTTCAAGGTTTTCCACGGTGGCGCGATCGGTCGGCTTGTCCAGGCCCGCGTGCTGGGCGGGCGAATCAGCGAAGGCGCCGACTTACGCACCCGCAAGGGCGAACCGACGCGGCTTGGCGCCTTGTTCGCGATCCAGGGCGACAAGACCAGCAAGATTTCGGGCGCCGAGGATGGCGATCTGGTCGCGGTGGCCAAGGTCGACGGGCTGAAATGCGGCGACTGGCTGAGCCTTGGCGGCGCGACCCCTCCACCGATCGACATCGAACTGCCGTCGCGCAACTGCACGCAGACGATCGAACCGGCGGATCGCAAGGACGACGTCCGCCTGTCGAGCGCGCTGCAGCGGCTGCTGGAAGAAGATCCGAGCCTTCAGCTGGAGCAGGATGAGGCGAGCCATGAAATGCGCCTCAAGGGCGTCAACGACGAGCATTTGAAGACGACTATGGCGCGGCTCAAGCGGCGCTACGGCGTCGAGGTTAACCACCGAGCGCCATCGATCGGATATCGCGAATCGATCCGCCGCCCGGTGACCAAGCGCGGTCGCCACAAAAAGCAGTCTGGCGGGCACGGCCAGT
Source organism: Sphingomonas sp. (assembly GCA_031367995.1). GTDB lineage: Bacteria > Pseudomonadota > Alphaproteobacteria > Sphingomonadales > Sphingomonadaceae > Sphingomicrobium. Next base: position 20,941 of record JANLQS010000135.1, read on the forward strand.
TCGGCGACGTCATCATCGAGATCGCCCCACTGCCGCGCGGCGAAGGATTCCGTTTCACCGAGAAAATCCACGGCGGCTCCATCCCCAAGCAATGGATTCCGGCGGTCGAGCAGGGCGTCAAGGACGCGATGGCCAAGGGTCCGCTCGGCTTCCCGGTGGTCGATGTCGCGGTGACGCTGACCGACGGCAGCTATCACAGCGTGGATTCGTCGGAACTGGCGTTCCGTCTAGCCGGGCGGATGGCGATGCAGGAGGCGCTGGCCGAGGCCGCGCCCCATCTGCTCGAACCGGTCCAGAAACTGACCGTGGTGACCCCCGCCGCCTCGACCAGCCGGGCGTCTTCGGCACTCGCCAGCCGGCGCGGGCAGATGCTCGGCATGGCCCCGCGCGATGGCTGGACCGGATGGGACCGGATCGAGGCGCTGCTGCCCGAAAATGAATTGGACGGGCTGGAGGCGGAATTGCGCTCGCTGAGCCAAGGCCTGGCCACCTATGACGCCGCCTACGACCACCTCGCCGAACTCAACGGGACGCTGGCCGAAAAGGTCGTGCAGCGGCTCAGCGAGCCGGCCTGATCGGGGTTCGGGGGCAAAAACAGGCGACAAGCCGCGCCCCTTCGCCTAGGGGCGCGGCTTCCTGTTCGAGCGCCGAGGAATTTGCCGAGTGAAGCACTGGTTCAAGGACCAGCATTTCCGGTCGCTGCTCAGGAATTCTGGCTATCTTGCGGCGTCGCGCATCGTGTCCGCCATCGCCGGGCTGGCGACGCTAGCGCTGGCCGGGCGCGGGCTCGGGGTCGCGACCTTCGGCGTACTCATCCTGATTCACAGCTACGTCCAGGCGGCGAGCGGCCTCAGCAAATTCAACAGCTGGCAAGTGGTGGTGCGCTTCGGCGCGCCGGCGCTCGAGGCGGGGGATAGCGAAACTTTTCGCCGCGCGACCGGCTTCGCGGTCGGTCTCGACGCCGCCAGCGGCCTGGTTTCGATGGGCGGGGCGATGCTGCTGCTGCCGTTGCTCGCGCAATGGTTCGGCATCCCGGCCGAGATGCTTGGCTATGCATTGCTCTATTGCCTGCTGCTGCCGATCATGGGGGCCGGCGCGCCGAGCGGCGTGTTGCGCACCCTCGACCGGTTCGACCTGTTGTCGTGGCAAGGCACCGTCACCCCCCAAATCCGGGCGGTGCTGTCTCTCGTCGCGTGGTGGCATGGCTGGCCCCTGCCCGCTTATCTGCTCATCTGGTTCGTCAGCGAATCCGCCGGAGGCATCCTCTTGTGGTGGCTGGCGTGGCGCGAACTCCGGCGGCGCAAGATCAAGCGCAGCCTCTATCCGCACCTGAGCGCGGTCGGCCTCGACAAAGGTTGGCATTTCGCGGTCAGCGTCAATCTGAACTCGTCGCTCAACACCGCCTGGGGCCCGCTCGCCCGACTGTTCGTCGGCGCCCTGCTGTCCCCCGCCGCCGGCGGACTCTACCGGGTCGCCTCGGCCCTCGCCGACGCGGCGCAGAAGCCCACCGAATTTCTCAGCCGGGCCTTCTATCCGGAAGTCGCGCGGCTCGATCCGACGAGCAAGACCCCGTGGCGGCTGATGCTGCGCGCGACGGTGGTCTCGACCGCGGTCGGGGTGCTGATGTGCCTCCTCGCCGTCGTCCTTGGCCGCTTGCTCCTGCGCGAAGCGTTTGGGGCGCCGTTCGAAGGTGCCTATGGCGTGCTCGTGGTATTGCTCGGCGCGCCGCTGCTGGCGATGCTCAGCTTCCCGTTCCCGCCGATGCTCTACGCGGTCGGGCGGACCAACGCGCCGTTGTTCGCCAATCTCGCCGGCGCCTTGACCTATGTCGCGGCGATCTTCCCGCTAACCGCGGCGTTCGGGTTGATCGGCGCCGGCCTCGCCTTTCTGGCGGGGCGGGTGGTGATGGTCATCGGCATGGCGCTGGCCTTGTGGCGCGAGCATCGCCGGCTGCGCGGGCGGGTCCCGACCACCGCTTGACCGGCGCGGCGCTTCGCGCTTGGGTCGTCGGCCAACAAACCAAGGACTCAGCGGTGGCCACCAAATTGACCCGGTACATCCTGTTCGCGCTGCTGCTCGGCGTGATCGCCGGCTGGGCGACCAACGCCGCGATCGACGACGGCTCGCCGGCCAGCGCCGAGCGGCTGAAGGCGATCGCCGAATACCTCGGCATCGTCACCGCCTTGTTCCTGCGGCTGATCAAGATGATCATCGCCCCATTGGTATTCTCGACCCTGGTCGTCGGCATCGCCCACATGGGCGACATCGCCGCATTGGGCCGGGTCGGGGTGCGCAGCCTCGGCTGGTTCATCCTCGCCAGCCTGGTCTCGCTCAGCCTCGGCCTGATCCTCGTCAATCTGCTCCAGCCGGGCGTCGGGCTCGGCCTGCCGCTGCCCCCGGTCGATGCCGCCAGCGGGGTCGAGCAAGCCGCTTTCTCCCTAAAGGAATTCGTCACCCACCTGGTGCCGGCCTCGATCTTCGACGCGATGGCCAAGAACGAGATTTTGCCGATCGTCATCTTCTCGGTGTTCTTCGGGGTCGCGCTGACCTCCGTCGGAGAGCGCGGCAAGCCGCTGGTCAAGGGCATCGAGGCGCTGGTCCAGGTGATGCTGCAGGTGACCAATTATGTGATGCGCGCGGCGCCGGTCGCGGTGTTCGCGGCGGTCGCCGCGGCGATTGCCGAGCAGGGGCCGGAGATTCTCGCCACCTTCGGCAAGTTCGTCGGCGCCTTCTTCCTCGGGCTGGTGATCCTGTGGACATTGCTGCTCGGCGCCGCGGTGGTCATCGCCGGACCGCGCGCCAAGAGCCTGATCCGCTACATCCGCGACCCGATCGTGCTGGCCTTTTCGACCGCCTCGTCGGAAGCGGCCTATCCGCGCACACTGGAAGCGCTCGAGCGGTTCGGTGTGCCGCCGCGCATTGCCAGCTTCGTCCTGCCCCTGGGTTATTCATTCAACCTCGACGGGTCGATGATGTACATGACGTTCGCGTCGATCTTCATCGCCCAGGCTTATGGCATCGATTTGAGCCTCGGCCAGGAAATCACCATGCTGCTGGTGCTGATGATCACCAGCAAGGGCATGGCCGGGGTGCCCCGCGCCAGCCTGGTGGTGATCGCCGCGACGCTGTCGATGTTCCACATCCCCGAGGCCGGGCTGCTGCTGATCCTCGCGGTCGACCATTTCCTCGACATGGGGCGCAGCGCCACCAACGTCGTCGGCAATGCCGTCGCCAGC
>JANLQS010000046.1:0-4013 GCA_031367995.1 Sphingomonas sp.
CTCCACCAGGGCCAGTCGATCACCCTTGGCGGGTCTCAGATCGCGCCCGAACTGCTGTGGCCGCTGCCGCTGACCTTGCTTGGCTTCACCGCTTTGTTTGCAGCAACGATGCTGATGCGGATGCGGACCGATATGGCGCAATTGAAACGCGACGCGCGGCTGCGGCGGGCGGCGGGCGAATGAACCCCTGGCCGTTCGTCATCGCCGCTTATGCGCTGACCGTGCTGGCGACCTTTGGCCTGCTCGGCGTCAGCTGGCTCGCGATGCGTCGCGCGGAGGCTGATGCCGACGCCGCGCGGCGGCGCTGATGGCGCTGCGCCCGAAACATCAGCGGCTGGTGCTCGCCGCCCTCGCGCTGGCGGCGCTGCTCGGCGCCGTGCTGCTGGCGATGTGGGGCCTCAGGGACCGCGCCGCTTACTTCGCCACGCCGTCGGACATTGCCGCGGGCCATTACCAGCCGGGCAAGGCGATGCGGCTCGGCGGGATGGTCGTGCGCGGGTCGCTCCGCCATGCGCCCGACGGCGTCACCATCCGCTTCGTCGTCAGCGATTTGAAGCGCACCACCCCGGTCCGCTTCACCGGCATCACGCCGTCGCTGTTCCGCGAAGGCAGCGGGGTCGTGGCAGAAGGCCGCCTCATGCCCGGCGGGGAGTTCGTCGCCGACAACATCCTCGCCAAGCATGACGAGCGCTACATGCCGCCGCAAATGCCCAAGGACATGGCCCGGCCATGATCGCCGAGGCCGGGCTCGCCGCTTTGTGGTTCGCCGCGATTCTCGCCGCGTTCCAGCTGGCGCTGTCACTGGGTGCCGGCGGTGTCGAGGGCAGGGGCCTGCCTGCCATTCGCGCCGTCGCTATCGGGCAGGCGGTGCTGACGTTGGCCGCGTTCGCCGCGCTGATTGCGCTGTTCGTCCGCTCCGACATGAGCGTCGCTTTGGTCGCCGAGAACAGCCACAGCGACAAGCCCTTGCTGTACAAATTCGCCGGCGCGTGGGGCAATCACGAGGGCTCGATGCTGCTGTGGGTCAGCGTCCTCGCCGCTGCCGGGGTGGCGGTCGCATTGCTCGAACGGCGGCTCGATGCGCGCACGCTCGGCGCCACGCTCGGCGCACAGGCGGCGCTGGCGCTCGGCTTCTTCGCCTTCCTGCTGCTTTCGTCAAACCCGTTCGCCCGGCTCAACCCCGCCCCGCTCGACGGGCAAGGGCTCAATCCCCTGCTCCAGGATCCCGGCCTCGCCTTCCACCCGCCGACGCTCTACCTCGGCTATGTCGGCCTGTCGGTGGCGTTCAGCCTCGCTGTCGGCGCCTTGCTGTCGGGCGACGTTGGCCCGGCGCTGGGCAGGGCGATGCGGCCGTGGGTGCTCGGTGCATGGATCTTCCTCACGCTGGGGATCACGGCCGGCAGCTATTGGGCTTATTACGAGCTCGGCTGGGGCGGCTGGTGGTTCTGGGATCCGGTCGAGAATGCCTCGCTCATGCCGTGGCTGGCCGCCACCGCCTTGCTCCATTCGGTCAGCGTATTGGCCAATCGCGGCGGTCTTCGCGCGTGGACGATGATGCTCGCGTTGATCGCTTTCTCGATGTCGATGGTCGGCACCTTTCTGGTTCGCTCGGGCATCCTCACCTCGGTCCATGCCTTCGCCGTCGATCCGCAGCGCGGCACCTTCATCCTCGCCTTGCTCGCGCTTTACATCGGCGGGGCACTGGCGTTGTTCGGCTGGCGCATCGCCTCGGTCCGCGAAGGCGCGTTGTTCGATCCGGTCAGCCGCGAAGGCGCGCTGGTCGCCAACAATCTGCTGCTGTCGGTGATCCTCGGCATCACCTTCGTCGGCACACTTTACCCGTTGGTCGCCGAAGCGCTGACCGGCGACAAATTGTCGGTCGGGCCGCCTTATTTCAACGCCGCCGCCGGGCCGCTCGCGCTAATCCTCGCCGCGTTGTTGCTGTTCGCCCCGCAATTGCGCTGGCGGCGCGATGGACGCCCACTGTGGCCGCGCCTGGCGCCCGGCGTGCTGACCGCGGCGACGGCGCTGCTCGCAACACTGTTGCTGGCGCCAGCGATGGCGCTGCTGCCGCGCCTTGGCCTCGCGCTCGGTATCGGCCTCGTCCCCGCCAGCCTGCTGCCCTTGCTCGGCCGATCGCTCCGCCGCACACCGATAGCCACCTTCGGCATGGTGGTCGCCCACCTCGGCGTCGCCGTCGCGCTGATCGGCATGGCGTCGGACAGCGCATTTACCGAACAGAAGCTTGTCGCGGCCCGCCCGGGGGACCAGATCGAGGTCGGTCCGTGGCTGGTCGAGCTGCGCGCCATCATGCCGGTGGCCGGCCCCAACTGGACCGCGCTGGAGGCCGATCTGCGCGCCTCGCGCGGCGGCGGGGTTGAAACGCTCCGCCCGCAATCGCGCAGCTTCACCGACCCGCCGACCGTCACCAGCGAAAGCGCCATCGCCACGCTGTGGAATGGCCAGCTCTACACCGTCCTCGGCGAAAGCGCGGGTGACGGGCGCTGGCAGCTCAGGCTGTGGTGGAAGCCGTTCGTCACCCTGATCTGGCTCGGCGGCGTGCTCATCGCCCTCGGCGGCGCGCTCGCGCTCGGCGGGCGGGGATGGCAGGCGCGGCGCCGCCGCCACTCGCGCGCCGACGCCGAGGAGGCGTTCGCATGAGCCGGGCGCTTCGCTTCATCCCGTTCGCCTTGCTGCTGCTGTTCCTCGGTGCGGTCGGCTGGCGGCTGGTCAACCCGCCCGACAGCCGCATCGTCTCGCACCTCGTCGGGCGACCGCTGCCGGCGTTCGTCCTTCCCCCGGCGCTGCCAGGCCGTGCCAGCGTGTCCGCGTCCGCGGACGGTCCGCGGCTGATCAATTTCTTCGCCAGCTGGTGCGTGCCGTGCATCGGCGAGGCGCCCATTCTTGGCCGGCTCAAGGCCGAGGGCGTGGCGATCGAGGGGATTGCCGTGCGCGACCGGCCCGAAGACATTGCCCGCTTCCTCGCCCGCTTTGGCGACCCCTACCGCGCGATCGGCGCCGACCCCGACAGCCGCGCGCAGATGCTGCTCGGCTCGTCCGGCGTACCCGAAACCTATGTCGTCGACGGGCGCGGCATCATCCGCCTCCACCACGTCGGCCCGGTTGATGTCGGCGACCTGCCCGAATTGCGCAGCGCTTTGGCGGCGGCGCGATGACGCGGTTGCTGGTCCTCGCCGTCGCTCTGGCCGTGGCAACCCCGCTGCGCGCGGACAGCGACCTCCCGCCGTCGCCATGGGCCAACCGGCAGTTGCCCGACGCGCGGCAGGAGGCAGCGGCCGAGGCGCTGATGGAGCAGATCCGCTGCCTCGTCTGCCAGGGACAGTCGATCGCCGACAGCAATGCGGATTTGGCCGGCGAGATGCGCGCCCTGGTCCGCCAGCGAATTGCCGCCGGCGAGCCGCCCGGAAAAATCCGCGCCTGGCTGATCGACCGTTACGGCGCGTGGATCAGCTTCCGCCCGCCGCTCGAGCCGCTGACCTGGCCGTTGTGGGCGGCGCCGCTAATGCTGCTCGGCGGCGGTGCGTGGCTGGCGCGCCGCCGGCTCAAGAGGCGTCGCTGATGGCGTTTCTCCCGATCCTGCTGATTGCCGCCGCATCGCTGGCATTGCTGCGCCTCACCGGCCTGCGCGGGCCCTTGCTGACACTTGGCGCGGCGGCGCTCGCGCTGGGCGGCGCGGGCTATGCGCTGACCGGTCGCCCAGGCCTCCCCGGCGCGCCGCGCGAACAGACCGAACGGGCGCCGCCTATCCCGCTCGACGCGCCGCGTCATGCGCTGATGGGCTCATTCACCAATGCCGACCATTGGCTGATCATCGCCGACAGTTTCGAACGACGCGGCAACACCGCCGACGCGGTCGGGCTGCTGCGCTCGGCGGTGCGCCAACATCCGCGCGACTATGCCTTGTGGGTCGGGCTCGGCAATGCGCTGAGCGATCATGCCCGCGGCTATACCCCCGCCGCGGCCTTCGCCTTTGATCGCGCCGCGGAGCTTGC
>JANLQS010000047.1:0-2125 GCA_031367995.1 Sphingomonas sp.
AGGACGGTCATCACGGCGGCAAAGGCAGCGACGCCCACAAGGCCGCGGTTACCGGCGACACCGTCGGCGATCCCTACAAGGATACCGCCGGCCCGGCGGTCAATCCGATGATCAAGATCACCAACATCGTCGCGCTGCTCCTGCTGGCGGCGCTGGCGGCGCACGGCGCGGGGTAACTTCGCCGCCTGCCGCCGCTACGGCCAAACCCTTCGCTCGATTAAGCGAAGGGCTGGTTATTCCGGTCACCTGACGGCCGTTGCATGGGGGAGGGCGTGATGCGGAGAAGGACGTTTCTGGGTGCGGCGGCATCGACGCTCGCGATTCCCCGGCTGGTCGCGGCACGGTCCCGCGACCGGCTCAACGTCGGCGTTATCGGCGTCGGCATGCGCGGCCAGGTGCACCTTGCCAACCTGCTCCAGCGCAGTGACGTCGACGTCACCGCGATCTGCGACATCGATCCGTTCATGGTCGATCGCGCCGTGGCGCAATTCGCCAAGGCCGGCCGGCCTAAGCCGCGCGTGTACACCGGCAGCAAGGACGCCTGGCGCGAGATGCTCGCCAAGGCCCGGCTCGACGCGGTGACGATCGTGACGCCGTGGCAACTTCACGCGCCCATGGCGATCGCCGCGCTCGAGGCCAAGGTGCCCGTCGGGTGCGAGGTCGTCGCCGGGATCACGCTCGACGATCACTGGCAGCTCCTGCGCACCCAGTTGCGCACCGGCACACCCTATATGCTGCTGGAGAACGTCTGTTACCGCCGCGACGTGCTGGCGGTGCTCAACATGGTGCGTCAGGGCCTGTTCGGCGCGGTCGAGCATCTCGAAGGCGGCTATCAGCACAATCTGCGCGATGTGAAGTTCAACGGCGGGGTTCCCGGCGAGGCCTATGGCGGCGGAGTCGAATATGGCGATCGCGGCTGGTCCGAGGCGAAATGGCGGACCCAGCACAGCATCGACCGCAACGGCGACCTCTATCCGAGTCACGGCGTCGGTCCCTGCGCGATGGTCGCCAACATCAATCGCGGCAACCGGTTCGAGCGGCTGACCAGCTACGCAACCAAGGCGCGCGGGCTCCACGATTATATCGTGGCCAAGGCTCCGGCCCATCCCAACACGAAGGTCGCGTTCAAGCTTGGTGACGTCGTCCAGACCGAAATCGCCTGCGCCAATGGCGAGACAATCCTGCTGACCCACGACACGTCCTTGCCGCGGCCCTACTCGCTCGGTTTTCGCGTGCAGGGCACCGGCGGGATCTGGATGGACGTCAACAAGTCGATCTACCTCGAGGGCAAAGCCAAGGAAGAGGACGAATGGGAGCCGGCGCAGCCGTGGCTCGACCGCTACGACCATCCGCTGTGGAAAACCTACGCCGATAAAGCGGTCGGCGCCGGCCATGGCGGAATGGATTTCTTCGTTCTTCATGCCTTTGTCGAGGCGCTGAAACGGGGCGCGCCGATGCCGATCGATATCTACGACGCCGTCACGTGGAGCGCAATCACGCCGCTGTCCGAGCAATCGATCGCCAGCGGCAATGGCACCGTCCAGTTTCCCGACTTCACGGGAGGCCAGTGGCGCACGCGCAAACCGATTTTTTCGCTCGACGGCATTTATTGAAATCGCGGCGAACCACTGGATCGACCGTCCTGACGGTTTGACTTGCCCGCCTTTCCTTCCGCGCCGTTCGCGGCTATGCGTCCGCCGATTTTCGCGCGAGCACCCAAAGGATTTGAATGGCCAAGGAAGAACTTCTCGAGATGCGCGGGCGCGTGCTGGAGCTGCTGCCCAATGCGATGTTCCGCGTCGAGCTGGAGAATGGCCATGAGGTTCTCGGCCATACCGCGGGCAAGATGCGCAAGAACCGCATCCGCGTGCTGACCGGCGACGAAGTGCTGGTCGAGCTGACCCCCTACGATCTCACCAAGGGTCGGATTACCTATCGCTTCATGCCCGGTCGCGGCGGTCCCGGACCCGGCGGCCAGGGCGGCCCCGGCGCGCCCGGTGCCCCCGGCGCGGCCTGAGCCAAGCCTGCTCCCATGACGGTCGATCGATGAAACTGGTGCTCGCCTCGGCGAGCCCGCGGCGGCTCGACCTGCTGGCGCGGATCGGGGTTGTCCCCGACCTGATCG
>JANLQS010000004.1:0-2486 GCA_031367995.1 Sphingomonas sp.
CGCCACAGCAGCAACGGGCGCTGCAGCAGCAGTCCCGCCACGAACCCGCCGATATGCGCCGGGGTCGCCAGCAGCATCCCCTCGCCGCCCGCCAGCAGCGCTGTCATCCACTGGATCACGATCCACGCGGCGAGCAGCCAGGCGGCGTGGAGCGCGCGGTTGGCGGTGCGATTGGCGAACACGTGCTTGGGCTCGCCGAACATCAGGGCATAAGCGCCGAACAAGGCGCTGATCGCCCCACTCGCGCCGATCATCGGCACGGTCGAGGCCGGCCCGGCCAGCCACTGCGCCCCCGCCGCGGCGAACGCGCCAACGAGGTAGCAGGCGACCACCGCCACCGGCCCGAGCACACGCTCGAGCTGGGTCCCGACCCACACCAGCATGACCAGGTTGAAGATGAGGTGGAGCGCGCCGCCATGGAGCAGGGTTGCGGTCAGCGGGGTCAGGAAGGCCGGCACCGCGCCCGTCATCGGCATCAGCCCGCTCAGCCGCGCCGGGATCAGCCCGGCGGCCAGCGCCGCCGCCTCATCGTTGCCGCTCAGCAGCACGGCCAGCGACACCAACGCCGTCAGCGCGGCGATGGCCGCGGTCGCGCTGCGGAAACGCGTCAAAGCGCCGGACGGCTTCAGACGAACTCGATCTTGGCGACTTGGTAATAGCGCTCGCCGGCGGGGGTGGTGACTTCGACCTCGTCGCCCTTGATCCGCCCGATCAGCGCCCGCCCGAGGGGCGAATTATAGCTGATCCGCCCGACCCGGGCGTCGGCCTCGGTCTGCCCGACCAACTGGTAGCGGATCTTCTTCTTGTCCTCGTCGATAAGGGTGACGGTGGCGCCGAACACCACCTTGTCGCCGCTGAGTTCGGTCGGGTCGATGACCAGCGCGCGGGCCAGCCGGTCCTCAAGGTCGGCGAGCATCGCCTCGACCTGGCCCTGGCGTTCCTTGGCCGCATGATATTCGGCATTCTCGCTCAAATCGCCGTGGGCCCGCGCTTCCTCGATCGAATCGATGATGTCGGGCCGCTCCAGCTTCAGCCTTTTGACCTCGTCGGTCATCAGGCGATGGCCCTCGGCCAGCATCGGCACCTTGTCGCTCGCCATGGTTTCGTCCTTCGGTTGCAAAGCCCGCCCCGGCGCCGACTTTGCTAGTGGCGCGTCGCGGGGCGGATTGTGATGAATTCTATTTCAGCGCTGAATAATAGGACTGTAGCGAGCGGACTTCAAGCGCATGCCCGCGCATCGCCCCGATCGCGTTGGCCACCGCCCGGCTCGCCGCCGCCGTGGTGAAGTAGGGCACCTTGGCTCTAAGCGCCGCTTCGCGGATCGCTTGGCTGTCCTTCAGCGACTGCCATCCCTCGGTGGTGTTGAATACCAGTTGCACCGCCCCGTCGACCAGATGATCGACGATGTGCGGCCGCCCCTGCGCGACCTTGTTGACCGCCGTCACCGCAATGCCGTTGTCGGCCAGGTGCGCCGCGGTCCCGGCGGTGGCGATCAGCTTGAAGCCAAGCTCGGCCATTTTCGCCGCGGCCGGCAGGATATGCGCCTTGTCAGCGTCCTTGACCGAGATGAACACCGTCCCCGCGTCGGGCAAGATGACCCCGCCGCCAAGCTGCGACTTGGCGAAGGCGATGTCGAAATTGTCCGAAATCCCCATGACTTCGCCGGTAGATTTCATTTCCGGTGACAACACCGGGTCGGTCCCCGGGAAGCGCGCGAACGGGAATACGCTTTCCTTGACCGCGATGTGGCCGATGTCGCGGTCGATCGCTTCGAAACTGCCCAACGGCTCGCCGGCCATGACGCGGGCAGCGATCTTGGCGATCGGCCGCCCGATGGCCTTGGCCACGAACGGCACCGTCCGGCTGGCGCGCGGATTGACCTCGATCAGGTAAACCGCCTCCTCCTTGACCGCGAACTGGATGTTCATCAGCCCCTTGACGTTGAGCGCCAAAGCCAGCGCCTCGGTCTGCCGCTCGATCTCGGCGATGATCTTGGGGCTCAGGCTGTAGGGCGGGATCGAGCAGGCAGAATCGCCCGAATGGACCCCGGCTTCCTCGATATGCTCGAGGATCCCGGCGACCGCGACGTCTTTCCCGTCGCAGATCGCGTCGACATCAACCTCGATCGCGTCGCGCAGATAGCGGTCGATCAGCACCGGCGAATTGCCCGACACCTGGACCGCGGTGGCGATGTAATGGTCGAGCTGCTCGGGCCCGTCGACCACCTCCATCGCCCGCCCGCCGAGCACGTAGCTTGGGCGCAGCAGCACCGGGTAGCCGATCCTTGTCGCCACCGCGATCGCCTCGTCGCGGCTGCGCGCCAGGCCGTTGGCCGGCTGTTTCAGCCCGAGCTTGTCGACCAGTTTGGCGAACCGCTCGCGGTCCTCGGCCAGATCGATGCTGTCGGGCGAGGTGCCGAGGATGGGATAGCCCGCCGCCTGAATTTCCTCGGCCAGCTTGAGCGGCGTCTGCCCGCCGAGCTGGAC
>JANLQS010000011.1:0-21300 GCA_031367995.1 Sphingomonas sp.
ATGTGGTCGCGCCGCGCCCAGGAATATGAAGCGAAGATCAATTCGGGCGACCTGACGTCGATCGCCGAAGTGACCCGCGACCTGTTCCGTGCCGACGACCAGCCCGAGCAAAGCTATTCGGAGCGGCAGATCTTCGAAGCCGCCTCGTCGCGCCTGGCGCGCGAGCTTGGCGCGATGGAGCAGACCGACGAGAAGGCCGCCCTGGTCAAGATCCTCGAGATTCTGAACAAGGCCGCCGCGATCCACAACAAGGCCAAGGAAATCGCTTCCGTCGCCTAGCCTGCGATCGCTCGATTGCCGCAACGAACAGGGCGCCCCTCACCGGGCGCCCTTTTCCTTACCGCATCGCCGCCAGCGGCCGCTTTCGACCCATTGCGGACATTAGAGGTCTGCCGCATTTAAGTCCCATGCGGATGTTCATGTTAGTCACTACGCTCGTGTTGAGCGGCTGCGCGCATACACGGCGAGAGCCATTTGCATACGCGTTTGCCACTGGCCCTAGCCGATCTGTGCCACTATTGATTGATGCGATTGAAGCCTGTCGCGCTCCGGCAACGGTAGTTACAGACGGGGAACGCGCCCTCGTCATGCTCGACCAAAAGCGGTCCCAAGTTGCGTTCGATTGCCTTTCTCTGTGGGTCAATCAGCACCCGGAAGCCGACGTTGGTAAGGTTGGCTTTGTGGGAACGGAGCAGCATTAGCAGCCCTAATCCTCATGTCCGCTTTCCACCCATTGCAGCCCTTCACGAATATCCTGTCCTACAGCGTATCGCTTGTGCGATGGCCGATTCGGGGATCGGCTGCGGGGGCAAGATGTCGGGGATTGATTCAAGGCTGTCGGCGCTGGGCTTGGTTTTGCCCGAACCGCTCAAGCTCCCGCCGGGGATGGTCCTGCCCTTCCCGTGGGTGAACGTGCGGGGGGATCGCGCTTTCATTTCCGGGCATGGGCCGCAAGAGGCCGATGGCGCTCCGGCCGGACCCTTCGGCGCCGTCGGCGATACGGTCACCGTGGCTCAGGGGTATGAGTCGGCGCGCAAGGTCGGGCTGTCGATGCTGGCCAGCCTGCGGCGCGAACTCGGCAGCCTCGATCGCATCGCCGGTTGGTGCCGGGTCCACGGGATGATCAACTGCCAGGCCCGGTTCAACGACACGCCGTCGGTGCTCAATGGATTCACGGACCTGATCCTCGACGTCTTCGGCGATGAAATCGGCCGCCATGCGCGAACCGCGGTCGGCGTCGCCGGGCTTCCGCTCAACTTCCCGGTCGAGATCGAAGCCGAAGTCCTGCTGGTATCGCCTTGACGGGCGGGTCGGTAATCGGCCCCAGTACCGCGAACATTGGGACCATTCGGACTCGCGCGCCTAAAATCCACTATTGCCGGGGCAACCGTCTTGCTGTATTAGTGCTGCAATACACATGGAGGTGAGCATGAGGATTGCCCGTTTCGCGACCGCCGCGGCTTTGTTTCTGGCGATGGCCGCGTGCCACGACCGCGGCGACGGCGAAGTTCGCGACGCCGGTCCGGTAATCGACCGCAACTATACCGTGGGCGCGTTCCAGAAGATTGCCGTGGCCGGCGGCTATGACGTGACGGTCACCGCCGGCGGCGCGCCCGGGGTCCACGCCCATGGCGGCAAGGCGCTGCTCGACGAAACCGAAATCGTCGTCGAAAACGGCACCCTCAAGATCCAGCCGCGCAAGAAAAGCGGCTTTCATTGGGGCTGGGGCGAGCATGGCAAGGTGACGGTCAGTGTCACCGGCGCCGGCGCGCTGACCGGCGCCGTCATCGCCGGGTCGGGCGACCTGCGCATCGATCGCGCCGGCGGTGCCGCCTTCAAGGGCGAAGTCGCCGGGTCGGGCAACCTCGGCATCGACGCGCTCGACGCCCAGCAGGTCGAGCTGTCGATCGTCGGGTCGGGCGGGATTCGCGCTTCGGGCAAGGCCGGCAAGATCGACCTCAGCATCGCCGGATCGGGCGACATCGACGCGCCCGGACTGGCCGCCACCGACGCCAGCGTGTCGATCGCCGGGTCGGGCAACGTCACCGCCAACGCCACCGGCCGGGCCGACATTTCGATCCTGGGATCGGGCGATGTGACGCTGACCGGCGGCGCCAAATGCGCCGTCAACAAGAATGGATCGGGCAACGTCTATTGCTCTTAAGCCTTTGCTAACCATGATCGGCGAGGGTGGGGACATGAAAATCCTCCTCCCCCTCGCCGCGCTCGCCTTGACGGCCGCCGCGCCGGCCGTCGCCGCGACCCGCAATTACTCGGTTACCACCTTCGATCGGGTGCGCGTCGAAGGGCCGTTCGCGGTCACGCTGACGACCAATGTCGCGCCGTTCGCCCGGGCCACCGGATCGAACCAGGCGATCGACGCGATCAGCCTGCGCGTCGAAGGCACGACCCTGATCGTCCAGGCCAACCGCTCGGCGTGGACCGGCTTCGCCGCCCCGGCCGGCCCGGCGACTATCGTCGTCGGCACCCATGACCTCAACTCCGCCTCGGTCAGCGGCGTCGGCAGCATCGCCATCGACAAGGTGCGCGGCTTGACGTTCACGCTGATCCTATCGGGCACCGCGCAGGGCAGCATCGCCCAGGCCGACGTCGACCAGTTCAAGCTGACTCTCGCCGGCACCGGAAGCGCGAAGCTCGCGGGCAAGGCGGCGATGATGACCGTCATCATCCGCGGCGGCGGTGCGATCGACGCGAGCGCATTGAAGGTCAAGGACCTGACGCTGGCCGCGTTCGGCCCAGCGAGCGTCCAGGTCATGGCCACCAACAGCGCGAAAATCACCGCCGAAGGCACCGCCAACGTGACGGTCGCCGGCAACCCCGCCTGCACCGTCAAGGCAATGGGTTCGGCCAGCGTCTCGGGCTGCCGCTAGACCAGGCCTAGGCCCGCCAGCTTGGCGTACATCCGCGGCGGCAGTTCGGCCATGCCGCTGCCGTCGTCGTCCCCGCCCGGCGCGTCCTCGTCACTCATATAGCGCCAGCCCTGGTGCGCCCGCTTGGGCTTTGGCGGGACGGCTACCAGTGTCGACGAGCAGACGATATCGATCCGCCCGTCGCTGCGGTCCTCGAAGCGGAGGATTTCCATCCGCGCGACGATGCGGTGCTTGACGATCCAGTGGAGATAACCGCCGACCAATTCGTCCATCCGCTTTGGCCGCATCCGCGTCGGCACCCGCACCTCGCCCTGCTGAGTGACGCGACGGGCGATGCGATTTTCGAGCGCCTCGACGCTGGCGCAACCGACCGCGACCTTGGTGAGATGGAGCGGCACAAGTGTGGCTAGCCGCTGAGCCCGGTGATCGCGGCGAGGCCGAGGAAGCTGAAGAAGCCCATCACGTCGGTTGCCATGGTGACGAACACCGCCGAGCTGATCGCCGGATCGACGTCGAATTTCTCGAGCGTCACCGGCACCAATATCCCGGCAAGGCCGGCAACGAGGTTGTTGATGATCATCGCCAGCCCGATGACCTCGCCGAGCAGCAGATTGTCGAACAATAATGCCGCGCCGGTGCCGATCAGCAGCCCGAGCGACAGTCCGTTGGCCAGCGCGATGCGGAATTCGCGACCGATCATCCTGACACTGTTGGCGCTGGTCAGCTGATTGGTCGCCAGCGCGCGCACCACCACCGCCAGCGTCTGCGTGCCCGCATTGCCGCCCATGCCGGAAACGATCGGCATCAGCACCGCTAACAGCGCGAACCGCCCGATCTCGCCCTGGAAGGCGCCAACCACGCTGGCCGCGATCATCGCCGTACCGAGGTTGATCACCAGCCACGTCAGGCGCGTACGGACGGTTTCCAGGATCGGCTCGTTGATGTCGCCGTCGCCCGCCCCGGACAGCAGCAGCGTATCCTCGCCGGCTTCTTCCTGGATGATGTGGACGATGTCGTCGACGGTGATCATCCCGACCAGCCGGCCCGCCGGATCGACCACCGCTGCCGAGATCAGCGCATATTTCTGGAAGCGCAGCGCGACTTCTTCCTGATCCATGTCGACCGGGATCAAAGTCTGCTTGCGCGCCATGACATCGCCGACGGCGATGTCGCGGCGGCTGCGCAGGATCGTCGACAGCTTGCAGGTTCCGACCGGATGGTGGGTCGGCGAGACGACGAACACTTCCCAGAAATCGTCGGCCAGCTCGTCGGACGAGCGCAAATAGTCGATCACCTTTCCGACAGTCCAATCCTCGGGCACCGCGATCAGGTCGCGCTGCATCAGGCGGCCGGCGGTCTCCTCGCCATAACTCAGCGCTTCCTCGACCGCGGCGCGGTCGTCGGGCTCCATCGCGCTGAGGACGGCGCGCTGCTCATGCTCCTCAAGGTCTTCGATGAGGGCGACAGCGTCGTCAGTGTCGAGCTGGGCGGCGAGGTCGGCGACCTGCTGCGGCTCCATCTCGTCGATCATGTCTTCGCGGACGTGATCGTTGAGTTCGGCGTAGACGTCGGCGTCGACGATCCCGGCGAGCGCCTGGATCAAGTCGGCGCGTTCGTCGGTCGGGGCCAGTTCGATCAGGTCGGCAATGTCGGCGGGGTGGAGGTCGGCGACGAGGCTGCGCGCGGCTTCGTCATCGCCGTCGGCGACCGCGTCGAGCACCTCGCGGACGAACCGCGGCCGCAGCCTGTCTTCCTCGTCGAGCACGTCGCTGTCGACAGATACCTGCAGCTCGGGCTCGTGGAGCGCGCTGGCGAAATCGTCGCGTTCGCTCACTCGCTGTCCCCTTACGCCCGGCCGGTTGCGCCCTCCTATGCCCGGGCGGGCACTGGCGCAACCGCCAAGCCCACCCTACATGGCCGCCAACCCAGACCCCAAGCGGAGAGCATGCCATGGCCGACGCCAACACCCTGACCCTGACCCTTTCGAGCGGCGGCGACGTCGTCATCAAGCTGTTGCCCGAGGTCGCGCCCGGCCATGTCGAGCGCATCGCCAACCTGGCCCGCGACGGCTTTTACGACGGCGTCGTGTTCCACCGCGTCATCCCCGGCTTCATGGCTCAGGGCGGCGACCCCAGCGGCACGGGCACTGGCGGGTCGAAACTTCCCGATCTCAAGGCCGAGTTCAACGCCGAGCCGCACACCCGCGGCGCCTGCTCGATGGCGCGGACCGCCAATCCGAACAGCGCCAACAGCCAGTTCTTCATCTGCTTCGACGACGCGACGTTTCTCGACAAGCAATATACCGTCTGGGGCCGGGTCGAGAGCGGCATGGAGCATGTCGACGCGCTCCCCGTCGGCGAGCCCCCGCGCGAGCCGGGCAAGATCGTCAAGGCGACGGTCGCCTGATCCTATCACAGGCGCCAAGCGCGGAGACCGGCCGGGCAATCAGGCCTTGGTCGAAACCAGCAATTTCTGGTAGCGAGGATGATCGCGCAGCGGCATTAGGTCGGCGTCATGTTCGAACCAGGATTTGAGATCCGGCCCGACATGCTGGATCCAGTCCTCCAGATAGTCGAACGCCTTGTCCTGTTCCCCGAGCTGCGCCCACATGCACGCCGCATTATACTTGGTATTCGCGTCGTCCGGGTCGATCGCCAGCGCCAGATCCATCCATGCCTTGGCCTGGTCAATTTCACCCAGATGCGCGAGGGCGGTGGCGCCAAGCTGCGCCGGCCTTGAACTTTCGGGATGAAGGCGAAGTTGCTCCTCGGCCCGCTTGAGCCCGAGCCGCGCATATTTTGCGGCCTCCTCGTCCCGACCGATCAGGCGCAGCAGCATCTGAAGCAGGATCGGCGCCTGAGAATCATCTTGCTGGCTCTCGACAGCCCGGCGATACAATTCGACCGCTTGATCGAAATCTCCTTCCGTGACCCGGAAGCGAGCATAGGCAAGGTTGGCATCGAAGCTATTCGGGTCGAGCTCGAGCGCGCGTTCGAAGGCGTCGACGGCTTCGGCCCGGTGGTTGTTATTCACCAGCGCAATGGCGCGGGCGGCGTGGGCCTCGGCGAGGTTGGGATCGAGCGCGATCGCTTTTGCGGCGGTGGCGAGAATCTCCTCCTCCGGCCGGGGAACATTGTACCAGCCGCTTAACCGGGCATCGCAATTCGCGATCCCGGCGTATGCGCGCGCATAAAGCGGGTCGAGCTCGACCGCCTTGGCAAACATCTGGCGCGCGAGCTGGAGGAACGACTTGGTGGAACCATGGAAGAATTGGCGGCCTTTGAGGTAATAGGTGTAAGCTTCGACATTGACCGTAGGCGCTTGCGCGATCGCCTTCTTTTCCAACGGCAGCAGCTTGATTTTCAGTTGAGCGACGATGCTTTGGGTGATCTCGTCCTGAATGTCGAAAATATCGGTCAGTTGGCGGTCGTAGCGGTCGGCCCACAGGTGCCCGCCGCTGCCGCCGTCGATCAGCTGGCCGGTCACGCGAACCCGCTCGCCCGACTTGCGGACGCTTCCCTCTAGGATGAATTTGACCCCCAGTTCGGCCGCGACCTGCTGCAACTGCACCGATTTGCCCTTGTAGGTGAAACTGGTGTTGCGGCCGACCACGAACAGACCGGAGATCTTGCTCAAATCGGTGATGATATCCTCGGTAATCCCGTCGGAGAAAAACTCCTGGCCGCGGTCGTCGCTCATGTTGGTGAACGGCAGCACCGCGATGGACGGCTTGTCGGCGTCCGCGACATCCGACCCTGCGCCTGGCCGGGGCTTGGCGGCGCCCGAAGCGACGACCACGTTGAAAACCCTGACCGGGAACTCGATGTTCTTCAGTTGCTGGTCGCCCATATCCTCGAATACGAGGTCGAGCTTGTTGCCGACATTCTCGCGCACATTGCTCGACACCGATACGCCGCCGGGCCTGGCAATGCCTTCGATGCGGCTGGCAACATTGACACCGTCCCCGAAGATGTCGTCGCCCTCGACGATTACATCGCCCAGGTTGATGCCGATACGGAACTCGATCCGCCGCTCTTCGGGCACCGGGACGTTGCGGTTACGCATCTCGCGCTGGACGTCGACCGCGCATTCGACCGCGCTGACCACGCTGGGGAATTCGACCAGCATGCCGTCGCCAGTGAGCTTGACGATCCGCCCCATATGCTCGGCGATGGCGGGGTCGATCAATTCGCTGCGATGCTCCCGCAAGGACGTCAGCGTGCCAACCTCGTTGGTCCCCATCAGGCGGCTGTAGCCGACGACGTCGGCGGCCATGATCGCTGACAGGCGGCGTTCCATCTTTACTGTCCGTCCGTTGGCGGCGGTTCGACGACTGCCTCGTCCGCCCCCGCCCCCGCACCGGGGCCAGTATCGATCAGGCTGAGCAGCTTCCGGTAGCGCGGAAGCTCGCGCAGCGGATCGAGGTCGGGGTCGTGCTTGAACCACACCTTGGTGATCCCGCCGACATGCTGCGTCCACACCTCAAGCAAGTCGAACGCGCGGTCATATTCACCAAGCAATGCCCAGGTACACGCGGCATTATATTGCAGATGGGTGTCATCGGGATCGATCGCCAACGCGCGCTCCATCCACCGCTTCGCCTGATCATTTTCTCCGAGAGACGCGAGCGCTCCAGCGCCGAGCTGCGCTGGCCGCGAGCTTTCCGGATGCTGGCGCAATTGGTCTTCGGCGCGCTTCAGGCCGAGCTGGGCGTATCGGGCCGATTCCTCTTCGCGGCCGAGCGTACGGAGGACTTGCTGCAACAGGATCGGCGCCTGGCAATCGTCGGGATTCAGTTCGATCGCGCGGATGAACAGTTCGACCGACTTCTGTGGCTCGCCTTCCTTTACCCAATAGCAGGCATAGAATAGGTTCGCGTCGAAGCTGTTGGGATCGAGTTCCATCGCGCGATCGAACGCAGCCATGGCTTCGGCCCGTTCACCCATCACGCTGAGCGTGTTGCCGCGCGCGACATGGGCGTCGGCGAGCATCGGATCCAGCGCGAGGGCCTTGTCGGCGGTCGCCATGATCTCCTCGAGTGGGATGGCCACCCCGAACCACCCGGCGAGTCGCGAATCGCAATTCGCCAGCCCGGCATAGCCGCGGGCGTACAGCGGATCGCATTCAACCGCCTTGGCGAACATCTGCCGGGCAAGGCCGAGGAAGCGCTTGGTCGCGTTGTGGAAGAATTGCCGCCCTTTGAGGTAATAAGTGTAGGCCTCGACATTGGCGGTCGGCGCCTGGGCGATCGCCTTGCGCTCCTCGGGCAGCAGCTTGATTTTCAATTGGGCGACGATGCTCTGCGTGATCTCGTCCTGGATGGCGAAGATATGGGTCAGGTCGCGGTCGTAGCGGTCGGCCCACAGATGACCGCCCGTCGCACCGTCGATCAGCTGACCGGTCACACGCACCTGATCGTCCGCCTTGCGGACGCTGCCTTCGAGGATGAACTTGACCCCCAATTCGGCCGCGACCTGCTGCAGCTGGACCGATTTTCCCTTGTAGGTGAAGCTCGTGTTACGCCCGACCACGAACAACCCGCTGACCTTCGAAAGGTCGGTGATGATGTCCTCGGTGATCCCGTCGGAAAAGAATTCCTGGCCGCGGTCGTCGCTCATGTTGGTGAACGGCAGCACCGCGATCGACGGTTTGTCCGCCTGGGCGATGTCGGGTTCGGCGCCAGCCTTGGGCTTGGCCGCGCCCGAGCCGATCACGACGTTATAGACCCGCACCGGGAAGGCGATATTCTTCAGTTCCTGTTCGCCGGTATCCTCGAAGACCAGGTCGAGCTTGTTGCCGACATTGTCGCGCACCGAGCTGGACACCGACACGCCGCCGGGCTTGGCCACGCCCTCGATCCGGCTGGCGACATTGACTCCGTCGCCGAAGATGTCGTCGTCGGCGACAATCACATCGCCAAGGTTGATGCCGATGCGGAACTCGATCCGCCGCTCTTCGGGGATGGCCGCGTTGCGGGTGCGCATTTCGCGCTGGACATCGACCGCGCATTCGACCGCGCTGACCACGCTTGGAAATTCGACCAGCATGCCGTCGCCGGTGAGCTTGACGATCCGCCCCTGGTGGCCGGCGATGCACGGATCGATATACTCGCTGCGATGCGTCCGCAGCGACGTCAGCGTGCCGACTTCATTGGCCCCCATCAGGCGGCTGTAGCCGACGACATCGGCAGCCATGATGGCGGACAGGCGGCGTTCCATCAGCCCGCGCCCCTGACGCGGCTGCCGCGCTCGTCCTTCAGCTGCGTGAGCAGAGCGACAAAGCGCGGGTCTTCGCGCAACGGGTCGAAGTCCGCATCGGTATCGAGCCACAACTCCATTTCCATGCCGCGGTTCGGCATCCATTTGTCGAGCGCTGCGAACGCCCCCTCGATGTCGCGCAGCTGGGCATAGGTGCAGGCGGCGTTGTAGGCCGCGATGGGATCGTCCGGATCGAGGAACAGCGCCCGCTCAAGCCACTCCTTGGCGCGCTCGGTTTCCCCCAGCCGGGCCAAATTGGGCGCGCCAAGCTGGAACGGCCGTGAGTTTTCCGGATGGAGGCGCATCGCTTCCTCGGCGCGCTTGATCCCGAGGCGGCTGTACCGGTTGCCTTCCTCGGGGCGCCCAAGCGTGTGGAGCACTGGGCCGACGAGCAGTGGTGATTGCCAGTCGTCGGGTTGCAGCTCGGCCGCTCGCTCGAACAGCGGAACCGACCGTTCGAGTTCACCTTGGGTCACGCAGTAGCGCGCGAACAGGAGGTTGGCGTCGAAATTGCCAGGATCGACTGCGAGCGCACGACTGAAGGCGTCGACCGCGGCCTTGTGCTGGCCATCATTGCCAAGCGCGATCCCGCGCGCGGCGTGAGCCTCGGCCAGGCTCGGGTCGAGTGAAATGGCCTTGTCGGCAATGGCGAGAATCTTTTCGGTAGGGATGTCGGCCCGGTACCAGTTCCCGAGCCGTGCATCGCAGATCGCAATCCCGGCATATGCGCGAGCGTAATTGGGATCCAGCTCGGTCGCCTTGGAGAACATCTGGCGCGACAGACCCAACAGGACGCGAGTCGAATTATGGAAAAACTGCCGCCCTTTGAGGTAATAAGTGTAGGCCTCGACATTGGCGGTCGGCGCTTGGCCGATCGCCTTTTTCTCCTTCGGCAGCAGCTTGATTTTCAATTGATCGACGATCGTCTGGGTGATCTCGTCCTGGATCGCGAAAATGTCGGTCAGGTCGCGATCGAAGCGGTCGGCCCAGACATGGCCGCCGGTCGCCCCGTCGATCAGCTGGCCGGTGACGCGCACCCGCTGCCCGGCTTTGCGGACGCTGCCTTCGAGGATGAACTTGACGCCGAGCTTGGCCGCCACGTCGGGGATGTCCACCGACTTGCCCTTGAAGGTGAAGCTGGTGTTGCGCCCGACCACGAACAGCCCACTGACCTTCGAAAGATCGGTGATGATGTCCTCGGTGATGCCGTCGCTGAAATATTCCTGCTCGGGATCGCCGCTCATATTGTTGAACGGCAGCACCGCGATCGACGGCTTGTCGGCGTCCGGCGTCGCGTCTTCATCCGTCTCGGCCGCCGCGCCCGGCCTCGGCTTGGCCGCGCCCGAAACAACGACGTTGAACACGCGCACCGGGAATTCGATGTTCTTCAAGTCCTGGTCGCCCATGTCCTCGAACACCAGGTCGAGCTTGTTGCCGATATTGTCGCGCACCGCGCTCGACACCGCCACCCCGCCCGGCTTGGCGATACCTTCGATGCGGCTGGCGACATTGACCCCGTCCCCGAAGATGTCGTCGTCGTCGACGATGACATCGCCCAGGTTAATGCCGATGCGGAATTCGATCCGCCGATCCTCGGGGACGTCGGCATTGCGTGATCGCATCTCGCGCTGGACGTCGGTCGCGCACGAAACCGCGCTGACAACGCTGGGGAATTCGACCAGCATGCCGTCGCCGGTGAGCTTGACGATCCGCCCCATATGCTCGGCGATGGCGGGGTCGATCATTTCCGCGCGGTGGGTCTTGAGCGCGGTCAGCGTCCCGACCTCGTTGGTTCCCATCAGGCGGCTGTAGCCGACGACGTCGGCGGCCATGATCGCTGAGAGGCGGCGTTCCATGCTCAAGCGCCCCCGGCTACCGGTGCAGAGACGGCGGTTTGCACGACCTGAGCTTGCGCCTCGCTGTCGATCAACTTAACCAATTCCTTGTAGCGTTTCTCGCCGCGGAGCGGATTGATATCCGGGTCTTGCTTGAGCCACTCGCGCGTTTCGGGCGCCGCGACCTTCGCCCATCGTTCGAGATAGTCCAGCGCCCGATCCGGTTCGCCTATTTGCGACCAGGTGCAGGCCGCGTTATATAACGCCAGCCGGTCGTCCGGATCGATTTCGAGGGCGCGTGTCATCCATTCCCTGGCGCGTTCAGAATCGCCCAGGTTTGCCAGCACGGCCGCGCCAAGCTGCGCCGGCCGTGAGCTTTCGGGATGTTGCGCCATCGCTTCTTCGGCCCGCTTGATGCCGAGCCTGGCATATTCGATCGCTTCATCGTCGCGGCCGAGCGCCTTGAGCGTCAGCGACAGCATTAACGGCGCCTGGGGTTCGGACTGTAGCTCTAGCGCCCGCTTATAGAGCATTGCCGCGCGTTCCAATTCGCCGGTGCGGAAGCAGAAGCGGGCATAAGAATAATTGGCCTCAAAACTGTTGGGATCGAGCTGCAACGCCCGCTCAAAGGCAATTTTCGCTTCCTTGCGGCGATTGACGGCGACCAGCGCTTCGCCGTGGGCAGCATGGGCCTCGCCAAGGTTGGGGTCGAGCGCCAGCGCCTTGGCAGTAATTGCCAAAATCTCCTCTGCCGGGATAATCTCGCCGAACATTCCGATCAACCGCGCGTCGCAATCGGCAATCCCGGCATAAGCGCGCGCAAATTCGGGGTCGAGCACGGTTGCCTGGGTAAACATCTGACGCGCAAGCAGCAGGAATCGTTTGCTCTGATAGTGAATATATTGCCGGCCGCGAAGGTAATGGGTGTAAGCCTCGACATTAGCGGTCGGGGCCTGCGCGATCGCCTTTTTTTCCTCCGGCAGCAGGCGGATCTTCAACTGGTCGACGATAGTTTTGGTAATCTCATCCTGGATCGAGAAAATGTCGGTCAGGTCGCGGTCGTAGCGGTCGGCCCAAACGTGGCCGCCCGTCGCCCCGTCGATCAACTGCCCCGTGACGCGAATGCGATCGCCCGCCTTGCGGACGCTACCCTCGAGTAAATACTTGACCCCTAACTCAGCCGCCACTTGCTGCAGCTGGATCGACTTGCCCTTGTAGGTGAAGCTCGTGTTGCGGCCGACTACGAACAGGCCCGAGATCTTTGACAAATCGGTGATGATGTCTTCGGTGATGCCGTCGCTGAAAAATTCCTGCTCGGGGTCGCCGCTCATGTTGTTAAACGGCAGCACCGCGATCGACGGCTTGGCTTCCTCCTCGACCACTTCGGGCGTTGCGGCGCCCTTGACGGCGGCCGGTTGCGGAGCGCCGACGTTGAACACCCGTACCGGCTGGGCGATGTTCTTGAGCTGATGCTCGCCCATGTCCTCGAAGGCGACATCGAGCCGGTTGCCGACATTGTCCTTGACCGCCGCCGACACCGCCACCCCGCCCGGGCGGCCGACGCTCTCGATCCGGGCGGCGACATTGACCCCGTCGCCGAACAGGTCGCCGTCTTCGACGATGACATCGCCAAGGTGGATGCCGATGCGTAACTCGATCCGCCGGTCCTCGGGGATCTCGACGTTGCGGCTTTTCATCTCGCGCTGGACCGCCAAAGCGCATTCGACGGCGTCGACTACGCTAGGGAATTCGGCGAGGATGCCGTCGCCGGTCAGCTTGACCACGCGGCCGTTACCGCCGGCGATGCGCGGCTCGATGACCTCGGTGCGGCGATGATTGAGCGCGTTGAGCGTGCCAACCTCGTTGGCGCCCATCAGCCGGCTATAGCCGACTACGTCGGCGGCCAGGATCGCTGCGAGTCGTCGTTCCATCGAATTCCCTGACGGATTCCGGATTTCACCTATCACATTGACCCCGGTTGCGACCATAAAAGCGACAAGGCGTATTATTTCGCACTTGCGAAAGGAAATGTTGCAGTGCAATATCCTTTTGCCTTTCGAGGCATCCTCTCCTGAAAACTCAAGGGCCGGGCGGCAACGTCCGGCCCCTTTTTTTATCCTCGTTTCGCCCCCAGATTGAACCTAGCATGGCGTTCGCCGTTGCTGCCGGGGGGCATGACGCGCGCGTTGCGCCGGTTCTTACCCAGGAGAGAGTGACGAAATGGCGGATGCCGAGACCATGACGCGGCGCCTGCAAGTCGCCAACCTGCCGCCGGCCGACAGCGGCCGCGGGGTGGCCCGCCTGCCGGTCAAGCTGATGACCGAACTCGGCCTCGCCGAGGGCGACGTCATCGCCATCGTCGGCAAACGCGCCACCGCGGCCCGGGCGATCCGCCCCTACGGTGACGACGAAGGCCTCGACATCATCCGCCTCGACGGACTGCAGCGGGTCAACGCCGGGGTCGGGTCGGGCGATTTCGTCGAGATCAACAAGGCCGCGTCGAAGCCCGCTACCCGGGTCGTGTTCGCCCCCGCCCAGAACAATGTCCGCCTCCAGGGCTCGGCCGAGGCGCTCCGCCGCAGCTTTGAAGCGCGGCCCTTCACCCAGGGCGACGTCGTCGCCACCGCCGGGCACCAGCGGGTCAATGCCGACATGCCCGAGCATATCCGCCAGATGCTCAACGCCCCCGCCTTCGCCCTCCAGGAAGTGCGGCTGATCGTCGTCTCGACGGTGCCCAAGGGCATCGTTCACATGGACGAGAAAACCCAGGTCGAGCTGCTTCCAGAATACACCGAAAAGGCCGGCGAGCGCCGCGCCGACGTCACCTACGACGACCTTGGCGGCATGTCGGGAACGATCGATGCGCTGCGAGAAATGGTCGAACTGCCGCTGCGCCATCCCGAGCTGTTCCAGCGGCTCGGCGTCGACCCACCCAAGGGCGTCCTCCTCCACGGCCCGCCTGGTACCGGCAAGACCCGGCTGGCGCGCGCCGTCGCCAATGAAAGCGAAGCCAATTTTTTTCATATCGCCGGGCCGGAGATCATGGGATCGGCCTATGGCGAGAGCGAGAAGAAGCTGCGCGAGCTGTTCGAACAGGCCGCCGCCCAGGCCCCGTCGATCATCTTTATCGACGAGATCGACTCCATCGCCCCCAAGCGCGGCCAGGTTACCGGCGAAGCGGAAAAGCGGTTGGTCGCCCAACTGCTGACCTTGCTTGACGGGATCGAGCCGCGCCAGAACCTGGTCGTCATCGCCGCCACCAATCGGCCCGAAGCACTCGACGAAGCGCTGCGTCGCCCCGGCCGCTTCGACCGCGAGATCGTCGTCGGCGTGCCAGACGAGAGCGGGCGGCGAGAGATCCTCGGTATCCACACCCGCGGCATGCCGCTGGCGTCCGGCGTCGATCTCGATGCCCTGGCACGGCGCACCTACGGCTTCGTCGGCGCCGACCTTGCCGCGCTGACCCGCGAGGCGGCGCTCGAGGCGGTGCGGCGGATCATGCCCAAGATCAACCTCGAGGAGGAAACCATCCCGCCGGAGGTGCTCGACGCATTGTCGGTCGAAGCCTCGGACTTCGACGATGCGTTGAAGCGCGTCCAGCCGTCGGCGATGCGCGAAGTGATGGTCCAGGTGCCCAACGTCAGCTGGGACGATGTCGGCGGACTTGACGCCCCGCGCGACCGGCTGCGCGAGGGGGTCGAATTGCCGCTCAAGCACCCCGAGGCATTCAAGCGGCTCGGCATCCGCCCGGCCAAGGGATTCCTGCTCTATGGCCCTCCCGGAACTGGCAAGACGTTGCTGGCCAAGGCAGCGGCGCGCGAAAGCCAGGCCAATTTCATCGCCACCAAGTCGAGCGACCTGTTGAGCAAATGGTATGGCGAGAGCGAGCAGCAGATTGCCCGCCTGTTCGCCCGCGCCCGTCAGGTCGCGCCGACCGTGATCTTCTTCGACGAACTCGATAGCCTCGTTCCCGCGCGCGGCGGCGGGATGGGCGAGCCGCAAGTCACCGAGCGGGTGGTCAACACCATCCTCGCCGAGATGGACGGACTCGAGGAACTCAACAACGTCGTCGTCATCGGCGCGACCAACCGGCCCAATTTGATCGACCCGGCGCTGCTCCGTCCGGGCCGGTTCGACGAGCTGATCTATGTCGGCCCGCCCGACACCGCCGGGCGCCGCCGGATCCTCGCCATCCACACCGCGCACACGCCGCTGGCCAAGGATGTCGATCTGGAAGTGCTGGCCCAGCGCACCGACCGCTTCACCGGCGCCGACTTGGAGGATCTCGTTCGCCGCGCCGGCCTGACCGCGCTCCGCCGAGGGCTCGACGAGGCCAAGGTGAAGATGGCAGACTTCGAAGCCGCGCTGACCGAAACGCGGGCGTCGGTTACCGAGGAAATGCTCAACGATTATGCAAAAATCCAGGAGACTCTGAAGTCGGACGCGGTGCGACCGGTTGGCGGCATCGGCTTCGTCTTGCCCGGAATGCTCCAGCCGCGGGTCCGCGACGGCGGCAAGGGCTAGGCCGCGGCGGGTTCGCCGGACAGGGCGCTTCGTCCCCACAGAATCAGCCCTACGAGCAGGGCCGCCGACAGCGCGAATGGCCAATGCGGGTCGATCGCATACAGCGCCATCCCGCCCGACGGCGCGGCAACATAGGCGATTCCGTTGGCGGCGGTGATGACGCCGGCAACCCCGCCTTGCTCGGCCAGCGGCACGGCGAGGCTGGCGCCGCCGGTGAAGCCCGGGCGGGTAAAGCCGAAGCCGAGACTGGCGATGCCGAAGCCGAGCACCAGCCCGTAGAGGTCGCCCGCGCCCATCGTCACGACCAGCCCCAGCGCCGCGATCATAGAACCCCACAGGATCAGCGCGCGGGGCTTCAGCTTCAGCCGCGGGATGATCCCCCATTGTGCCGCCAGCGTCGCCGCGGCGCCGGCCATCATGACAATCGAAATCTCCTGTTCCGACCCGTGCGGGGTGAGGCGCAGCCGGTCGATGACGAAAAAACCGAGGCAGGTCAGCGCCGCCGCCTGGGCATGGCCCGCGACGACGCCGGCGATGATCCAGTTGCGGATCCTCGGGTCGGTCCACTTCAATGCCACGCCCTTCGGCGAGGTCGAGGCAATAACGCTCGCCCCGGTCGGCGAGGAGGCCTGGCTGGGGTAACTCATTGCCGCGCCATGCCCCCGGCGCCGGCCGCCGTGGCGCGGCTTGCTATCGTCCGGGAGCCACAGCAGGATCGCGACGAACACCATCGCGGCGATCAGCGCGAAGGCGAACAGCGGCCCCGGCAGGCCGACAAACGGCAGGACGAACAGCGGCGCCAGGGCTGGGCCGACGATGGTGCCAAGCCCGAAGCTCGACGACAGCGCCGATAGCGCCGCGACCCGCGCCGAACGACGGGTCCTTGAGGCAAGATATGCCTGCGTCGCGCTCGGCGTGGCGCATCCCAGCGACCCGTAAATGGCGCGAAACAGGGCAAAAAGCACGAATGTGACGGCCCCGCCAACGATCCCCCGGAGGCCGGCGGCAAGTACGAGGCCGCACAGGCTCATGGATAGTACGAAGCCGCCAACGCCAAGCAGGGTCAGCGCCTTTCTTCCGTGCGTGTCGCTCTGCCGCGCCCAATATGGCGCCAATAGCACCCACAGCACCGCCGAGCTGGTGTAGGCGACAGCGACGTAGAAGTCGGCGACGCCGATTTCGCGACCGATCGCGGGCATCACCGATTGCAGCGCGGTGTTGCCCGCCGCCGCCACCAGCATCGCCGCGAACAGCAGCAGGAAATGCGCCGTCGACAGCGCGCTTCCGGCGATGCGGGTCGGGGAGTCGACGGCGGCGCGGCGCGATCGGTGCGGCATGGCGACCCCTTAAGCCCGTCGAGCCGTGTGCGATACCCGGCCACGGCGCTTGCCAAGCGGCGCGTCATTTGCGAACGCGAGGGCCGATATTTCCCGGAGAACCTATTTTGAACGCCACGTCCGCCCGTCACCTCAAGGGCAGAATTGCCCGCCGACGCGATCGCCGTGCGGCGAGCCCCCGCTGGCAGTTCCTGCGCGGCTTTTTCAAGAACCCGATAATGGTCGGCTCGGTCATCCCATCGAGCCGCATCCTGATCGACAAGATGCTCGGCCCGGTCGACTGGGACAATACCAGGCTGTTCGTCGAATACGGCCCCGGCGTCGGTACGTTCACCCGACCGATCCTCGACCGGCTCGGCCCCGATGCGACCTTGATCGCGATCGACACCAATTCCGATTTCATCGACTACCTCAAGGCCGACATCGACGACCCGCGGCTGATCGCGGTCCATGGCTCGGCCGCCGAAGTCGAGAAGATCGTCGCGGATCACGGCTTCCCCCACGCCGACTTCGTCGTTTCCGGCTTGCCTTTTTCGACTCTGCCGCCTGGCGTCGGCGCGGCAATCGGCAAAGCGACCGCCAAAGTCGTGCGCCCCGGGGGCGCTTTCCTTGTCTACCAGTTCAGCCCCAAGGTGCGCGACTTCATCGCCCCCTTCTTCGAACGCATCGACCGCGGCTTCGAATGGGTCAACGTGCCGCCGGCAACCCTGTTCTGGGCGTGGCGCGAGGAACCCGCGACCTAGCCGCTGCCGAAGTTGAGCCGCCGCGTGACGGTGTAGTCGCCGGTCGTCACCAGGAAAAAACTCAGCGCCCATTTGATCCGGTGCGCCAGCGTCCCGCGCTTGCGCTGAAGCTCGGGCGTGATCTGCAAACTGTCCTGCAGCTCGCCCTCGAAATAGACGCGCATCATTGTCGCGAATGCGGGATCGGCGACACGCAGCATCATCTCGAGGTTGAGATAGAGGCTGCGAATGTCGAAATTGCTGCTGCCGACGTGAACGACGTCGTCGAACACCACGAGCTTGGTGTGGAGCTTGGTCGGGCAATATTCGAACAGCTCGACTCCGCGCTTCAGCAATCGGCCATAGGTGAAGCGCGCGGCGGCGATGGTCGCCGTATTGTCGGACTTGCTGGCGGTGATGACCCGCGCCCGGCCGCGTCCGCCGACCCGGCCGATGCGCTTCAACATGCCGTAAGTCGGCGCGAAATAGGCGGCGATCATCTCCACGTCGTTGCTGTTCGCAAGATCACGGCAGGTCGCTGCGGCCCATGGCGACAGCCGCCGCATCGGACCGCCGAACGACCACTGCAGCACGCCCTGGGTTTCGCTGCACTGATGGATGATCCGCCTCAGCTCGCGTATCCGACTTACCTTCTTGAGGGCCCAGGCGATCAGCGAATCATAATAAGGCACGAGCCGCGCCACAGCTGGCCCTTCGACCAGCACCCCGAGGTCGCGCCACGCGCCGTCTTCCTTGGCGCCGAAATAACTGTCGTCGATATTGAACCCGCCGATCAGCACGCGTTCGCCATCGGCCAGCGCCAGCTTCTGGTGATTGCGGATGAGGTAGCGCCGGCCGTAGCTGGGCAGGAAACGGCAGAATTCCGCCCCGGCCTCGTGAAGTGCCTTAAAATAGGTGTCCGGTGTCTGCGAGCTGCCGAACCCATCAATCAGTAGCGATACATGGACCCCCCGCTCGATCGCCCGACTGAGTCCGTCGCGCACCGCCGCGCCCGAGACGTCGCCGGTGTAGATATAATAAAGCAGCCGCAGGCTCGAATTCGCGCCGTCGATCAGCGCCAGCAACGCCGCCAGCAGCTCCGGGCCGTCGGTAATCAGCGTCAGGCGATTGCCATCGACCATCATCGAGCGCGCTTCGGCGCGGGCCGTCTGGCGTAATTCCTTGGCCGCCGCGATAGCGGCACGCTGCTCGGGCTGCGGATCGGATTGGGTCGGCTCGGCCATCGGAGGCTGTGTGTGGGGGGCGGCGCCGCCGCTGGCAAGGGGCGGGCCTCAGCGAATTCATTGACTCTCGGGCCGCCACACCCTATCTCGCCGGCTCTTCCGAAACCCGGAAAATCATTCAGCGGAAAGCGACTTATGGCGCGCGTGACGGTCGAAGATTGTGTCGACAAGGTTTCCAACCGGTTTGACCTGGTGCTGATGGCGGCGCAGCGCGCCCGTCAGATCTCGGGCGGGGCCGATCTCACCATCGATCGCGACCGCGACAAGAACCCGGTCGTCGCGCTGCGCGAAATCGCCGAGCAGACGGTCAAGCCGAAGCACCTTGAGGAAGCCATCGTCGGCAACCTTCAGAAGGTTCGCATCGACGAGGAAGACGAGACCGACGAGTTGGCCAGCCTCAGCGAATCGGCCGAAGCGCTGCGCCTCACCGCCGCCGCTCCCCCGCGTCCGACCCCGAGCGGCGCGGATTACGAATAGCCTGAATGGCCTGGGCAGCGCCCGGGCCGTCAGCCTCCCCGCAAGATTCTGATCGCCGGTTGAGACGGGTCGTCGGGCAGTATCTTCGTTTCGCCGCGCTTCAAATGTGCGCCACTGGCCACATCGATCCAGATGAGGTCGGCGAGCTGGAGTTCGCGCCCGTCCTCGGCCTGGACGGCGATCCGCCGGATCGGCTTGGCATCGCGCCCGTCGGCCAGCACGAAATCGGGTTGGCCGTGGCCCCACTCTTCGCCCCACTGGCGTAACGATAGCACCACTGGCAACAGCGCTTCGCCCTTGGCGGTCAGCGAATAGATGATCTTGCGCCGGTCGGCCGGGTCCGGCGCCCGCTTCAATACGCCGCCTGCGACCAGTCGCGACAGGCGATGCGACAAGATGTTGCGGGCAATGCCGAGGCCGGCCTGAAACTCCTCGAAATGCTCGAGCCCGTTCAGCGCCCCGCGAAGAATGAGGAAAGCCCATTTCTCGCCGACCAGATCGACCGCTTCGGGGAGGGGACAGCGCAACGCCGCGGCCTTGAATGCTGCAATATCCTTGGGGGCTGAACTCACAGACTCGCGCGCTCCTTCCGCGACCAGGCGAGTGCCACACATAGGCAGCCAATAATAGTTGCGAATCAAAACGATAGGAAGACTGTGCGTTTGTCGCAACGCTATCACCGCTTCGGCGATTTCTTTTGCGCTTGCGAAATGAGGGGCCGGGGCCCCACATTAGCATCGTGCTCAGACAGTATGAACTGATCGAGAAAATCAGGGCCTATGATCCGGATGCGGACGAGGGGCTGATCAACCGCGCCTACGTCTTTTCGATGAAGGCCCACGGCGCCCAGGTGCGCGCCTCGGGCGATTCCTATTTCAGCCATCCGATCGAAGTCGCCGGCATCCTCACGGATTTGAAGCTCGACGACGAGACCATCGTCACCGCCATCCTCCACGATACGATCGAGGATACGGTGGCAACGCCCGAGCAGATCGAGAAACTGTTCGGCGCCAATGTCGCGCGGCTGGTCGACGGGGTCACCAAGCTCAGCAAGATTGAAGCCCAGTCTGAAAATGAACGCGCCGCGGAAAACCTCCGCAAATTCCTGCTCGCTTTGTCGGACGACATCCGCGTTCTCCTCGTCAAGCTCGCCGACCGGCTGCACAACATGCGAACGC
This sequence comes from Sphingomonas sp., assembly GCA_031367995.1. GTDB lineage: Bacteria > Pseudomonadota > Alphaproteobacteria > Sphingomonadales > Sphingomonadaceae > Sphingomicrobium. The sequence continues at coordinate 20,466 of JANLQS010000011.1, forward strand.
TCCATCACGTCCCGTCGGAGGAGAAGCGCCGCCGCATCGCCAAGGAGACGATGGATATCTATGCCCCGCTTGCCGAGCGGATCGGCATGTACGAGATCATGAACGAGATGCAGGGTCTGGCGTTCAAGCAGCTCGAGCCCGACGCTTATGCCTCGGTCACGCGCCGCCTGACCCAGCTCCACGAAACCGGCGGCGACCTCGTCAGCCGCATCGGCCTGGGGCTTCAGTTGCACCTCGCCGATCACGGCCTCGAGGCCGAGGTGATGGGCCGCGAGAAGCACCCCTACTCGATCTGGAAAAAGATGGCCGAACGCCACATCAGCTTCGAGCAACTGTCGGACGTCATGGCCTTTCGCGTCGTCGTCGACACCGCTGACGACTGCTATCGCGCGCTCGGCCTGATCCATCAGCGCTGGCCGATGGTCCCCGGGCGCTACAAGGATTATGTCTCGACCCCCAAACGCAACGGCTACCGGTCCTTGCACACGTCGGTCATCCACGATTCGAAGATGCGGATCGAGATTCAGATCCGCGACAAGGCGATGCACGCCCAGGCCGAGCGCGGCCTCGCCGCCCACTGGGCCTACAAGGAAGGCAAGCCGGTCGACGACATCAAGGTGCCGTGGATTTCCGACCTGGTCGAAATTCTCGACCATGCCGCCAGCCCGGAAGAGCTGCTCGAGCATACGCGGATGGCGATGTACCAGGATCGCATCTTCGCTTTCACCCCCAAGGGCGAGCTGATCCAGCTGCCCAAGGGCGCGACGCCGGTCGATTTCGCTTATGCGGTGCACACCGACCTTGGCGATCAGACCGTCGGCGCCAAGGTCAACGG
>JANLQS010000017.1:0-5688 GCA_031367995.1 Sphingomonas sp.
AGAGGCGATCACGGCGCAGGTCGAGGCACTCGATTCGTTCCAGATTGACGGGGTCAGCGACAATATCGACTTCCTGTCGGCGCTGATGCAGCACCCGCGGTTCCAGCGCGGCGACCTCACCACCGGCTTCATCGCCGAGGAATATCCCGACGGCTTCCACGGCGCCCCGGCGAGCGACGAACTGGTGGCCGATCTGGCGGGAATTGCGGCGCTGGTGGCGGCGACGCACGAGACTCGCGCGGCGCTGATCGACGGGCAATTGGGCGGGCCGGTGTTCCCCGACGGCGACTATGTCGTGCGGGTGTCGGGGGACGAGTTTGCGGTTGCGGTCGAGCCTTATGATGGCGGGCTGCTGGTTTCGATCGACGGCGAGGAGGAGATCGACGTCATCGCCGACTATGTGCCCGGCCAGCGGCTGGTCGTCGCCGACCTCGATGGACGGCGCAGGATCGTGCAAGTCGCGCGTGATGGGCGCGGGTGGCGGCTGACGACGCGCGGCTCAGCGCACCATGTCGAGGTGATGGCGCCGCATGTCGCCGACCTTACCCGGTTCATGATCGCGAAGGTGCCGCCCGATCTGTCGCGCTTCCTGATCGCGCCGATGCCTGGGCTGTTGACGCGATTGGAAGTGAAGCCGGGCGACACGGTTGAAGCCGGGCAGCCGGTAGCGGTGATCGAAGCGATGAAAATGGAAAATATCCTGCGCGCGACCAAGGCGACCAAGGTCAAATCGGTGTCGGCCGTGGTGGGCGAGAGCCTCAGCGTCGACCAGGTGATTGTCGAGTTCGAGTAAGCGTCAGGCGTTCACAACCCGGGGGAGGGAATGATGCTGCGACTGTTCAGCCTGCTATTGCTGTACCTGGCCGCCCTGCCGGCGCCATCGGTCGCCGCAGAGCGCAAGACGGCGGGCCAATATTTGTTTGTGTGGACGGGCGACCAGGCCAAAGCTGGCAAGGATTTCATCGCCGTGTTCGACGCCAATCCGGGCTCGGCTTCTTATGGGAAACTGCTGACCAGCGTCGCGACCGACCAGACCAGCGTACGCATCCACCATACCGAATATGTCATGCCCGAAAGCGGGATGCTGTTCGCCAACGACCATGACGCCGGGCGGACGTTCGTGCTCAACCTCAAGGATCCGCTCCATCCCGAGGTGGCGGCGGCGTTCGGCGACCTGGCGGGCTTCTCACGGCCGCACAGCTTCGTCCGCCTGCCCAATGGCCACGTGCTGGCGTCGTTCCAGCATGTCGCGGGCGCGATGGGCCATGGCCCGATGATGATGGGTGGCGGGCTGGTCGAGATCGACGACGCGGGCCAGGCGGTGCGCGCCGCAGGCAATGTCGACCCGGCGTTCCCCAATGCGCTGATGATGCCGTACAGCCTGGCCGTGCTGCCGGGGATCGACCGGGTGCTGACGACCAATTCGTCGATGCACAGCGAGGATATCGCGGGGACCACGGTGCAGCTGTGGCGGCTGTCGGATCTCAAACTGCTAAAGACCGCCTATCTCGATCCGGGAGCCGAGCTGTATGGCCATCTCAATCCCGAAGAGGCGCGGGTCGGGCCCGACGGCGCGGTCTATGTCCAGACGTTGGCGTGCGGCATCGAGCGCGTGACCGGGATGGCGGATGGCAATTTGAAGTCGAAATTGGTCCATGTCTTTCCCGGCACCGGGTGCGGGGTGCCGACCATCGCCGGCCATTATCTGGTGCAGAGCGTGCCGGCGGTACACAGTTTTATCGTGATCGACATCGCCGACGGCGAGCGGCCGAAGGAAGTGTCGCGGCTGACGCTCAGCGATGTGTATCTGCCGCACTGGACCGCGTGGGACGCAGCGACCGGGCGGCTGGTCGTCACCTCGACCCAGAGCGGCGACCGGACTTATTTGCTCAAGCTAGACGGCAACAGCGGGGCGTTGACCATCGACGAGGGGTTTCGCGGGGACGACGGAAAGCCCGGCATCAGCTTCGCCCCCCGCCGCTGGCCGCACGGCTGGACCGGCGAGGGCAAGCCCCATGGCGCGGTGTTCTCGCGCTAGCGGCCCGGCCGACTAAAGATTGCGCAATTCACTGCGGCGCAATTTACCGGTTGCGGTCTTCGGCAGCGCGTCGACGAAGACGATCTCGCGCGGATATTTGTAGGGCGCAATTCTTTCCTTAGTGAAATTCTTGAGACCGCGGGATAATTCGTCGCTCGGCGTCGCGAAAGCGGCGAGGACGACGAATGCCTTCACAATCTGACCGCGCTCGGGACAGGGGACGCCGATGACCGCGCATTCGGCGACGGCAGGGTGCGTCAACAAGGCGTTTTCGACTTCGGGGGCGGCGATGTTGTAGCCCGAACTGACGATCATGTCGTCGGAGCGAGCGAGGAACCAGTAATAACCGTCGACATCGCGGCGGTAAGTATCGCCCGTGATATTCCATCCATTTTGGACGTAATCAGCCTGGCGCGGGTCGTCGAGATAGCGGCAGCCCGTCGGGCCTTTTACCGCGAGGTGGCCTTCGCCCTCCGCCAGCGGCTGGCCAGCGGCGTTGAGCACGGCAGCGTCATATCCGGGCACGGCGCGGCCGGTGCTGCCGGGTCGGATGGCGGCGCCGCTTTCGGAAATGAAAATGTGCATCATCTCGGTCGCGCCGATGCCGTCGACGATGGCGAGGCCCGTGCGTGTCCGCCACGCCTGCCACATAGCTTCGGGGAGATGCTCGCCGGCCGAGAGGCAGCATTTGAGGGTGTTGAGCGCGTTCTCAAGCGCCCCCTCATCCGTTCGCCCTGAGCTTGTCGGAGGGTTGTCCTGGTTGTTGGATGACGAAGGGAAAGTCAGTCCTTCGACAGGCTCAGGGCGAACGGTTTGGGGGGGGGACTCCGTAGCCAGCATCGCCTTGTAGGCGGTTGGCGCGGTGGCGAGGTGGGTTACGCCGTGGCGGGCAATGGCCTCGAGCAATTGCGCCGGGCCGCCTTGCTCGATCGTCGCCGTCGCTGCGCTGGCGCGCAGCGGGAACAGCAAAGTCGCGCCGAGGCCGAAGGTGAAGGCGATCGGGGCCGAGGTGAGGACGATGTCGCCTGGCTTCATCGGGAAATGCGACTTCGCAAACGTATCGCATGGGGCGAGGATGTCGCGGTGAAAATGGACGCAGCCCTTGGGCACGCCGGTGGTGCCGCTGGTGAAGGCGATCAAAGCCGGGTCGGTGGCGGCGGTATCGACTGGCGGGAGCGGGTCGAGGACGGCGCAGCGGGTTTCGAGCGCGCCGTGGCCGTAGTCGCCGTCATATTTGACGAGGTGCTTGACGACGTGCGTCTGTTCCATGGCCTCACGGAAGTCGCCGATGAAGCGGCTGTCGACCAGCGCGTGGGAGATTTGGGCGCGGTCGATGACGGTGGCGATCTCGCCCGGGCGAAGCAAGGGCATGGTCGTGACCGCCACGCCACCGGCCTTGAGCACGCCGAGCCAGGCGGCGAACAGGGTATAACCGTTGGGGCCGCGCAGCAGTACGCGGTTGCCGGGGACTAGTCCCTCCTCCTCGACCAAAAGGCGGGCGATGCGGCCGGAGAATTCGTCGAGCTGGGCATAGGTCCAGCGGCCGTGCGCATTGACCACCGCCAGCGCGTCGCGGGCGCCGCCCTTGAGCAGCTCGGCGGCAGCGTTGAGGCGGTCGGGAATGTCGAGCAAGAGGAAGTCGGGGAGCGCCTCGGGTGGCGGCAGGCGCTGCTCGACGAACGGATCGCGCATCAGTCCTCGACCACCGCCGTCGCTTCGATCTCGACCACCGCCGACGAATTGACCAGGCCCTTGACCTCGACCAGCGCTACGGCGGGATAATGATCGCCCATGACCGATTTCCACACCGCGGCGAGCTCGTCGCGGCGGGCACGATACTGGTCGCGGTCGGTAACGTAGATGGTCAGGCGGACGATGTGGCGCGGTTCGGCACCGTCCTCGGCGAGGATCGCGGCGATGTTCCTGAGCGCCTGGCCGAACTGCACTTCGAACAAATGCGAGGTGACGATCTCCTGCTCGTTCCAGCCGATCACCCCGGCGGTGAAGATCATCCGCCCGCGCGCGCTGATGCCGTTGGCATAGCCCTTGGGCCGCGGCCAGGCGGGGGGGTGGAGAATCTTCATGGTCTGAACCCTTTGAGGAGGTCGCGGGCTATGACAAGACGCTGCACCTCGCTGGCGCCTTCATAGATGCGTAAAGCCCTGATTTCACGGTATAATTCTTCGATCTTGGCGCCTTTTGTCACGCCCAGCCCGCCGTGCAGCTGGAGCGCCATGTCGATCACTTTCTGCGCTTCCTCGGTGGCGTGGAGCTTGGCCATGGCGGCGAAGCGGCGATTGTCGCGCTTTTGCGTATCCTGCGTCCAGGCGGCGCGGGCGATGAGCAGGGCGGACGCGTCGACGCGGGTCGCCATGTCGGCGAGGGTCGCCTGGGTCACGGCATTGTCGGCGAGGGTGGCGTCGCCAAGCTTGCGCGTGGTCGTAAAGGCCAGCGCCTCATCGAGCGCGCGCCGGGCGAAACCGAGCGCGGCGGCGGCGACGGTGACGCGAAACAGGGTCAGCGTGCACATGGCGATGGCAAAGCCGTCGCCGGGCGCGCCGATCAACGCCGAGGCGGGCAGGCGGACGCCGTCGAGGCGGAGGCGGGCAAGCGGATGGGGGGCGATGACATGGATCCGCTCGGCGACGCTGAGGCCGGCGGTCGGCACGGGCAGGACGAACGCGCTGAGCCCCTTGGCGCCATCGTCCGACGTGCGCGCGAACAACGTAATCACGTCGGCGATGGTGCCGTTGGAAATGTAGGTCTTTTCGCCGTCGATAACCCAATCGCCGCCATCCCGGATGGCGCGGGTGGCGATGTTGGCGGCGTCCGAGCCGGTGTCGGGCTCGGTCAAGGCGAAGGCGGCAATCGCGCTGCCCGCGGCGACCCCGGGCAGCCAGTCGGCGCGCTGCTGGTCGTCGCCGGCCAAGCTGATTGCGCCAGATCCCAGGCCTTGCATGGCGAAGGCGAAATCGGCGAGGCCCGAGGCGCGGGCAAGGGTCGAGCGAGCGATCGCAAGGCTGCGCACGTCGGGGGCCTGGTCGCCATCGGCGACGCAAAGCTTGAGGAAGCCCGCCTCACCCAGATTGTGGACGAGCGCGCGGCAGGCGGCGTCGACATTCTCGGCGTGGACATCGCCGAGGTGATGCGCGCAATATTCGTCGAGGCGCGCGGCGAGCTCGCGGTGGCGCGGCTCGAAGAAGGGCCAGTCGAGGTCCATCAGTCAGTCACCCTGGAATTCCGGGGTGCGCTTGGCAGCGAAGGCATCGTAGGCACGACGGAAATCGTTGCTTTGCATGCACAGCCCCTGGGCCTCCGCCTCCATCGTGATCGCCTGGTCGATGGGTACCGCCCATTCGGCGTCGAGTTGGCGCTTGGTCATGGCGTGGGCGAGGGCGGGTCCGCTGGCGAGCGACGCGGCGAGGGCCTGGGCATCGGCCAGGACCGTGTCGGACAGGCGGTTCCAGAAGCCCCAGGCGAGACCTTCGTCGGCATCCATGGTGCGGCCAGTGAACAACAAATCGGCGGCGCGGCCGTGGCCGACGATGCGCGGCAGGATGGCGCAGGCGCCCATGTCCGCGCCCGACAGGCCGACGCGGGTGAACAAGAAGGCGGTGCGCGCGTCGCGGGAGGCGAGGCGCAGGTCGCTG
>JANLQS010000019.1:0-3514 GCA_031367995.1 Sphingomonas sp.
CACGCGGCGTCACCGAACACGAACGGCTGGATAGACACCGATTCCATCTTGGCCGGGATGATCCGCGGCCCGCGCAGCTCGGCCGACAGGCCGGCCCCGCTGTCACCGGTCAGGATCGCCGGGTCGTAACCGCGGCCCACCGTATAGTTTCCGGCGGTGAATTCCTCGAACGCGAACAGCGGGCTGAACGCCAGCTGGGCACGCGGCGACACGGCCAGCGAAAAGTCCTTACCGACTGCCAGCTCGGTGTCGGCCGACAGGCGCGCGACCGTGGCGTTGGGGTCACCGTCGGAGCGGCTCGGTCCGATCACGCCGATCGCGCAGCCGCCCGTCGGGCAAGCCTTGCTGGCGTTGAAAAAATTGAACCCGTGGCGCAGCTCGGCGGTCATCGAGGCGCGCCATTTCGGGCGCCTCGACCGCAGATCGACCGCGTCCCAGTTCGCGCGAAGGAAGCCGACGCGCAGCCGGTCGTTCGATTGCGGCCCGAAAAATTCGACGGTCTGGTTGAGGAAATCGAGGCCGCCGCCGATCCACAGATTATGGCTCTGCCGCCGCACCAGCGGGTAGCGCGCGCCGAGCGAGGCGTAGAGCGTCCGCGCCTTGAGGTCGGGGACGACGGTCGGGGAATTGAGGTCGGGTTGGGTCCAGGCGTAAGTGAACAGCCCGTCGATCACCAGGCCCTCGCTGCCCGGGCGGAAGCTGTGCGACAGCTGGACGATCTGCTGTTCCCGGACCTGCGCGGTCGAATAAATCGACGCGCTGGTGACGTCGCCCAGCCCGGTCAGGCCATAGGCCTGGAAGCGCAGCTGCCCGCCCCACCGGCCGGTTTGTTTCGAGGCCAGATTCTGGACCATCGCGTCGGCCGTGAACGGCAGGCGCACGACCGACACTTCGCCGATCAGCTCGCCCGGTCCGGTGCCCGACGGCTTCAAGGTCAGCTGGACGTTGTAGCCGGGCAGGTCGCGCGCCAGCAGCAGGTAGCGCTCGGCCCGGAAGCGGTCGAAAATCTCGTCGTCGGTGAGCTTGCTGAGATAGCCGGCGAGCTTGGCTTCGGCGCCGCCGGTCTGGCCCCGCGCCCGCACCGTCACCACCCGCGCGAACAGAGTCTCCATGTGGACCACGCCATTGTCGATCCGCTGCGTCGGCACCTGGACCGCGGCCAGATAGCCTTTGTTGCGAAGGATCGTCGCCGCGCCGTCGCGGATCTCGCACAGCACCGCCACCGGCTGTGGGCTGCCGGCATAGGATGCCCATGCCGGCCGCAGCTCGTCCTGGGTCGCGCCCTTGAGGTGATCGAACTCGACCGTCTGAATGGTCACCTTGATGTCGGCATATTGCGGCTCGGCGAGCGGGCAGGCCGACCGTTCGATGCCGCCGACGATGTTGAGGTTGGGCCGCCGCGCCGGCACCGGCGGCTGGTCGCGCGTCAGCTCGTCGCGAGTCGGCGCGATCGATTGAGCAGCTCCGGCCGCCGGAACCGTCGCCAGCGCCGTCGCCAATATCCAAAAATCCAGCTTGCGCCGACGCTCCAGACCCACCCGCATATATGTCCCCCGACAACAGGCGGGACTCGCCGCGGCATTCCTGCGCGACTCCCAACCGTTAATTTTTGTGTAACCAGGATTAAGAAGAGTCAATCGTTAAGCCGTTTCAAAACTGACCTAAAGTGACACAGCCTCAGGGGTTTGCCCGGCGTCTTGGAGGTGCTCCGGCCCGGCGCCGCGATTCCCGGCGGTCAGCGCGCCGGCATTTCGCCGAGTCGCTCGGCGGGACGCGGCCCGGCCGGCCGTTCGGATCGGCCCGGCAATGGCCGCCACAGGCACAGGTTGCCGACGCGCCCGGCCGGGCCGAATCCCGCCGCTGTCGCGCCCTGCTCGAGCCAGCCGTTGAGCCGCTCGGTCTTGGTCCCGCTCTTGGTCAGGCAATAAGTGACGATCGCCGCCGGCGGGTCGCTCGCCAGGCTGGCCGGGTCGGCGAACGTCGCGATGTGCCAGGCGCGCTGCTGTTCGGGCGTGACCTGGCGATCGGTGCGGTACAGGAACCGCCCGCCGGCGAAGCGCGGGTCGATCGGCCGGCGCGACCCGGCGAAGCTGTCGGGGTCGAGGCCTGCGACCGGCCCGTTCACACTGTTCCGGTCCATCAGCGCGTTGATCTGTGTCGCGGCGCGGTCAAGCGCAATCGCTTCGGAACCCGACCATAACGCCCCGCCCAGCTGCACCGCGCTGGTCGCCACCCCGGCCACCGCGAACACCGCCCATACCGCCTTCATCCGCCGCGACAGCAACGCCGGCCAGCGATCCATCGCCAGACCCAGGCACAGGAACAGGGGCGGCAGCGCCGGGATCCAATATTGGCGGAAGCTCGGGTTGGGCAGATAGGCGCCGACCAAAGACGCGGCGAGCAGCCCACCGAACAGCATCCGCCGCGGATGCGCGGTCAGCCCTGCCTCGCGCTCCCGCCACGCCGCCGCGGCCACCGCGACGACCGCCGCCAGCGCCGGCCCGAACAGCCCGAACAGGATGAAGTTGCCCGGGTGTCCCCAGCCGAGCAGCGCGCTCTCATGGTTGGCCGTGTACCATTGGCGCGGCCCTTCGATCGGGAACACCAGCACTTCGTACAGGAACGCCCCCGGCGCCGCCGCCGCCACCGCCGCGACGAACACTCCCGGGATCGCCATCCCCGCCAGCGTCGCAGCGGCGGGCAGCTGTTGCCGCAGCGCCCTGGGCCCAATGATCGCCATCGCCACCAGCGCCGCGGCGGGCACCGCATAGCTGATCTTGGCCGCCGCCGCCGCGCCCATCGCCAGCGCGCCGAGGAACGCCGCGCGCCGCCCCGGCGGGCCGCTCAGCGCAGCCAATGCGGCGCACGACAGCATCACCGGCAGCGCGTCGTTGCGCACCACCGCCGCGCCGAACAGCAACGGCTCGCACGCCGCGAACAATGCCGTCGCCGCCAGCGCCGCCCGCTCGCCAGCCCCGGCCCGGCGCAGCGCCACCCACAACAGGCCGATCGCCGCCGCCCCGCACAGTGCGTTGACCGCCCTCAGCGCCAGCAAGACATGGTCGGCGAACAGCCCCGCAACCGGCGCCAGCAGCATCGGCTGCAGCGGCGTCTGCAAATATGCGAAGTCGCGATACGGCAGGCCATGCAGCGCCAGCTGGGTCGCCGCGACATATTGCCCCTCGTCGAAGCTGTGGCGGCGAACCAGCGCCAGCAGCAACAGTAACAGGGTCACCGCGACCATCGCCGCCAGCTCCCGACCTGCGAGCCGGCGAGTGCCCGCCCCATTCTCGCTCATCGCGCTTCGAAGCCCGCCAGGCATTCGGCGACCCATCGCCCGGCGGTCAGCGCGCTGAGGTCGCTGTCGTCGAGGGGCGGGTCCCATTCGGTCAAATCGATGATCCCGACCTTGGGGCAGGCCGCCAGCCGCCGCACCGCCGCGAAGAAATCATGGACCGCCATGCCCCCCGGCCGCGACCCCGGCGCGCCGGGAAACTGGCCGCGGTCGATGACG